>JAVBNC010000144.1:0-56231 GCA_031551765.1 Desulfovibrionaceae bacterium
GAACCCCATTCTCAGCCTGCTTCAAAATCGCCAGAATCTGGCTGTCGGAAAATCGGGACGTTTTCATGCAAAATCTCCGTGCTGTTTATTCTCGGAAATTCTACTTCAAAACGCTACTTTTTTTCGGGGGGATTACCATCAAATCCACAAAGTGTTTTATTGAAAAAAAATCGATTAGTTGTTATTTGTTTACTATATTGGGATTTTTTTCACGCACAACATCGCCGTGTAGTCCATTGTGTCAACGGCTGCACTTGGTTTCTCATCATTCGCACCTTTTGGCTGCCGGAGCGACCATGACAGAATCTCCCAAATCCCCGCCGCCCCAAGGCCCCGGCAGCATCGATTTTGATGATCTTATGCGTAAGTACGACACGGAATCGCGTTTCCGGCAGCTCACCGGCTGGCAAGCGCTTTTGATTACCGTGCTTGCCGTGAGCATGGCCTGCTTTCATTTTTACACTTCCGGCTTTGGCTTGCTGCCCGCCCAAACGCAGGGTGCGGTGCATCTTTCCTTTGCCCTGGCCCTGACCATCCTGCTCTATCCTCCAAAACAAAACGCAAAATCAAAACATTCCATCCCCTGGTACGACTTTATCCTGGCCGGGACCGCCGTCTCTTCCAGCATGTATCTGGTGGTGAATTACGTTGAGCTTACCGGCCGGGCGGGCCTGCCCACGGACCTGGACCTGTTCATGGGCTTTCTGCTCATTCTGCTGCTTCTGGAAGCCACGCGCCGTATTTCCAATCCTGTACTTTCCAGTCTGGCCATAGCAGCGCTTCTGTACTGCTATTTCGGCCGCTCGCTGCCGGAAATGTTCTCGCACCGGGGGTTCAGCATTTCGCGTATCGTCAACCACATGTACCTGGGCACGGAAGGCATTTTCGGCACGCCGCTGGAGGTTTCCTCCACCTTCGTGTTCATGTTCATCCTTTTCGGCGCGGTGCTGGAAAAGACGGGCATGGGCAAATTTATTATCGACCTCTCCCTGGCGCTGGCCGGGTGGTCCACGGGCGGCCCGGCTAAGGTGGCGGTGGTGGCTTCCGGCCTGATGGGCACGGTTTCCGGCTCTTCCGTGGCCAACGTCTGCACCACGGGCATGTTCACCATCCCGCTGATGAAAAGCGTGGGCTACCGGCCGCATTTTGCCGGTGCCGTGGAAGCGGTGGCTTCCACCGGCGGGCAGATCATGCCCCCGGTCATGGGGGCCGGGGCTTTCATCATGGCCCAGTTTCTTGGCGAGCCGTACATCAACGTGGCCATAGCGGCCATTGTGCCCGCCCTGCTCTACTACAGCGCGGTCATGATCCAAGTGCATTTCGAAGCCAGAAGGCTGGGACTAAAAGGCTTGTCTCGCGAGCAGTTGCCCAATGTCTGGTATTTACTGCGCACCAAAGGATTTCTGCTGTTGCCGCTCGCGGCCATCATCTATTTCCTGCTGGCCGGGTACACGCCGCTGATGGCTGCCTTTTACGGCATTATCACCTGTATCGTCCTCTCCTGGCTGAACAAGGAAACCCGCCTCACGCCCAGAAAGCTCATGGAAGCTTTTGAAAGCGGCGCAAGGGCTTCTCTCAGTGTTGCCTGCGCCTGCGCCTGCGTGGGCATGGTGGTGGGCACCGGCACCCTGACCGGCCTGGCCCTGCGCATAGCAGGCGGCATTGTGGCCCTGGCCGGCGGCATGCTGCTGCCCACCCTGCTGCTGACCATGTGCGCCAGTATTCTGCTGGGAACGGGCCTGCCCACCACGGCCAACTTCATCGTCACCAGCACCATGGCCGCTCCCGCCCTGCTTCAGCTCGGCGTGCCGCCCATTGCCGCGTACATGTTCGTCTTTTACTTCGGTATCGCGGCCGACCTCACCCCGCCGGTGGCGCTTGCCGCTTACGCTGGAGCGGGCATTGCCGGGGCCGACCCCATGCGCACAGGCGGGGTTGCCTTCAAACTTGCCTTGGCGGGGCTTATTGTGCCCTATATTTATGTGTTCAACCCCATTCTGCTTTTTGTGGGGGCCACGCCTCTGGCCATGGCCCAGGCCATTACCACCGCACTTATTGGGGTGTTCCTGCTGGCCATGTGCACCATAGGCTTTTATAAAATTTCCATGCCCTGGTGGCTAAGAGCGCTCGCTTTGCTGGGCGCTCTAGGCCTGCTGGACCCCGGAACCGCAACGGATATTTTCGGCCTGGCCGTTCTGGCGGTCGTGCACTTTATCCAGCGGTTCCGGGAAAAAAGATTGTCTGACCCCGTAACGCAAACAGGAGAAAGCGAATTATGAAATCAAGAAAACACGGGCTTATTCTGGCGATTACGGTGCTCGCCGTGCTAAGTTGCAGCGGCTTCGCCCACGCGGCGAAAGCCTTTGTTTCCATTGCCACGGGCGGCACATCCGGCACCTATTACCCCATTGGCGGCGCTATTGCTCAAGCGGTGAGCAAGCACCCCGATCTGCAGGCCACCGCGGAAACTGGCAACGCGGCCGTGGCCAACATCAACCTGATCGGAAAAAAGGAAATCGAGATCGCCTTTGTGCAGAACGACACCGCGTTCTGGGCCTACAACGGGCAACAGATGTTCAAGTCCCCGGTCAAGAGCCTGCGCGCGGTGGCCTCCCTGTATCCGGAGCATATCCAGCTTATTACGGCCAAGTCTTCCAACATTAAAACCATCAACGACCTCAAGGGCAAGCGGGTGGGCATAGGCGCCCCCGGCTCCGGCACGGAAGGCGACGCGCAGGCCATTTTCCAGGTGGCCGGCATCAAGTACAGCGAAATGAAGGTGGATTACCTGGACTTTGGCGCTGTCACCAGCCGCTTCAAGGACAACCAGATCGACGCGGGCTTTGTGGTGGCCGGCTACCCCACAGCTTCCATCATGGACCTTGCCACAACCAAGGACATCACCATGCTCAGCTTTGACGACGCCTTCCTGGCCAAGTTGAGCAAAGCCCACCCCTATTTCATAGCCAGCAGCGTGCCGGCCAACACCTACAAAGGAGTGACCACCGTCACCAAGACCCCGGCGGTCATGGCCATTCTGGTTACCTACGACACGGTGCCCGAAACGGTCATTTACAATTTCACCAAGACGCTTTTTGACAATATTAAAGACGTTCAGGCCTCCCATGCCAAGGGCAAGGAAATCACCCTGAAAACCGCTCTGGAAGGCCTGACCGTGCCCCTGCACCCCGGCGCCGCCAAGTTTTACAAGGAAAAGGGCATGACGGTTAAGTAACCCGGATGCGCCCCGAAAACGCAAGGAGCCGCCGTGAGGCGGCTCCTTTTTTTGACAGATACCTGAGCATGCGCCGGGATGCAAAAAAACCGCGCGGAATATAAATGAGGGTTTTTATCCGAATTACCTTGACGACAATGCGGGTCTTTTCTAGAACTTATCCTAAAGGTACTGTCAAGGCATGATGATTTTATTCACTTTTCACGAATTATCAGCCTCTGGGGATGTGACGATATTCCGGCATACCGGCTATACCGTCAGGGCAAATGCATGAACAAACCCGCTAGTTCTTCCCGCCTTGCACTGGAGCGCCTTTTTACCCGCTTCGGTTTAGGTATGCGCGCCAAGCTGATCGCGCTTTTTGTCGTCATCAAGGTGGTTCCGCTGATTTTGCTCGCCCTTCTGGCCTGGCGGCAATCCTGGCTGCTGGGTGAAGAACTGAAAGTGCAAACCCGCGAGCTTACCCAAAAAGCCAACGCGGCTCTGTCCAAAACCGGTGACATAGCGATAAATGACGCCAAAAAGGCTTTGGACGAGCGGGCCCGTGAAGACATAGAGCGCACCAGCACGGACACGGCCCGCCGCGTGGCGGACTTTCTGTACGCCCGGGACGACGATATCCGCGTTGCGGCTAACATGCCGCCGGATGCCGCAGCTTACCGGCATTTCATTTCCGCGCTTAAGGGCAAGATCGTCAAACAGGGAGAGTGGGAACTGGCGCCGGACGGCAAATCCTGGCAACCGGCCGCCGCCCCCGTCCAGAACAGGGCCATTACGTCTTCCATCAAAGAAAACGACGTGGGCTTCCACTACCGGGCGCCGGAGCCTTTCCACTATGAAGACAAACCCCTGTATCGGGAAATAACCTTTGTGGATCTTACGGGGCAGGAACGGGTCAAAGTGACCACCTCGCCCCAGATGGACACAAAACTCAAGGACGTGTCCCAGCGCAAGAACACCTATGCACGGGCGGAAACCTACTTCAATGAACTGAAGAAACTGAAGCCGGGCGAAGTTTACGTTTCCGACGTGATCGGCCCCTACGTGCGCTCCCGGGTTATCGGCCGCTACACCCCGGAAACCGCTGCCAAGGCGGGCGAGGCGTACAACCCGGAGCAATCCGCTTATGCCGGCCAGGAAAACCCCCTGGGCAAACGCTTTCAGGGCATTGTGCGCTGGGCCACGCCCGTGGTGGAAAAAGGGCGCGTCACCGGCTACGTGACCTTGGCCCTGGACCATGACCATCTTATGGAATTCACGGCTCACCTGATGCCCACGGACGACCGCTACACGGAAATCCCGGACGCCTACGAGGGCAACTACGCCTTTATATGGGACCATAAAGGCCGCAGCATCGTCCACCCGCGCCACTTTTCCATCACGGGCTACGATCCGGAAACAGGCGACCCGGAAATACCCTGGCTGGAAGACCGTATTTACAACGCATGGCAAAAGAGCGGCAAAAACTACGCGGAGTTCATTCCAGACGAGCCCACATTCGTGGCCCAGTCCATCAAGAAAAAACCCGCTCTGGAACTTACCCGCCAGGGACTTGTGGGTCTGGACTGTCGCTACCTGAATTTCGCACCCCAATGCACAGGCTGGTTTGACCTAACCCAGGAAGGGGGCTCCGGCTCATTCCTTATTCTCTGGAGCGGGCTGTGGAAAATCACCACCGCCGCGTCCATCCCCTATTACACGGGGCAGTATGCGGCCTCCCCCAGGGGCTTCGGCTTTGTCACCATCGGGGCCGGGGTGGACGACTTCCATCGTCCGGCCACGGAAACCAAGGCCGTCATTGACGAACTGATCAAGGCCAGCGACGCTGAACTGACCAAGACAGCGGACGACACTGTGGGCTCCATAGCCAGAAACCTGCTGGCCACGGCCGCCAGCCTCAGCGCTTCCACCGGCGTCATGGTTATTTTGGTGGTGCTCATCGCCATTTGGATGGCTTCCGTGTTCACGCGCAGCATCACCACCATGATCGCGGGCATTTCCCGCTTCCGCTCGGGCGAACGCCATTTTCGCTTCAACGCTCCCATAAAAGATGAAATGGGCGCATTGGCGGATTCCTTTGACGATATGGCCGACAGCCTGGTGCAAAGCGCGCAGGGCGCGCTGACCATTACCGACCTGAACCACAACATTATTTATATGAACGGCGAGGGCCTGGAAAAGGTCGGCAAGACCCTGCCGGAAATCCTGGGCAAACCTTATGCGGAAAACAGTATTTTCCCGGCGAATACCCCCTACTGTCCTATCACAAGCCTGTTACATCACCGGGAGCCGGAAGTGCTCCACTACCGGGACGGGCATTATTACAGGGGCACGGCCACCTATCTCACCGACAAGAACGGCGGATCCATCGGCTATGTCATAAATACGGTTGATGTGACGGAAATGGCGTTGCAGCAACAGAAAACCGAAGAGCAGCGCGCGCTGCTGGATACGGTTTTTTCCGCCTCCCCGGACCTTATCTGGTACAAGGACGCCGAAGGCAGATACCTGGCCGTCAACCCCCGTTTTGCAGCTTTGTCCGGCAAAGCGCCCGAGGAAATTGTCGGCCGTACCGCGCAGGAAATTTTCCCCATGCACCAAGCCGAGGATATCGCCGCCGAAGATCAGGAGGTAGGCGACCACAAAACGCCTGTGTACACCGAGGTGCTGTTGTCTTTTGCCGATGGGCACAAGGAAACCATGGACGCGGTGCGCACCCCGATCTTCTCAGCCAGCGGGGAATGTGTCGGCATTCTTGGCGTGGCGCGCGATGTTTCGCGCAGGGTCACCGTGGAAGCGGAACTGCGCATGACCCAGCTCGAATTGAAAAAGGCCGTGGAGACCGCCAACAAGGCCAGCAATTCCAAGAGCGAGTTCCTGGCCCGCATGAGCCATGAAATCCGCACGCCCATGAACGCCATTATCGGCATGACCAACATCACCAAGCGCAAGCTGGGGGAAAGCAACAAGGACAACGAAGAGGTTCTGGCCCATGTGCGGCAAATAGAAAGCTCCTCCATGCACCTTCTGGGGCTGCTCAACGATATTCTGGATATTTCCAAAATCGAGGCAGGCAAGGTCGAGCTGGCGGAAGATTCCTTCAACCTGCCCAGGCTCGCGGACCACGTGGCCTCCATTATCCGCTCCCGTTGCACGGAAAAAAACATCCGGTTCGAAGTCGCTTGCGAACATATCGAGCACGATACCTTTGTCAGCGATCCTCTGCGGCTGCGGCAGGTGCTCATCAACCTTCTGGGCAACGCCGTCAAGTTCACGCCGGAAGGCGGCGCGGTGCAGTTTTCCATCACCCAGATGGACAGGCGGAACCAAAACACCCTGCTGCGGTTTTCAGTTAGGGATTCCGGCATAGGCATACAGCAGGAGCGCATTGCCTCGCTGTTCGAGCCCTTTGAGCAGGGCGGCTCGCATATAGCCAAACAATACGGCGGCACGGGCCTGGGCCTGCCCATCAGCCGCAGTATCGTCCGGCTATTGGGCGGCGACATCACCGTCACCAGCGAGGAAGGCAGCGGAAGCGAGTTCAGCTTCTCCCTCTGGCTTCCGGAAATGGAAGACAAGCGGGAAGAAGCCCTTGTGGTCGGCGACACCACCATGCTCAGGGGCAAGCGCGTGCTGCTGGTGGATGATGTGCCCATCAACAGAACCATTGTCATCGAGCTGCTGGACGGCACCGGCGTTCTCATTGATGAGGCGGACGACGGCCAGAAAGCCGTGGATGTCTTTACGGCTTCCCCGGAAGGATACTACGACCTCATTCTTATGGACGTGCAAATGCCCGTTCTGAACGGCTACCAGGCCTCCAGCGCCATCCGCGCCTTGTCCCGCGCGGACGCCAAAGCTGTGCCCATCATCGCCATGACAGCCAACGCGTTCAAGGAAGACGTGGACAAAGCCCTGGCCCACGGTATGAACGCCCACCTGGCCAAGCCCCTGGAGCATGAAAAGCTGCTGGAACTGCTGGCGCGCTTCTCCGGCAAAGTAAGCACGGAGTAAAGATTTCGCGCGGGATAGGCTCCAGAAAAGGAAACAGGGAGCGGGAAAAAAGGCTGTACAGGACAGGGCGGAAGGGGCTATGCCTGTTTTTCGCGGGCCATCAGGCGTGAAATGCAGGGGTTGCAATGGTTTTGTTCGGCGCTTTTTCAGGGCTGCTCACAGTCTTTCTTGTTGCCTCGCTGGGATACTACCTGGCAAAAAAAGGCTATTTCTCTGCCGAGATCACGGCGGCGCTGCCAAGGTTCATCACCACTATCGCTTTGCCGCCGTATATGTTCCGCAGTGTCACCACTTCCTTTGAACGCGACCAGTTGCTGCAGCTCCTTTACGGCGGCATCATTCCTTTTCTCTCCATTTTCCTCATCTTTTTTCTGGCCATGGCGCTTGCGGCCGTGTTGCGGGTCAGAACGGGACGGCGCGGGGTTTTCCGCACCGCCGTTGCCACCGCCAATACGGTCAACATGGGTATTCCCGTCAATATCGCGCTGTTCGGCGAAGCCGCCCTGCCCTATGTGCTGCTCTACCTGTTCGCCAATTCGGTTTTCTTCTGGACTATAGGTAACTATTCCATTGCCAGCGACGGGCCCGAGGGACGGAACGCAAAATTCTTCAGCCGCGACACCGTGCGCCACCTTTTATCTCCACCGCTCATCGGTTTTCTCTGTGGTATCATCCTGGTGCTTCTAGATCTGCACCTGCCTGTGTTCCTGGACAGAGCTCTCAAATATGTCGGCGACATGACCATTGCCCTGGCCCTTTTTTACCTGGGCATCATCCTCAGCAGCATCAGCATCCGGGAATGCAAACCGGACCGGGATGTAACCCTGGTTATTTTGGGGCGCCTTGTCCTCAGCCCTCTGACGGTCTTTCTTCTCTCGATGTTTATTGATATTCCGCCCCTGATGCGCAATGTGTTCATTATCCAGTCCTCGCTGCCCGTCATGGTCAACGCGGCCATAATCACGGGACACTATAAGGGCGATTTAGGTTTCGCCGCCCTGGCCGTCAGCCTCACCACGTTTCTCTGCATGTTCACCGTTCCCGTTTACATGCTGCTGATACAAATGCTGTGAGCCGCGCGCTGCTCAAAGCCAGCCACCATGCCATGAACGGACAGGATACCATGAAAGAGCGAAAGGACGCCGCAAAACCGGAACGCAAGGCCGTGCCCCGCACGGATTTCTGGTTCAGTATCATGGTGCTGG
Source organism: Desulfovibrionaceae bacterium (assembly GCA_031551765.1). Taxonomy (GTDB): domain Bacteria; phylum Desulfobacterota; class Desulfovibrionia; order Desulfovibrionales; family Desulfovibrionaceae; genus JAVBNC01. Next base: position 8,455 of record JAVBNC010000144.1, read on the forward strand.
CCTTTGTGGTGGATTTTTTTATCACCGTGGCGGCGCTTTGTTACGGCATTATCACCACACCGCCGCGCAAAAGCGGGGAGGCGGTGCGCCTGGCCTTTCCTTGGATGGGCTGGCTGGCCGCCATGCTGGCGGCTCCCGCCGCTATTATAGGACTTGCCCAGTGGGCCGAGGGCCGGGAAGGAAACGCGGCGCCGCCCCAACCCGAGCAAAACGACGCCTTTGCCGACCAGCTTTCCGGCAAGGCTCTGCGCCTGTATCGCTTTGTTAAAGCCGTGCCCCTGTTCGTCGTCAGCCTTGCGCTTATCGGGCTCAGTGCCACCCTGGTCACCATTGACAGCGCGTTCGGCATGCTGACGGCCATTGCCGGCTCGCTCGTTCCCTACCTGCCCTACCTTATCGGCGGCGCCACAGTCGTGGCCGTGGCCATAGCGGCCCTGGCGGTATGGTTTCGCTATAAGAATAACCAGTTGATGACCGAGTATGCCTTCCGTCGCGAAGTGCTCGAAAAAACGGGGGTCATTCTCACGGGCGACAAGGCCATACTCCCACCGGGCCATGCCGCGAATCAATACACCGTGGACCGCATTGCCGGTTCAGACCCGGGTGGTCTGATCGTGGAAGCGGAACCCCTGCGGGCTCTCCCTGACATACCGGACAAAGACGGAAGAAAAACTGTAGGCCAATAGCAAAAGCATTGTGCCGAACCAGAGCGAACAACTCTGAATTATGTACGCACATTACTGAACTCAATCCGCTTTTATAGTATATCGCGCTTTTGCAACCACTCCGCACGGCACAAAAGTTCCATACCCTTCCGCAGGCGGTATTTCGCTTAGCAGCCGCAATCAACTATGGCTACCTGCAAAATACTATGCTATGCACCTCTTATCTGAACATAGAAACATAGTGTGGCAACTATAGAGAAAGCTTAAAATGGCTCTGCATTTACTCGACATTATTCCCTTGCAGGATCTCCAGGAGCTGCAGGATACGCTGGCCAAGGTAACCAGGGTCGGTGCAGTGATCATGGACTTGCAGGGTAACCATGTCACCAAGCCCAGCCGTTTTTCCAATTTCTGCGCTCTTATGCGCTCCAGCCCCAGTACCGCGACGAATTGCAAGCTTTCGGCCGCCGCGCTGGGCGCCAGCGCGTGCCGGGAAAAGCGCCCGGTCCAGAACCCCTGCCTCAATCTGGGGCTTGCCGACGCTTCCGCTCCCATCATTCTCAACGGCGAACATGTAGCCAGCTGGCTGATGGGACAGTGTCTTTTGCAGCGCCTTCCCGATGAAACAGTGCGGGCCTTTGCCCGGGAAAACGGCCTTAATGAGGAAGCGCTGCTAAAAACCTACGGCGAAGTTCCCCTCATCTCCCAGGAAGGGTTCGACGACGCCATCAAGCTGCTGGCCCTCTTTACCAACAACCTTTCCCTGGTTTGTCAGAAAAATTACGAGCTGCAGCAGGCGGATAAAGAAAAGGCACGGATTATCAGCACGCTGGATACCATACTTTCCAATATCGAAGCCGCCATTTACGTCTGCGACCCCCAGACTGCCGAACTTATCTTTGCCAATCACTACCTGCGCAGCCTGGCCGAAAGTACGGAACTGGTGGGTAAAAAATGCTACGAGGCCCTGCACGGGCTTTCCGAACGCTGCTCCTTTTGCGGCAACAGCCTGCTGTACAATGCTCAGGGCAAGTCCCTGCGCACCCCGAACCGCTGGGAATTCCACAGCGCAAAGCACAACAGGGACTTTATCGTGCAGGATATGCTTATTGAGTGGCATGACGGACGTATTCTGCAGCTTTCCGTGTACATCGACATTACCGAGCGCAAGGCCCTGCTGGCTTCTGAAGCCGCCAATTCGGCCAAGCGCAGTTTCCTGGCACAGATGAGCCACGAATTACGTACGCCCATGAACGGCGTGCTGGGCATGACCCACCTTGCCCTGCGTGCGGACCCCCCGCCCCGGCAACGGGAGTACCTGCAGAAAATCCAGGCTTCCGCCACGCTGCTGCTGGGCGTGATCAACGACGTACTGGATTTTTCCAAGATAGAAGCCGGCAAACTGGAGCTTTCCGAGCAGCCGTTCAGCCTGCGGGAAATCGTACATACCGCCCGGGATATGATCCTGCCCCGTATGCAGGAAAAAGGCATTACCCTGGCGGTGCACCTCAGCCCGTCCATACCGGACCGGCTGAGCGGCGATTCCTTGCGCCTTTCGCAAATTCTGATGAACCTCTTGAGCAACGCCGCCAAATTCACACACGAGGGCTCTGTCGCCATCAGCCTGAACAAAGCCGCCAAGCCGGAATCGGACGGACGCATACGTCTGCTGTGCAGCGTAAGCGACAGCGGCATAGGCATGACGGAGGAGCAGCTTGTGAGGCTGTTCACCCCCTTTACGCAAGCCGACAAAAGTATCAGCAGCCGCTTCGGCGGCACGGGCCTGGGACTCGCCATCTGCAAAAAGCTGGTGGAACTCATGGGTGGCGCCATTCACGTTGAAAGCCGGCTCGGCAAAGGCAGCACGTTCAGCTTTGACCTGCTAATGGGCCTGGACCGGGATATGGCACACAGTGCGGCTGAAATTACCCCCCCCCCGCCTGAAGCGCCTCCCGCAAGCCGCGGCGACGGCCCTCGCAGGGTGTTGGACGGGAGGAAAATCCTGGTGGCCGAAGACAATGAAATAAACCAGGAAGTGGCGCTGGAACTGCTGCGCGGCTTTGGCGCGGAAGTGGACCTTGCAGCCAACGGCCAGGAGGCTCTGGACGCATTCGCCAAACGCGACTATGACCTTATTCTCATGGATATTCAAATGCCGATCATGGACGGCTACGAAGCCACCCGGCGCATCCGCACAAACGGCCGGGAGCATAGCGCATCCATCCCCATTGTGGCCATGACCGCCAGCGCCATGAACGAAGACCGCGAAAAAACCAAACAAGCCGGCATGAACGGTCACATAGCCAAACCCATAGACCTGGGTGAGCTGAATGCCATACTCAGTGAGTTCTTTCCGACCGGCATGTAATAATATTCTAGGTTCAGGACTCATTAGCCTGAGCGGGGTAACCCCGGAGTTTTATTACCATGAGGGTTTGTTAAAGGCAGCCCGATAAGGGAAAAACAAGCTAAGAAAACCCTATTTCCTGTCCGAACATTGGGGACCACCTCTGGAAAGATAAAAGAGAGTACTCATAGCTCACCTCATGATGAACCATATTTCACCGGATTTGTCACAACCTGCGCATTCCCACGGGCTGGGCAACAACGACCCAAGAAAAGACGAAGAGCAAACCCTTTTTCAAAGAGATCAACACGCTTGACGCTGTACCCCCTCTACGCCAGCGCAGGGCAGCATCGTGGCTGCTTGTGACGGCGCTCCTGGTCGGGCGACTTCGCGCAATGTTTTTGAGAACGATGCGGGGGACATCGCTGGCAGCTTGCAAAATTTTTATTACACTATACTATGACGTTATGGAGAGAAATATGTTCTCTCTTCAAGATATTTCAGGAGAATCACCTTATGGGGCCAAGAGCAATATAAAACAAGGGCCGGGTCGCACACCAAAACCCACGCTCCCACGCCGGGGGCGGGCCACCGCTGCGGAAGCTAAACAAAGAGCGCGGCTGAACGAGATGCGGCTGACCGCCCTGTATCATCTGTCGCACATGGATGAGGCGCCGGAAGAAGAGGTTATGCGGTTTGTGGTGGAAAGCATAACCAAGCTGACCGACAGCGCCTTGGGGTATCTTTTCATCGCCAGCCGGGCCTCCGCCGAGAAAGGACGTATCGTCTGGTCGCAGGGGCATTACGATTTTTTAAGGCCTGATGAGTTGCCGGAAGATCGGCTTCCCCCCATCCAATATAACTACTGGCGGGACACCACAGGCAGAAGCACCTGCCGGACCATGAACAATGGGGACGGCGTGCACCCGATCCTCACCTCCTTCGGAGGCAAGCTGAAGATCATGCGATACATGCGCTCCCCGGCTATGGAAGGATCGCACCTTGCCTGCGTCGCCGCGGTGTGCAACAAGCCCAATGAGTACGACGAGGCCGACCTGCAGCAACTGGAGTTGTTTCTGAACGGGGTTTGGCTTATTCTGCGCCGCCGAGAATATGTGCAGCAGCTGAAGAAAGCCAAGGAGATTTCAGAGCGCGCCAACCGGATCAAAGACGAATTCCTGGCCAATATCAGCCACGAACTGCGTACTCCCCTGAACGGCATGCTCAGCACGATAGAGTTGCTGAGCCTTTCGCCTCTGTCGGAAGAACAACGGGAGTATGCCCGCGCGGCCAGCTATTCGGGCCAGGCCCTGCTGCGCATCATCTCGGACATCCTGGATTTTTCGCGTATGGCTTCGGGCAAGATGGAACTGCGGTTGGCGCCTTTTTCCATCGCTGCGACCATCCGCTCCTGCCTGGACCTTTTCGCTTTGGAAGCGGCGCAGAAGGGATTGAGTCTCACGGCGGAAATCGCGGACGACCTGCCGCGCGAACTGCTGGGTGATGAAGCCAGGCTGCGCCAAGTGATTTTCAACCTGGTGGGCAACGCGCTGAAGTTCACGGACCGGGGAAGCATCACCGTGCATTGCTCTTTGCTGCCCCACACGCGGGACGGCAAAACTTGGGTCTACATGGCGGTGGAAGACAGCGGAATTGGCATTGCGGAAGCGGATATGGACGTGCTGTTCGACCCTTTTGTCCAACTGCCCAACGCTTTTGCACGAAAATTTCCCGGTACGGGCCTGGGGCTGGGCATCGTTAAAAACCTGATGCAGCTCATGGGCGGCACCCTGGCCGTTGAAACACAAGAAGGTAATGGCACGATAATGCACTTTGCCTTGGGTTTCATGCGGCCAGCCGTCTGGCAGGGGGTCGCCGAGCCGGTCAGAGGGGCTGCGTCCAAAGTTTTGCCGCTGCCTCTGGATGTGTTGGTGGCCGAAGATGACTCCGTCAGCCAGTTCGCCCTGCGCTCGCTTTTGCAGCGTTTCGGCCACCGAGTCGTCTGTGTGGAAAACGGCCGACAGGCGCTTGAGGCGCTTTTGCTGCACCCCTTTCACTGCCTGATAACCGATATCCGGATGCCGGTCATGGACGGGCTGGAGCTGGTCCGGTGCATCCGGTCCAACAGGGTTGGCGGCATCACTCCCGGCGAAGCGGTGCGCAAGCTGGTTGCCGAGGTCTTTCCCGATCTGAAGGAAGGCGGTTGCTCCATCCCGGTGGCTTTGCCCGTGGCAGCCCTGACAGCGCATGCCATGGCCGGCGACAAAGAATATTTTTTAAGCCAGGGCATCGATTTGTATCTCTCCAAACCCGTGGCCAGGAAGGACCTGTTGCGGATGTTGCAACAGGTGACGACCACGGCGGCATAGGCGGCTCCCTGGCCTAGCCGTGACGCTTTACCAAGCCCCGCGCCAAACAGTGACCCCATTCTCTAAGGCTCGGCCTCATTAATTCGGCGCCCGCGGAAAACTGATTTTTTTCGCCAGGCAAGGAGCAAGGGGAAAAATTGGGCGAAGCTGTATCAACATACCGCTTTCCAGCCCGCTTCGTTGTATCTCAGAGGAAAGTGCGGCCGAAATGCCGACGTGTTTCTTTGCGAGCATGTGGGCGTTAACAATGCTGCGATTCAAAATTTCGCCGCCTATCTCCAAAGCTCGACGGGGACGTTGAAGAGGGATAAAAAATTGGCCGTCATCGCTCTGTCGCTCAGACGTAACGGACAGCGAATTTCGTCTTGAACCGGCGGAACCGCCGGGGGACCGATTGACGGGCTTTGCGCTGGGAAGGAAAAAAGCGCCCCCGTGGGTTTTTTCCACGGGGGCGCCGCATTAAGCCGCTGAACGCGAAAGCCTTGCCGGCCCGAGGGCTGTCGCGGCCGTCCGCGAGTTTTACGCCACCGTAAGAATGCCGCCCCAATCAGATGCCAGGCTGGCGTTCAGGCCAAGGATGACCACGGCTTCCATCCGCACGTTTCCCGCTCCCGTGGCCGCCTCGCTGTCGTAGACCAGCAGGCTGTCGGTGTCGGTGCCCGCGCTCCCGGCGGTGAATGTTTTAGCGAGCTCGTTGTAGCTGCCTTGCACAAGCCGGGCCGCGTTGTCCGCCGGGGCAAGGACGGACGGCAAGGTCCGGCGCAAGGGCAACGCCGTCGCTCCAGTCTGTGTTGGCGCTGTAGCCGTTTACCTGGATTTTCACGTTGGCCGCGCCGCCGTGGATGGTCTCCACCACGCCGCTGACGGAGATAGTGTCGTCGTTGCCGCCGCCTCTGATGCTGCCGCCGCCGAGCACGTCCGCCCCGATGGTTATGGCGTTTCTGGCCACGAAGCTGCCCGTGACGCTGGGGGCCCCCTCGAATTCCGTCAGGTCCAGCACCAGGGCGCTGTTGTACGGGGAAAGGCGGTTCCTTTCCTTCTCATGCACTGCCATGCTCCTACCCCGCATACTCCGCTGGGTCCTCCACCCCGTTACAGGCAAAGGCTTCCAAGCGTTCGCGGCAAGTACCACAGCGTCCGCAGGCCAGCGCATCCGCCTCATAGCAGCTGCGGGTCAGCGCAAAGGGCACCTTCAGCCGCAGCCCTTGCGCAACGATATCGGCCTTGGCCATGGCATTGAAAGGGGTGAGCACGCTGAGGCTCCCGTCCGAGCTTTCCCGCACCGTGGCGGCCAAGGCGGTGTTAAAAGCGGGACGGCAGTCCGGGTAGAGGTGGTGGTCACCCGCATGAGTGGCCAAGGCGATATGCCTCATGCCGCCGCTTTCCGCCAGAGAAGCCAGCACGGCGGCAAAAATGAGATTCCGGCCGGGAACCACGGTGGAAGCCATGCTGGCCGCGTCATAGTTGGTATGTGGAATGGGCCGCTCGTCACCTGCAAGCAACGCGCTTTTCACGTGGCTGAACACCGGGGAAAGGTCCACCAGTGTCAGATCAAGCCCGTAGTGGGCAGCCACGGCGCGGGCTGCCTCTTCTTCCCTGGGGTTATGTTTGGAGCCGTAGCGGAAAAATACCGGGACCACGGATCCGGTCCTGTGTTGTTCCAGCAGCAGGGCGCACAGCACCGCGCTGTCCAGGCCGCCGCTGAGGCTCAAGGCGCAGAAGGGTTTCATTGGAAGCTCCTTTTCCCGCGGATTCCCAGAACGAAAGCAGGGGCTACCTCATTACTGAGGTAACCCCTTGAAAAGACTGGCGCGCTGGAAGAGATTCGAACTCCTGACCTACAGGTTCGTAGCCTGTTGCTCTATCCAGCTGAGCTACCAGCGCGTCCGAGTCCTGGCTTATAGATATCCCCGGACCCGCCGTCAAGTTTTTTTTTCCGTTGCCGAAAAATACTTCACAGAGGCGCGTACTTTTCATTTTGGCATTTTCTTTGCTACATCAAATACAGTTATCCCGTGACCGGAGAAAAACCCTAATCCTGCAACCTGTACAAGTCATGAAACCAAGACTATCCCCCATTCTGCGCAACCCGCTGTCCCGGCAGAAAGCCTGTCGGAATGCCGACGCTTTCGCGCGCGGCCCGGCCGGTTGCCCGCCGCTGCTGCGCAGGGGAGTGGCTTGGGCGCGCGCAAACTGCCCCTATCCGAAATACAGCGTGGTTTTGCTTTTCACTCTGCTCTGCGCCGGGCTTTTTTCCACGGGTTTCTGGACGGCGGGCCAGGGGCGGCAGGTCACGGCCATCCGCATGGGCATGGACCACAACGCCTATAAGCTAGAGGACAAAGTTACCTCCTCCGAAACCAACGCCTCCGGGCCAGGTTGGGTTTATGGGGGGCGCACCACGTACAGGGCGACCTTACAGGATGTTTCCCCCCGGATGTTCGCCGCGCCGGATGATGCCGCTACGGAATATACCCCGGCCCCCGGCCTGCTGGCCCTGGCGGAAGGCGACGTGCGCATTGCCGGCATAACCGGGCATTCCGCGTCCGACCGCCTGCAGGAACGTTCCGGCCGCCTGCCCCAAAGCGCGGACCCAGAAGAGATCACCGCCTTTCTTTTGTCCGCCCCCCAAATCCGCCCCTCGCACCTTCACCCGGAAACCAGGCTGGAAGAACTGGCACGGGAATGCCGCGTGGCCCCCGCCCTTTTCGCCGACGGGCTCAGCCGCATCATGGGCCGCCTGGGGGTTCCCGTGGCCACGCTGCCGGACAAGCGCTTCAGCCGCTACCAGACGCTGGTGGAAGAAAACGCCCGGCGCTACAACCTTTCCGCTTCGCTCATTTATGCCATCATGCGCACGGAAAGCGCGTTCAATCCCTTTGCCGTCAGCGCTTCCGGCGCCCTGGGGCTTATGCAGCTCATACCGGACACGGCGGGCGTGGAAGCGCACAACTACATCACCGGCAAAGCGGAAAACCCCACGCACAGCCTGCTGTTCGACCCTGACCACAACATCCGTTACGGCAGCGCGTATCTGCACCTTTTGCACACCCGCTACTTCCCCGCCGTGCAGAACCCGGCCAGCAGGGAACTATGCGTTATCGCCGCTTACAACGGCGGCCCCAACGCGGTACTTAAAATCTTTGACCCGAATAAGGATGCCGCGCTGGCTGCCATCAACGCCCTTACGCCGGAACAAGTCTATGCGCGCCTTACCAAAGATATGCCCTCAGACCAGAACCGGCGCTATGTAGACAAAGTGCTCGGCTACCTGCGCGGCATGCCGGACGAAAGCTGAAAACCGCCGCATCCCTCTTTACGCCCCTGCCGCCATTTTATAACTCGCCGTCAAACAATGCTGTTGTCTAACGAAGGTAAAACGTTTATGTAGAGATGCTGTTTCCGCCCTGAGCGGCGGGACGGATTCCGGAGCGCGTGCTGTACGTTGCGACCTTATTACCCGCATGGAGCTTTCTCATGAGAATAAAGAGCATCTGCCTTTTCGGTCTTCTGGCCCTTACTCTGCTTGCCTTTGGCTGCAACGGCAAGACCGCCCCTTCCGTGGCCGTGGTCAATACCGATAAGGTTTATAAGGAAAGCGAGCCAGGCAAGGCCGGTATCGCCTATCTTGACGGCATCAGCACCAATCTGCAAAGCGAACTCGCGGACCTGCAGAAAAAGGCTGAGACCGCGTCCAACAAGAAGACGGCCCAGGCGGATTTCCAGCAGGCGCTCATGGGCCTGCAGCAACGCTTCAGCGCCGAGCAGCAGCAGGTAATCACCACCCTGAACGAAGTGTACCAGAAAGCTCTGGAAAACAGCCGCACCAAGTATAACCTGGCTATTATCATGGCCAACGACACGGTGCTCTCCGCTTCGCCCGAAGCGGACGTGACCGATAAGGTCATTCAGGAAATGAACGCCATTCCCGCCACCTTCAAGCCGCTGAACGGCGACAGCGACAGCGCGCCCAAGGAACAAGCGAAATAAGCGAAAGACTTTTCGCGCCAAAGCCTCGGGGGGTGACCTCCGGGGCTTTTTTATATACGTGCTGCAATCTCAGCGCCTTGACAGTGCAACCAGCCGGGTTATGTATGTTTTGAAACAACGCCGCCAAAGCGGCGAAATACCCTGTTTATGGAGGTCCCGTATGGTCATTGACTTCAGTACCCTTTACGACATGCCCAAGGACCTGGACCGTCTTTTCGCGGACATGTTCAAAGGGCCCAACCTACTGCAGCGCAAGGCCGCGTATCCGCTGATCAACGTCTACGAAAACGCGGATAGCTACATCGTCGACGTCTCGGCGCCGGGGGTGCCGGCTTCCGACCTGGAACTCACGCTCGCGGCGCGGAGCCTGGTCATCAAGGGCGAACGCAAGTCGCCGGAAGGACGCTACTTCCGCCAGGAACGGGGGGCTGGTTCTTTTCAGCGCATTATCAGCCTGAATGTGCCGGTGGACAGGGACAAGGTCAGCGCCAGAAGCGAAAATGGCATTCTGCGCATAACGCTGCCCAAGACGGACGCGGTAAAGCCGCGCCGTATCCCCATCGCGTCCTGACCACCAGCCGATTCCGGAGGAGTATCATGAGCAGCACACAAACCCACACGTTGGCCATTCCCGCCACCGATATCCTGGAGTGCAGCGATGGCTTTCATATTTTCGTCGATCTGCCGGGCGTCGGCACACCCGGCCTGTCCATTGACCTTGAGGAAAACGAGCTCACCGTGAAAGGCGCCAGCTCTTACAACCCGGCTGTGGAGTCCCAGGGACACCTGCGCACGGAATTCGAAGCCCTGACCTTTGAACGCACCTTCACCCTGTCGGACATGGTGGACCGCGAGCGCATCAAAGCCACGCTTAAGGACGGGGTGCTGGACCTTTACCTGCCCAGGGCGGAAGCCATGAAGCCCCGCCGTATCGAAATTCAGGCAGTGGAAGATTAGCGGGCAAGGCCGCCGCTCCAGGTCGCCCGGAAAATTTCCGGGCGGCCCTGGCCGCTCGCGTCCGCGCGCATTTACCCGCTTGCCAGGAACGGGCTGAAGATGTAAAGCCTCCCCCTGAGCAACAGCAAAGGGGAATCATTGTGGCGGCAATCAATGTAGGCAGTATCGTTGAATCAAAATGCGGCAAGTGTGACGACGTTACCGGCCACGTGGTCATGGCCATGGTGGGCGGCAGCATCGTCAAGGTGGAATGCAGGGCCTGCGGCAGCGTTCACAAATACCGCCCGGCGGGCGCGAGCCTTCCGGCCCGGGCCGAAGCCCCTGTGCGCCGCGGCCGCGACGGAACCATCATTACCCCGCCCCGCCCGGCTCCCAGAAGCGCCGCCTCTAAACAGCCCAAGCCTGCCCGCCCCTCCGTCTTGTATGAACAATGGCAAACCGTGCTGCGCCGCCGCGAACTGGAAACGCCCCTCCCCTACTCTCTGACCGCCAGCTTTTCCGAAACCAGCCTTGTGGAGCACCCTGTTTTCGGGCTGGGGCAAGTTCTCTCTATCATTCCCCCCGACAAGATGGACGTCTTGTTTGAAGACGGCATCAGGCGCTTAAAATGCGGGTGAGAAACAAAATCATACCGCATCCCGCTTTCTGACCCCTGCTCGATAAGCGTTGATTCGCCTTTATTACAACGTTTCTGTATAGATTTATCATTAAAAAAAATCCACTGCAGCGCCGTAATAAAAGAGGCTTTGTGCTCTCTTTTTCAACATGGAACGCCATTAAATACTATAGCATTCCCTGCATAGAAAATGACATCTTTCCCCATGCCGTGCCTTTTGAAATTATGTTTTGCAAAAAATAGAAAAAAATGGCTAAAATGGAACTTTTCTATTGACGCGGCTTGACAGTTAAGGCAAGTGGGAACAACAGGGCCGCGTAGTTCTGCATTGTGTGTTGCCGGACGACGAACGCGGACATGTCATCATTTTCTCGTGAGGTTTATTTTCATGGCCAAGTCGATTTATGTAGGTAACTTACCCTGGTCCGCGACGGAAGACGAAATCCACAGCCTGTTTGCCGCTCACGGCAACGTGCTGTCCGTCAAACTTGTCACTGACCGCGAAACGGGCCGCGCCCGCGGTTTCGCCTTCGTGGAAATGGACGACGCGGACGCCATTGCTGCCGTGGAGGCGCTGGACAACAGCAGCTTCGGCGGCCGCACTCTGCGCGTCAACGAAGCGCGTCCCAAGGCTCCGCGCCAGCCCCGGTACTAGTTTCCTTCGTGACGACACTCCGAACCCCGGCCTGGCCGGGGTTTTTTGTTTGCCCCACCCGCTCTTGTCAGAGCCACGCGCAAGAGCTATTATTACCCCGTCCTTGCCCTGAAATCGAACCCAGCCAGTTGATAATGGAGGAAACCATGCAGAGATACCGGCATTATGCTTTTATTGGTTTTTGCCTCTCGGCGCTGTTTTTCGCGACCGGCTGCGCTTCAAGCTCCGGCTCCTCCTATACAAGGAGTGAAGCCAGAACCTCCCAGTCCGTGCGCACGGGCACCGTTATCCGCGTGGACAAGGCGGTCATTGAAGAAGATCCGAGCCTGATCGGCCCCGCTGTGGGCGGTGTGGCGGGCGGCGCCGTGGGCAGCACCATAGGAAGGGGAAAAGGCAGGGTCCTGGGTACGGTGGGCGGCGCCTTGGTCGGCGCCGGGGCCGGAGCCCTGGTGGAAAAGCAGGTCCGAACGGAAAGCGCCCTGGAAATAGTCGTCAAGCTTGACGACGGAAAGACTGTCAGCGTCGTGCAGGCTGACGATGAGCGCTTTTATGAGGGCGACAGGGTGCGCGTCCTTTACGGGGCGGGTGGCAAGGCCAGGGTGCGGCACAACTGATCTTGAACGCGCGCGCAAAAGCAGCCGGAATTGCCTGTCAGACGGTTCCGGCTGTTTTTTTGTGTTGCCGAAGCCATCCAAGAGCGAAAGCAGGGCAGCGCCGCTCTCATTCCCGGATGGCTTCGACAGATCCTAACGCGGCAGGTCGCGAAAAAACGGCGCGGCGGCGTCCTTGGCGGAAAGCACGGGGTCTGACACCGGCCAGGCTATGTTCAGGTCCGGGTCGTTCCAGCGTATGCTCCCCTCGTCTTCCGGGTAGTAGAATTCCGTGCACTTGTAATGGAAAGACGCGGTTTCGCTCAGCACCTCGTAGCCGTGCGCGTACCCGGGCGGAACCCACAACTGGTGCTGGTTTTCTTCCGTCAGCTCCACTCCGAACCATTGTCCAAAGGTGGGTGAACCGGGCTTGATGTCCACGGCCACGTCAAACACCCGCCCTAAGGACACGGAAACCAGCTTACCCTGCGGGTGGCACTTCTGAAAATGCAAGCCGCGCAAAATGCCGTAACTGGAACGGGAATGGTTGTCCTGCACAAAGGGCAAATCAATACCCGCTTCCCGGTAACGTTCATGCTGCCAGGTTTCCACAAAGAACCCGCGCGCGTCCCGCCAGACTTTGGGCTTGATGAGCAGCACGCCAGCCAGCGGGGTGGTGACTACCTCCATTTCCCGTCCTCCTGATCAATAAGCGAAAGCAAATATTCCCCATAGCCGGACTTGCCGTGGGCCAGCGCTTGCTCGCGCAAAGTTTCCCTGTCGATAAAGCCCGAGCGCCAAGCTATCTCTTCCGGGCAGGAAACCTTAAGCCCCTGCCGGGTTTCCACAGCCTGCACAAAGGTGCTGGCCGCCAGCAGCGAATCATGGGTGCCGGTATCCAGCCAGGCTATGCCCCTGCCCATGGCTTCCACGTGGAGAGCCCCCTGCTCAAGGTAGCGGTTATTGACGTCGGTAATTTCCAGCTCCCCCCTGGTGGAGGGCCGGATGGAGCGGGCTATGGAAACGACATTACTGTCGTAAAAATACAAGCCGGTCACCGCGTAATTGGAACGCGGCTTGGCCGGTTTCTCTTCTATGCTCACAGCCCGGTGGTTCTTGTCAAAGGCCACCACGCCATAGCGTTCCGGGTCGCGCACATGGTAGGCGAACACCGTGGCGCCCTGTGGACGGGACACAGCCTTTTCCAACTGGCCCCGCAGCCCCTGGCCAAAAAAGATATTGTCGCCCAGCACCAGGCTGACGTTACAGCCCCGGATAAAGTCTTCCGCCAGCAGAAAGGCCTGGGCTATACCTTCCGGCTTGGGCTGGGGAATGTAGGTGAATGAGCAACCCCATTGTTTGCCGCTGCCCAGCAATTCCGAGAAAAGCGGCAAGTGGTCCGGCGTGGAAATGACGGCGATATCGCGTATACCCGCCAGCATCAGCACGGAAAGCGGGTAATAGACCATGGGCTTGTCGTAAATGGGCATGAGCTGCTTGCTCACGCTACGGGTAAGGGGGTACAGCCGCGTCCCCGACCCGCCGGCCAGGATAATGCCTTTCCATTGTGTCGTCATAAAGTCTCCCGCTGGGCGCCGGTGTTGTTGTAAGTCCGGCACACCATACTGTGTGCCGCCGGAGGATGCAAGCCACGCCCCCTTTTATACACGCCCGCACGCGGAATGCGCTTGTCTGCCGTTCCGCACTGATGTATGTATCGAAATGCCGTATTCCGCATGTGTGAAAACGGTTTTTATACCACTTAATCTCCAGCGAGGCCGTCATGCTTTATAAAAAACTTGCCCTCCCCCTTGTTCTGACCCTCCTGGCCCTCTGCCTTGGCGGCTGCCCCGCTGTCCCTTTCATTGTCAACGACGAGCGGGATCTCTCCACCCAGACGGCCGACACGAGCATTGAGAGCAAAATCAAGGCCGGGCTGGTGCAGGAAAACCCCTCCCAGGCCCTGTCCGTTAACGTGTACAGTTTCTCGGGCCATGTATTTCTGGTGGGCGACCCAGACAAACCCTTCCGCACTTTTGCTGAAAAGACCGCTACCTCCGTGGCCGGAGTAAAGCGCGTCACCACCCACTGGTTCCCCGTGGGCACTTCGGACCGCGTCACGGATTCGCGCATAGAAACGGGCATAGACACCAACCTGCTTTTTGCCAAGGGCGTGGCCTCCACCCAGATCAACGTGGACGTATGGGGCGGCAACGTGGTGCTGCTGGGCCTGGTGGGCAAGGAAGCGGACATAGAACGCGCCCAGCGCGCAGTGCGCGGCGTGGCCGGGGTGAAAAGCGTGACCAGCTATTTGATGGTGTACGCGCCGCCCGCGAACAAATAGGCGACACGGCGCCCGTTGAAGCCGGAGAGAGGGAAAGCCCTCCTCCGGCTTTTTTTGCGTGCGGCCAGGGCCATGCCAGGAAAAGGCTCCGCATGGCCGGGGACGCTTGGCCCCCGCCTGCAGCGCCCCCCCCCAAAAAAAAGCAACGGCGGCTTGCCTGGCTGGGAAGTCTGGTCCGGTTACGCCAAGCGCCCCGCAGCGCATAAAGACCGGGGCCGGAACTTTACGTTCCGGCCCCGGGTTTATGGTTGGGAGGTGCACGCCAGGTTTTTTACCCTGGCGTGCCGGCGTTTATCAGCCGCCGCTGCTGGTCTTGATGCTGCTTTCAATCAGTTGCTGCAGGATCGCCTCCGCAGCAGACTGGCTGTCAACCGTGTAGTTGGCCAGTACAATGTTCTGTGTACCGCCACCGTTCACATCGAAGCTGATTTGCAACTGGTTGCCGTTGACGATCTGGGCTTCCAAAGCGCTGGAGGAGATGTTCAGAGCGCTCAGATCAATTTGGTCGTGGCCGTTGGCGTTGAAGTCCGTGATCACGTCGGTGAATACCTGGCCGGAACCCGGCAAATCGTCCGAGGTCCACTTGAAGGTATCGTCGCCGCCGCCACCGGTCAGGGTGTCGTTGCCCTTGCCGCCAATGATCAGGTCGCTACCGGCCCCGCCGATGATGGTGTCGTTACCCGTAGAGCCGGTAACCTCCACGCCGGTGTTCCAACCAAAGACGTCGGTACCGTCGGCAACGCCGCTTACGGGCATGTGATAGTGCAGCGTGCCCACTTCAAAGCTCACCGAGCCGTTCGAAACGCTGAGCGCGCCGTGTTCATCCATGCCCTGGTAGTCGATGTGCACAGTCTGGCCGGGCTGGGCGCCATCAGCCAGCGTGTACGTGTATGCGCCAGTTTCGCCGTTCACCAGCAGGGTATCCCCGTTGGTGAGGTTGATCGTGGTTTCACCGATGGCGTTGACCGCATGGCCTTGCCCGTCAATGATTACGTTGGTCACGCTCACATGGTCGTTGTCCTGGTCGGTAAAGGCCAGAACGCCGGTGTAGGTGTGGGCTATATCCAAGGTGCCCAGGTCGGTGGTGACGCCTTCCGGCGCGTGGTTGCTGTCGCCGAACGTCATGCTCATGGTGATGTCGCCGCTGGTCCAGCCGTGGCTGTCCGTCACCGTAAAGCTGAAGGGCAGTTCCGTGTCGGCCAGAGTTACGCCAGCGTTCGGCGTGTAGGTGTAGTTGCCGGTGGTGCTGATGGTCCAGGTGCCGCTTTGGCCGGTAACTGTCCAGGCGCCGCCGACGGCCGCCTGACCGTTGACGGCGGCGATGGTCATGGTGTCTTCGCCATCAGACACACCAGCCTTGGTGATCAGGTTGCCGCTCTGCGTGCCGTTGATGTCAACAGAATCGCTCAAAGTGACGTTGCTGACCGTACCGGACAGGTTCAGTTCCTTGCCGTACAGGGAGACATCCACTGTCACCGGGTCGGAGAACGCACCCTTGGCATAGGCGTTGGCGCCATCAGCCGTTTCTATGGCCCCGGCCTTGACGATGATGTCCGCCGTGCCGTCGTAGGTGCTGTCCGCTATCAAGGTGATGGACTTGCTCACATTAGCTGTGGTGTTGTTGGCCGCGTTAACCCTGTACACCACCGCATCCGCATCATACCCGGCGGCCTGCGCTTGCACAGAGGTAAGTAGCGTGCCAGTTCCAGAAGCCATGCCCAACCCCTTGGGCACCTGCACCAGGAAGAAGTGGGCTTCGGAGCCGTCATTATCCGTGAAGGTCGCCTTGAGATCCACTGCGATGTTGGCCTTGTGCTCGAATATGACCGTGACGTCACTTTCCACCACCTGATCGGCGACTGTGGTGTTAGAGCTGGAGCTGGCAACGCCCTTCACCGTAACGCTGCCATCCGCCAGGATGGAGGCGTCCTTAGTATGGCCGGAGAGCGTGTCCGCCAGGGTAGCGGCGGTGATATCCAGCGCGAAGGTGCCGGAACGGTATGCCGTATCGGGCTGGAAGTACACCTTGCCCAGGTCCGCGGCGGAGATGGTAGCGGAGCCGGTGGTGTAGGTAGTCCAGCCGTCGACATCCGAACCCACCAGGATCTTGCCGTTGGCGGGCACTTTGATGGTGACGTTGGTAATCTCGTCGCTGGCGTCTCCGTTGTGGGTGAAGTTCAGGTGCATCATCCCGGGGCCTTCATTCATCGTAGGATCATCCGGAGCCACGGTAACCGTGGTGGCCGTCACTACCTTGATGTCGATGGGAACCGTCACCAGGCCTTCTTCATTCCAGTTGTTGTCGAGCCGCAGTTCCTTGTCCGCGCCAACGCCAGTGTTCGTTTCAACGGATATGCCGCCGACCTTGACGTTGCCGGTCTGTTCGATGGTGCTCTGCGGGGCGCTCACCTTGAAGACCACGTCAACGGACCCCGTTTCGCCGTTGATCGTAAGCATGCTCTTGGTGACTTCCACTGCGTAGTATGGCGTACCATTATCGCTGAAGATGGTGGTTACATTGTATTCCGTGCCATCAATTTCGGCCTTGCTGCACAGCCATCTGCCATTCTGTTCCAGAACCACGTAGTGCTTTTCACTGCCATCGTGGATGTCCGTAAAGGTCACGGTGGCAGAAATCAGGGCATTGCCTGCCCCGGCCACGGCATCATGCCCGTCAGCCGAGCCGAAGCCCACATTGGTGGTCACAGCGGCATCCGCAACCGCGTCAACGATTACCTGGGTGGTACCGCCGATGCTGCCCTTGTCGCCGGACTTGCTGTCCGTGAAGGTGGCGGACCAGCTAATGTTGGCATCCGTATCACTGTTAAGCTTGGGCTCAAAGCAGAGCTTGATGGTTCCGTTTTTGATCTGCGCGATCAGGCTTTCGTCGGTAATGGTTATGCTCTTGCCGTCCGCGCCCACCGTAAGGCCGGCAATGCTGATGGGATCGCCATTGGCGTCCTTGGCCGTCAGCGTGCCTTCAGCGGAGTTCAGCTTCAGGGTGAAGGACTCGAACTTGTCTTCAGCGCCAAGCGTATAGCTGCTGATGGTGATGGGCAGGCTGTGGTCTTCATGCAGCTCGTTGGGGATGCTCACCGCCATCTTGCTGTCGACCAGGGAGACTTCCACCACCGCCGTGCCGGACAGGTCGTAGGCCACGTTGTTAGAAATGTCGGCCTCATAGTTGCCCGGGCGCCCACCCTCGACTTCTTCCGCCATCAGGCCGGTACCGATCTTGTACTGACCATCCTTCGGATCAATCAGCTTGACGGTCACGTCGACAGAAGACGCATCCTTGCCAATTTCAAAACGGTACCAGGTCTTGCCACCAAGATAGACTTCCTCGGGGTGCAGTTCGTTGCCGGTGGCCGGATCCACAACCTTATAGCCCGGGAGCTTTTCCAGCAGGCCGTAGTGCTTTTCCGAACCATCCATATCGGCGAACTTGCCGCCGATGGTAATGGTAGCCAGACCGTCGTTGCCGCTGTTGTCATCCGCGCCCACGGCCTTGTATGTGTGACCGTTGCCGTCGTCCCCGTAGTTGAGGCCGATGTTGAGGTTTTCCGGCATCTGGGCCACGGCGTCGATGACGATAAGGAAGTCGCCGCTGACCTTGTTGCTATTCTCACCATACGCCGTAAACTTAAGGATCGCGTCGGCGTCCTTGTAGTTGTGGTTGGGCACGTAGGCGAGACCCTTCACCGTATCAAAATGATACGTCACAGTGCCATCCGAATTATGAACCAGCTTGTTGGGATCAATAGTTACACCGCTGATGGTGCCCTGTTTCGGATCCCAGGTAAGGTCGGCGGAGGTGATCGCTTCCTTGCCGTCAACGGTGCCGAAGGTGATCTTGCCGCCGCTGCCCGGGGTTTCGTTGGGCTGCATGCCATCTATCTTATCGTTGTCCTGGTTAGCCCAAGGCGTGTTGTTCTCGTACGCCGGGTCCACCCAAATGACGTGGCCGGGACCCCACTTGTGGCCGATGGAGATTTCGCCGTCCTTGATAAAGGCCGTGTTGTTGTGGAAGTCCTGCTCGGAACCGTGCAGCGTGGTTTCCTCGGACAGGGAGCCGATGGTCAGGGTGTCGGACGTATGGTCGCTGGCCAGCTTGCGGGAGTACATGCTCAAGTACACATCCTGCAGTACGGAACGGATATCGCCGTCGCCCGTAAAGGCCGCCGTCACCGGGATCTTGAAGTAGCGCACGCCGCTTTCGTCATAGAAGGTGCCGACGTCGGAACGGGGCGTGCCGTCAGCATTGGAGATGTACATGTTGGCGTGAGCTTCAACCAGGATGTAATGGTTTTCGGAACCGTCAAAGTCCTCAAAGGTGGCCTTGACCGCAAGCTTGACGGTTTGCGCGCCGTCCTTGGCGCTCTGGGTGTGATCCATGTAGTAGTCATGCACCTCACCGGTGTTCCCTTCATGGGGCAGTTGGGCCACCGCGTCCACAATGATCGTCGCCGTGCCCGGAGCGGCGCTTGTGATGTCGTAGTGGTCGCCGCTGGCGGGGTTGGTAATCCTGGCGGTGTAGGTGATGTCCACATCCACGTCGCTGTAGTTGCGGGCCGGAACGAACTTAAGCTGGTCGCCCGGGTGCAGGGTCATGGGAATTTCCACATCGCTGCCGATGGGTTCCCATACGCCGCTGCCCTTTCCGCCCTTTTCATAATACAGCGTACCCTGGCTTTCGTCATAGTGCAGCTTGAACTGCGTGATATTGTCAGCCGGGTCGCCGGTAAGGGTCAGCGTCGTGCCGCCATCCTTGGCCGGGTTGGGCTGCCAGCCAGGCGTGCCCGGATCGTCGGTGTTGGCCTTGGAGGTGTCGTTTTCAGACACGTAATCGTTCGGGTGCAGGCCGATCTTGCTCACGCCGTCAAAGTTAATCTTGATGGGGGCATCCAGGATGGTGAAGGCCGCGTTGTTGGTTTCGTTGCCGGTGCGCGGGTCAAAATCCTGGTTGGTGGAATTGTTGATCTTCATCACGTCTTCCCAGGCCAGGGCGCCGACCTTGAAGGACATGCTGCCGGACACGTTGCCCGGGGAATCCAGCCAGACCTGGGCGGTGATGGTGCCATCAGTGCCGTACTTCGCGATAGTGTCGTTGGGCACGGGGATCTTGAAGTACAGAGTGCCGTTGTAGGACTGGAACTCCACATTGGCCGCGCTGAGATCGAGCGTCTGGAGGGTCTTGCCAGTGGCGTCCACAATGACGACCTGGTTCGGCTTATCCCAGCCTGCATGGGCTTGCACCAGCAGGTAGTGCTTTTCGGAATTGTCCGTGAAATCCTGGAAGGTGACCTTGGCCGTAAGCACCACGTCGCCGCCCTTGATAAAGGCGGTGGTGCCGCCAGCGGCTTCGTAGTCGGCCACCATGCCTTCCTTTGAATCGAACGTGGGCTTCTGGGCCACGGCGTCGACGATGATGGTCATGTCGTTGGCCGCGTAGCCGTCCTGCCCTGCGATGTTGCTCGCCGCGGCCGAAGCGCCGGACTTATCGTCCACCACCGTGGCGGTGTACTCAATCTTGATGTCCTGGCTGTTGTAGTTGTGGCCGGGCATGAACAGCAGCTTGGCGTCAATGGCGGCATCGGAGCCTGCCACCGTAATTTGGCAGGACCAGCGGCCGTCCAGGCCCTGGGTGATCTGGTACGTCTGGCCGTTGTACTGAATGCTCATCAGTTCGCTGGCGTTGGCGGGGTCAATGTCAAACGGCAGGCCGGTCTTGGTGCTGAAGTACAGCGTAATGGTGGCGGTTTCGCCCTTGGCCATGCCACCGATTTCGATATCGGCCCCAAGCGCCCGCGCATCGCCGTTATAGTAGGGGTTCGCGTTCTTGTCGTACGCGTGGTAGGCATCCGGCCCCAAGTGCGCGTCCGGGGTGAGGTTTTCGTAAATGTTCTTGTGCTCGCCCAGGCTGATGGTCAACTTGGTTTCAACGGCGTCCACATGGATCTTGAGCGGAACGTCCACCGCCGCGTTATTGTTCTTTGTCTCAAACTCGCTGCCATCAAACTTCGTTTCCGTGGCCGTGCCGGTGACCTTCACCGTGTAATCGCCCGTCTTCGCGCCGGTGGGGATGCTGAGTTCCAGCGTGGTCTCCACCTTGATGGTCGGCGACCACTTGCCGCTGGCGTCCACGTCTATGGAAACCTTCAGGCCGTTCAGGGTCGTGCTGTAGGTTTGGCCGGTATAGGAATCTCCGCCGGCAATGGCGGCCTTAAGGCCGCTGACAGCGGCGTTGATCGCAGCGGTAACGCTCGTAGCGCTGGGAACGACACTGCTGCTCCAGCCGCTGGGCAGACTCACGGTGATGGCGTGAGCTTCCGAGCCATCCAGGTAATCCCTGAAAGTGACGGACACCGGAATGATGACCTTGCCGCCGGGAGCGGCCGTATCGTGCGCGTCCCCGCCAAAGGTGTACTTTTCGACCGCAGCGTCCACCACGGGACGGTCAGCCACCGCATCCACGATAACGCTGTCCTTGGAGCCGGAAGCCATGCCCTGGGGAGCGCGGATATTGGTGTCATCCGAGCCGGCAATCAGCTTCGAGCCCAATTCGGAAGTATTCGACCAGCCGTTAATGTTGGTGCTGACCGCAGTGTCGCCGGACTGGCGGTCAACAACCATGGCGGCGAAGGAGATCTTCACATCCGCGTCGGATTCGCTGCCGGCATAAGGCACGTACTTCAAGCTGCCGTTGGTCAGGCAATTGGCGGGCAAGCTAATCGTTCCGTCTGCGGACTGCCAGGCACCGTCGGCTTGCAGGGTAAGCATAGTGCCGCTGGGTATGGCGGTGTTGCCGTACATCAGCGAGCCTTCGCCCTTGGCGTCGTATTCCAGGTACACACGGCCGATGTATTCATTGGCAGTGTCAGCAACCTTCAGCGTAATTCCGGTAGCCAGGTTCGGGTTCACATAGTTAGCCGTGCTTGAAGTGTACCCGGCAGCCAGGTGCTGGTTGGCGTCGTTGCCTTCAAACGCCTTGCCGGCATCAAACAGAACCAGGCATTGAGCGGGCGCCACCTTGAAGCTGATGTCCACCAGGGTGTTCGCCAGGTTGTTGCTGAGGTCCGGGTCAGTACCTTCGGTAAAGCGTACTTCTTCGGCGCGACCGCCAACCTTGAAGGTGTACGTGAAGTCGCCGTCAAGCTTGTCGCTGTGAACCTTGATGTCCACGGCAAAGCTGCCGGTCTTGCTGTCAACGGGTATTTCAAAATAGCCGTTCTTCACCGTCAACTCGGAAGCGTTATACTGCGTGCCGCCCACGGTGATGGTTTCGTAAACCACGCCGTCCAGCTTTTGCACCAGAATGGTGTGGTCTTCGGAACCGTCTGTGTCCTTGAACTCCACCTTGGCGTGCAGGGTGACGGAGTCGCCGGGCCGCGCGGCGGAGTATTCCACGCCCCCGGTGTTCTTGGCGTAATCGGCATAATCCGCGTCTAAGCTAACGATGGGCTTGTCCGCCACAGCGTCCACAACGACGTTGCCCGCGCCGGGGTGTACGTGGCCTTCGTGGGCCGCGTCCGTCGCCAGGCCGCCTGTGGCGCCCTTGGCGTAGTCGGAAGGATTCTTGCTCTGCCAGTCCGCATCCGTGCTGATGACCGCGGTGTCGCCCGACTTGGGATCAATGATAGTCGCCACGAAATCAATGGTGACGTCCGCGTCGCTGTAGTCCGGGCTGAAGGGCTGGTACTTCAGGCCCAGGCTGGTGGTAAGGGCGTCAAAGTACACCGGCGCGGCGGGGGTGATGGTATACAAAACGGTACCGTCCGCACCCATGACGTCGACGGAGCTATACCTGGCCGTGCCGTCGCCGGGCTCAGCCAGGTGGAAGCGCAGACCGCCGCCGCTGGGGATGTTCTGGTACGTTCCGCTGACATTCACCCTAACCGCACCGTGCGCACCGTTATAGTTGAGCACGATATCGCCCACGGCTTCCTTGTTCAGGTCCGCCGCATCGCCGGAACGGAAAATGCTGACCTTGCCGCCGCCTTCCAGCGTGGGGTTGAAATTCACGTTCTTGTGCGCGTCGTCGCCTTCATACACGGAAGAGACCTTGATGCTCAGTGAGGAGTTGGCCACGGCCACTTCCACGATGGTGGATTCAGTTTCCGCGTATGCGATGTTGTTCTTGTAGTCGTATTCCTTGCCTTCTTCGTGGTTGGGGTTGGGGTCTTCCACAACGGCGAAGGGCTTCACCCACACGGTGGCGCTGCCGTCCGGCACGCCGCCAGGCATGGTGTCCAGGGTGGGGGCAGTGATATCCACGGAATAGCTGAAGCTGCCGTCACCGTTCATGGTGATGGTCACCCCGGAAATGGGGTAGGTGGAGCCGTCAGCGCTCACGCCCAAAGCCGTCCAGCCGCCGCTTCCGTCAGCCATGATTTCGATCAGCAGGTATTCGTTCGGGTTGTTCTGGTCAATGCCGGTGGGCGACAGGGCGTTGCTGGGCACCATATCGGGGTTGCCGCCCAGTTCCCGGAAAATGTTGTACACGTCATCCTGGGTGAGCAGGCCGCCCGTGGCGTTGGGCGCGGTCCAGCCGTCCAGCACGGCGTGGCTGAGGTTCAGAACAAGATAGTGGTGCTCATGGCCGGTTTCAGTCAGATCCGGGAAGGTAACCTTGCCGGTAATGGCAATGGTTTCGCCGTATGCGGCGGCGCTGTGTTCATCGTTTTCGCTGTAGACAACATCGTTGACAACCAGGCCAGTGGGCTGGTCCGCCACCGCGTCGATCACGATGGTGGTATCGCCCGCGTAGCGGGAGCTGGCGCCGACGGCGTTGGTCACCAGCAACTCGTAGTGCATGGACACGTCGTTGTCGTTAAAGTTCAGGTCCGCGCCGGCGGAAGGCTTGAAGTAAAGGCCGGTAACTTCGCTGCTGTTAATACCGCTGAACGTGTAGGAAACGCTACCATCGCTGTTTACCACAGGAGTTTGTTCCATCCCGTTGTAGTACAGCGTGCCGCGGGCCGCGTCTTCCGCGCTGAAGGTAAGCGTGAGGGTTTGAATGGTTTCCGCGGAACCCGTGTTGCTCTCAAGCTTGAACGAGATAGGCGCGCCAAAGTCCGCGTCCGTGGAGTTGGCGTACACGCCGTCCACGCCGCTGCCGTCGTCGCCGTAATCCGCCATCTTGTCGTAGTCGGTCACGTCGCCGCCGTGCTTGAGGGCGTTATTATCCTCGGCAGCCCAGCCCGCCTTGACCGTCAAAGTGGAATCCACCACGTCGATGGTGAAGGTATACGGAGTCTGGTTCATGGCGATGGCCGTGTTGTTATCCAGCCGCAGTTCGCTGTCCGAGGGGCTTTCCACGGCCATGGCGCCGGTGCGCACGGAGAAAGTGCTGTCCGCCGTAATTTGCGGCGAGGTCAAGCTCGCGGTCACCGTGGGGCTGCCGCCGGCCGCAATGATGTCGGCGTTGCTCACGGGAACCTGGAAGTAGTTCACCCCGTTGATTTCAATCACGCTGTAGGGGCCGCTGAAGCCGGGAAGCTGTTCCACCAGGAAGTAGTGGGACTCGGAACCGTCAAAGTCAAAAAAGGTGGCGGTGACGGAAATCTGCACGGGCACACGGCCTTCGCCGTCCCCGAGGAATCTGTGGACGGTGTCCGTGTCAAAGCCGTCCATAAGTTCGTGGTTAGTCGTGTCGCTGCCGGAAGTAGCGTGCGAAGCGTTCCCGTCGGAAACAATACCGCCGCCCAGGTTCACGGGCAGGTCGGCCACGGCGTCCACGTACACGGTAAAGTCCGTGCTGATGGTGGAGGTTTCGCCGTCGGCGGAGCGCAGGGTTACTTCCGCATGCAGGTCGATGTCGGCATCGTCATACGGGGACGCTTGAATGTATACACCGTCGGCGATCTGGGCGGGGGTCACGGTGATGGGCTGGCCGTCAACCGTGATATCAATGGCGTTGCCGTCGATATACACCTTGGCGCCTATGGGGAAGCCGGTCAGCGTAACGCTCTCCACCGTGGACGTGCCGGTGCCGGAGAAGTCCATTTCCAGCCTGGCGGCGTTGATCGTCTGGTCGCCGACGTTCTTATCGGCTTTCCAGTCTTCGTACACGCCTTCGCGGCCGTCGGCGGAAAAGACGGTAAAGTTGATGTCGCCGCCCGGGCGTTCCGGGTCCACGGGGTTCACGGGATCAACGGGATTTACGGGATCAACGGGGTTCACCGGATCCACGGGATTCACCGGGTCCAGCGGACCAAGCGGGTCAAGACCGGCCTGGGCGCCGATAGGGGTGCCCTGGTAGTCTTCGTTAACTTCGGTTTCCCGGCCCCAGTAAATGGTGCCCAGGCTGCCCAGACGGTCAATGCCGTTGATCAGCGCGCCGGGGTCGTCGGCGTATTCGCCGGAGCCGCTGCCGGGAGCGCCCGTGCCCGCGCCGGGACCGGCAGCGGTGGACAGAAGGTCGGGATTGAAAGCAGTCAGAAAGTCCTTACCGGAAAGCTCGGTACCGTCAGCCAGCTGCAGAGCGGGAAGCTGATCGGCGCCGCCTTCAAAAAAGCCGGTAACGACTATGCTGGAACCGTCAGGGAAGCGGAAAACAAGGTCTTTGCCCGCGGCTTCAGTGCTGGCATCATCAGGCTGAAAACCCAGTTGCAAGGCGGCGCCGGGAGCGGCGGCAACGACGGCCTGCTGGCCGGCTTCAGGACGGGTAAGAGCAACGGAAGTAGTCGGGCGAACGCCCGAAGGAACGGCAAGAGCCATAAGTCCCCCCAAATTTTTACAGATCAGAATTCCCAGAAAGTTTCCCCCCGATGCCCAACATCGGCTTTCTGGATAGTATTAATGGCCTACCTAGCACATATTTTTTCCAATAGGCAATAGAAAAAATGCCTGCATCGAAAAAATTTTAAATGTTTTCTTCCACCGCTAATTTTATTCGAATTGTTTTTTTCATTTTCTTAAGCCCGCTTTTCAGCAATCTGGTTGCGCTGTTGAAAAAAGCCGGCCCCGCGCGAAAGGGGCCAGCCATCATGCAAGTAATTTTTTTGTTTTGGTGGTCAAGGTCCCGCTTTTCTTTCTTCGCAAAAAACGGCATGGTTCGGGCGTCGCACATGGCGCCGCAGCCGGTTTTGCGCCGTTTTCCGCACCTGCTGCTGTTGTGTATGCATACTATATAGTTGATATCGACGAGGAGAACTTCATGCGCATTGGAATACCCAAAGAAATCAAGGCGGACGAAAACCGGGTCTCCCTCACTCCGGCCGGAGCCCAAGCCTTTACCCGCGCCGGGCACGAAGTGTTCGTCGAAGCCGGAGCGGGCCTGGGCAGCGGCATCAGCAACGAAGAGTATGCTGCCGCCGGGGCCGTTATCCTCAGCTCCGCGCAAACCGTATGGGAAAAAGCCGAGCTGGTGCTTAAAGTCAAGGAGCCCCTGCCGGAAGAGTTCGGCTTCATGCGGCCGGACCTGGTGTTGTTCACCTACCTGCACCTGGCGCCGGAACCGGAGCTGACCCAGGCCATGCTCAAATCCGGCATGACGGGCATAGGGTATGAAACCGTGCAGCTTGAATCCGGCGCCCTGCCCCTGCTGGAACCCATGTCCGAAGTGGCCGGCAAAATGGCCGTGCAGATAGGCGCGCACTACCTCTTCCGCCACGGGGCCGACGGTGCGGGCATTCTGCTGGGCGGAGTGCCCGGGGTGCCCGCCGGGCATATCGTCATTCTGGGCAGCGGCGTCGTGGGCGCCAATGCGGCCAAGGTGGCCGTGGGTCTGGGCGCGCGGGTCACGCTTTTCGATATCAAGATCGATCGCCTGCGCTACCTGGACGATATTTTCGGCAGCCGGGTAGCCACCTGTGCCGCCAACGCCCACACCATAGCGCAAACCGTGCGCGACGCGGACCTTATTGTGGGCGCGGTGCTCGTGCCCGGCGGCAGAACCCCCGTGCTGGTGACGGAAGAGATGGTGCGCGGCATGAAGCCCGGCAGCGTCATGATTGACGTGGCCATTGACCAGGGCGGCTGCATCGCCACCATGGACCACACCACCACCCACGCGGACCCGGTGTTCATACGCCATGATGTGCTCCATTATGCCGTGCCCAACATGCCCGGGGCCGTGCCGCGCACTTCCACCTTCGCCCTCACCAACGTAACGCTTCCTTATGCCCTGCAGTTGGCGGACAAAGGCTGGAAACAAGCCTGCCGTGACAATGCCGCCCTGGCCAAGGGCGTCAACATTGCCGAAGGCCGTTGCATGTACCCTGGCGTTGCGGCCGCCCAAGGCCTGCCCTGCTTTTCCCTGAATTAGCATATTAAATTACCGGGTCCCGCTTTCAAGGGTCCCCGCCGACATGGTGGGGGCCCTTTCCTTTTCCGCTTCAGCAACGTTACTTCATAACGCATCAATTCGCATCGAACTGAGATAAAAAAATGTTATACTACAGTATATTATACCGTATAAGCACAAATAAGCACAAATAAAAATAGTTTCTTGTTTCCAACACGTAATTATCCTATGCTACATCCATATATTATAATTGCACAAAGAATTACCTGCGTCGGCTAAATATATTCTTTGTGCAATCCGATAGTATTTCATCAGTGTTCTACTGGAATTATTCAGCATTATTGACGCTCGCAAGGAGTTGACTAGTTATGTCCATTTTTAAAAAACTGTTTTCCCTCGTTGTCGGCACAGTGCTGTGCCTTGTCCTCACACTGGTCACCGTAGGGTACCTGCTCATCAGCCGTTCCGGTGACGAGACAGCGCGCAAACAACTCGCCACATTCAGCGACTCCATGCAGTCGGATGTGGACAACGCCCTTGAAGTGCAGGGCGTTCTGGCCGACTTGCTGGAAAGGGATCTGGAACTGGCGGAAGCTTTGGCCAAGAAAGACGCGGCCGCGGCAAAGGCCATTGCCAAAAAAATAGTGGATTTCCCCATCATCGACCTGGTCACCCTCTGTGACATGGACGGCAGGGTCCTGGCCCGGGGGCACGACAACAAGGCCGGGGACCTGCTGGGGCCGAACCGCGTCAGTTCGACTGTGCCCCTCAAGCAGGGCAAGCGCATCGTCGGCATAGAACCCGGCAATGTGATCCGCCTGACTCTGGCCGTGGGCATGCCGATTTTTTATCAGGGCAAACAGGTGGGCGCGGCCATCCTGGGCACGGACATGTCTTCCGGTGGGTTTGTGGAAAGTGTCAAAAAATCCCTGGGAGTAGAAGCCACCATTTTTTTGGACGACACCCGCGTAAGCACCACGGTGAAACGCGACGGCAAACCGGTCATTGACACTAAGCTGAACAATCCCGCCATTTACGACGCGGTGATGAAACAAGGACGGAAGCTCGTCACCCGGAACGCCATTGCCGGAGCGGAATACGACACCATATACTGGCCCTGGAAAGACATGAACGGGAAAAACGCCGGTATGCTCTTTGTGGGCATACCCCGCACCAACCTTGAGGCCATGCAGAAAAGCGTCGTCACCTATTTCGTTCTGGCCGGGCTTTGCGCAGGCCTGCTGATGATAGCCCTGGGCGCGTATGTCGCCCGCGCGCTGTCCAAACCGCTGGGCAGGGCTACCGAATACGCGCAGGCCGTGGCCGCCGGAGACTTTAACCAGACCCTTACCGTGGCCGGCAAGGACGAAGTGGGCACGCTGGCCAAAGCGCTGGGGCTTATGGTGGACAACCTGAAAGCCAAAATTGCCGAATCCGAAGCCAAATCCCGCGAAGCGGCGGACCAGGCCGAAAAAGCCACCAAGGCCATGGCCGAAGCCCAAGTGGCCACGGAAAAGGCTGAAAGCGGCCGTCAGGCCATTCTGCGGGCGGCGGAAAATGTGGACCAGGTGGTCCGGCGCCTCAGCGAGGCCTCCAACCAACTGAACGGCCAGATCGAAAACGCCACCCGCAGCGCGGAAGTGCAGCGCGAGCAAGTTGCCACTTCCGCCACCGCCATGTCGGAAATGACGTCCACTGTGCTGGAAGTGGCCCGCAGCGCCTCCGTGGCTTCAGAAGGGTCTGAGAGGGCCAGGGGCAAGGCCATGGAAGGCTCGGGCGTGGTCAACAATTCCGTGAGCGCCATCGGCAAGGTCAGCCAGGAAACCCTGTCCCTGCGCGACGGCATGCGCAGCCTTGGGGAACAGGCCGAAAGCATCGGCGATATCATGACCGTCATCAGCGACATTGCGGACCAGACCAACCTGCTGGCGCTGAACGCCGCCATTGAAGCGGCCCGCGCCGGAGAAGCCGGACGCGGTTTTGCCGTGGTGGCCGACGAAGTGCGCAAGCTGGCGGAAAAAACCATGACCGCCACCAAAGAAGTGGGTGAAGCCATCAGCGGCATACAGCAGGGCACGCGCTCCAGCATGGAGGCCGTGGACAGCACCAGCCGCAACCTGGAAGCCGTTACGGGTCTGGTGGGCCAGTCCGGCAGCGCGCTTTCGGAAATTGTGAGCGAGTCCGTGGCCACCGCCGACCAGGTGCGCAGCATCGCCACCGCCGCGGAAGAACAGTCCGCCGCCAGCGAGGAAATCTCCCACTCCCTGGAAGAGATCAACCGCCTGGCCTCGGACACCGCGGGCATCATGCGCCAGTCCGCTGAAGCGGTGACGGAGCTTACGCAGCAAGTAAACACGCTGGAAAAGCTTGTGGACGAACTGCGCAAGGGCTGATTTTTCAAGCGCCGTATCATTCCGGGCCGGGGCGTTTCTTGGGGACGCCCCGGCCCGGCGTCTTTACCCGGACGGCGTTTTCAGCTAGAAGCTTGTCCGTAAATAAGTGGAGCGTGAGCCGGGAACGAGGAAAAGCCCTTTTTTGCGGAGGGCGTGTACTCTTATGGTACCCGACCGGAGCAAAAAAGGGCTTTGACGAAGTAATCGGCCACGATACGCTTATTTACGGACAAGCTTGCCGCCACATTCTTCACAAGGAGCGCACCATGGCCGATTTCCACGGCGTCATCCCTTACCTCGTCTCCCCTGTCGATTCCTCCGGCAACGTCATGCGCGACGTGCTGGCCCGCCTTTGCGGCGACCTTATGGCCGCGGGCGTGCACGGCCTCACGCCGCTTGGCTCCACCGGCGAATTCGCCTACCTGTCCTGGAAGCAGAAGCAGGATGTGGTGGAAACCGTGGTGGCCGCCTCCGGCAAAAAAACGCCGGTCATCGCCGGGGTGGCTTCCACTACCGTGGCCGACGCCGTGATGCAGGCAAAAACTTGGGAACGCATGGGTTGCGACGGCATTCTGGCCGTCATGGAAGCCTACTTCCCCATCGGCGACGAAGGCGTGTACGAGTACTTCGCCTCCATAGCCAAGGCCGTCTCCCTGCCCGTGGTGCTCTACACCAACCCCAATTTCCAGCGCAGCGACCTCTCCGTTCCCGTAATCAAGCGCCTGGCGGCCATAGACAATATCGTCTGCATCAAGGACGCCTCGTCCAATACCGGCCGGCTCCTGTCCATCATGAACGCCTGCGGCGATTCCATCGGCGTGTTCGCCGCTTCCGCCCACATTCCCGCCTGTGTCATGCTTATTGGCGGCAAGGGCTGGATGGCGGGCCCGGCCTGCGTCGCGCCCCGTCAAAGCCTGGAACTGTACAAGCTCTGCCGAGCGAAACAGTGGGACAAGGCCATGGAAGCGCAAAAAAAGCTCTGGAAGCTCAACCAGGCCTTTGCCAAGCACAGCCTGGCGGCCTGCATCAAGGGCGGCCTTATTTTGCAGGGTTACGAAGTGGGCGATCCCCTGCCCCCGCAGGCGCCGCTTTCCGCCCAGGGCATAGCCGATGTGCGCGAGGCGTTGCAAAACATAGGGGCTTTATAAACGGCACGGAAAACACTTGACAGCTTTTGCAGGCTGTGACATTTTGCGCTCCCCGCATGGAGGAGAGCCTTCGCCCGCGGCGACTATGCAATCTCCGCCGGTCTTGCCCGGCACCAGGAGCGCAGCCATTGGAAACCCGTCCCTCCGGGCAGCAGCCCGGACTCAGCATACCAGCATCAGGATGCTTCCGCCGCGAACGTGGTGGGAGCATCTTGCTTTTCAGGGAGGGAAGTCATGGTTTTAGCTGATATTATTCGTCATATTGAAATAACTGCTCCACTCGCGGCGGCCGCGCCCTGGGACAAATCCGGGGTGCAAGTGGCTTCGCGCCGCACGGAAGCCAAGCATCTGGCCGTGATGCTGGACCCCACGCCCCCCCTGGTGCGTGAAGCCCTGAACGCGGGCGCGGATATGTTGCTCTCCCACCATCCCTTGCTGATGCAGCCCCGTTTCCTGGATGCTCTGAGCGACTTTCACGCCGTGGCGGGCCTGCTGCTGACGGCGGACGTCTGTCTGTACAGCGCCCACACCTCGCTGGACGCCAACCTGCGCGGCCCCGCCGCCTGGCTGGCGGACGCGCTGCGCCTGACCAAGCGCGCCGCCCTGGAAACCCTGGCCCCCCATCCTGACGCCCGAAGCCCCCTGCCCTATGGTTTCGGCCTGGCCGGGGACCTGCCCTCCCCCATGCCGTATGCCGACTTTACCGCCCTGCTGTCCCGGGTATTGGACAAAGCCGCCTGGAGCGCGGCCGGTCCGGCCCCGGAGCTGGTACGCCGAGTCGCGTATTGCCCCGGTTCCGGCGGAGGTATGGCCCAGGCCGCCCAAGATGCCGGCGCCGATATTTTCATTACCGGCGACGTGAAATACCACGCCGCCCTGGACACCCGCATCCGCATGCTGGATGTGGGGCACTTCGCACTGGAAGACGCCATGCTGCGCCTGTTCGCCGGGACCCTGCAGCAGGAACTGCCGCAGCTTACCGTCACCTATTTCCCTGCCTGGGACCCTCTGGCTTTTGAAGAAGCCGGCACCCCGGCGCAGGACACATACCCGAGCCCCGCCGCTCCCAAGGAGGAACTCCATTGAGTCTGTATCTCAAACAAATTGAACAATTGGTCGCGCTGCAAAAGGTGGATGACGAAATTTTCGTGATCCGCACGGAAATGGATAACGCGCCCAAGGAAGTGGAAACGCTGCGCGACCAGTTTAACGACCTGGAAAACCAGCGGACGCGCTGCCAGGACAAACTCAACCACTTGCGGGAGCAGGCCAAGCGCCTGGACCTGGACATAGATTCCGACACCGGGAAAATCAAAAAAAGCAAGAATAAGCTCATGCAGGTGGGCAACGCCAAGGAATACCACGCCATGATGCGCGAGATGGATTCCCTGGAAAAGATCAACCGCTCCCGCGAAGAGGAGCGTATGGCCCTGATTGAGGAGCTGGAACGCCAAAAAAGCGTGCAGGAAGAACTGGACGGCAAGCACCAGGCCCTGTCCGAAGAGCTGAGCGCCAAGGAAGCCGGGCTGGACGAACGCGTCAGCGCGGCCCAGAAGTCGCTGGATGGCCTGGACAAGGAACGTGACAAAACCGGCAACGAAGTGCCCGCCCCGGTGCTGGCCCGCTATGAATTCATCCGCCAGCGCCTTTCGCACCCGGTCATCGTGGCCGTGCACAGCGGCGTCTGCTCCGGCTGCCACATCGCCATTCCGCCGCAAAGCTACATTGAACTGCAAAAGGGCGCGCAAATTCTCTCCTGCCCCAACTGCCAGCGCCTGATGTACTGGAACGAACACTTCCAGGCCAAAGAATAGCCTCCGTTAGCATGGAAAAGCAAAAGGCCGCCCCAACGGGCGGCCTTTTGCTTTTCTCGCTTCCGGATAAAGGGGCGCTATTGGTTTTTCAAGCGGGCCAGCCCTTCCCTGCCCTTGGCCTGCATGGGACGGTAAGCCTCGGGCCGCGCATAGGGCGATTCGTGCGGCATATAGTCCGCGGCGGCCTGGTACCATTTCCGGGCCTGGACCACGTCGCGCTGTACCCCGACGCCCTTTTCATACATTGTGGCGGCCATGAGCATGGCTTTCTGGTCCCCGCGCCCGGCGGCGGCAAGGCTCCAGCGCAGGGCTTCCACGTAGTTGCGCTGCCCGTCCTTGCCCTTGAGGTAGAGTTCCGCCAACAGCCGCTGGCTGGCCGGATCCCCGGCCACCGCTCCGTCATGGAAGGTTTTCTGGGCCTGGTCCAAGTTCTTGGGCACGCCCTTACCGTCCCTGTAGCATTCGCCCAGGCGGGCATAGGCCGCGGCATCACCGCCCTTTATGCCGCGCTCGAAAAAAGCCACCGCCGTGCTGTAGTCTTGCGGCACGCCTTTGCCCGCCGCACTGGCAACCCCCAGCATGGTGGCCGCGGCGGCTATACCGCGCTGGTCGGCTTGCCGGAACAGTTCCACCGCCTTTTTAACGTTGCCGTGGGGAGGCTGCGCATAATAATATAGTACGCCCAGGTTGTAGCCCGCATGGGCGTCTCCGCCTGCATGGGCCTGCTCGTACAGCTCCACAGCCTTGTCGTAGTCTCTGGGACCGCCCTTGGCCTGCGCGTACAGATTGGCCAGGTTGGCCCGCCCCTGGGTCACGCCCTTGTTGGCCGCCACAGTCAGCCACTTGGAGGCCTGGACATAGTCTTTTTCAATGCCCACGCCATTAGCGTACATATAGCCTATCGTCGCCGCGGCTTCCGCGTCGCCCCCTTCCGCCGCGCGCAGGTACCAGTACGAGGCCTTGCGGGTGTCGCGTTGCAGCGTGATAGTCCCCCTGGGGTTCTTGCCGTTCAAGTACAGCTCGCCCAAAAAACGCTGCGCCAGCGTATTATTATTCTCCGCCGCCTTTTGCAGCCATGCGGAGGCCTCTTTGTGATCGGGCTCAACGCCCTTGCCTTCATAATAAAAAACCGACAGCTCATACTGGGCCTGCGCCCAACCGCCCACGGCGGCCTCCCGCATCCAGAAAAAGGCCTTTTCCTTGGCGGCACCCTCGGTTTTTTCCTGCACCAATCCGTCGCGGTACAATGTGGCCAGGGCGTAAGCCCCTTTGGCGCCGCCCTGACGCGCCGAGCGCTCATAATAGCAGGCGGCCGCCTTGTAGTCGCCCTGCTTGCCCTCCATCTGGACGCTGGCCTCGCGCCCCTTGTCGTATAGGGCGTCCGTGCGCTGTATGCGCTCCGTCAGAGTGGGGCCGCTCAGCGCGGCGCAGCCGGTGAGGGAGAAGGTCAGAACCGCGAGCAGCGGCAACAGTTTTCCGCGAGGCATAAGAAGCTCCTTGTCGCTGTGGCATATGCCGATGTATATAACTGATAATTCGTCAATATGTATTAGTTACGCGTACCCGGGAAAAAAGACAATGAAAGCTTCCGCCGGTGCCCGCCCTTTGACACAAGCCACACTCGAGGCTACAAAGCTTGCAACTCATAAGGAGCCCGCATGACCCCGCGCACCGCTCTTGTTTTGCTGAGCTTTCTTTCTCTGCTGTTTTCCGCCTGTTCCGGAAGCACTCCCTCCCGGACAAGGGCGGCGAATGACGCCACCACATTGCCCACGGCGGCCGGAAGGGCGGACCCGGGCTATATCCAGTACCTTGAGCGCCAGTCCATGCTGGGCAGCCAGGTGGAACTGGCCCGGATAGTTTCCGGCAGCCAGCTGGCCTGGCAGCGGCAGGCGGCGGAACCGGACCCCAAGGGGCTGCTGCGGCTCAGCAACTCCTGGCTTCATGTCCATCCCCTCACCGTGCTGCCGGAGAGCAAGCGCAGCGTGTTCAACCAGCTTGCCAGCGCCGCGCTGTGGCAAAACCTGGGCAAAAGCGGCATCCGGGGCCTGTACGTCGCGCCGACCGGCGGGGCGGGCGCTATTTGGGCATACGGCCGCAACGCCACCATGTCCGGCGAAGACATCATCCAGTACCATTTTTCCGAAACCGCCGGGGACGATGGCGAATACCGCCGCATGCTCACCAGCGCCAACATGAACCGGGGCATTCTGGGCACGGACCTGGTACCGGCTTCCACCGGCCTGGGCCCGGACTTTTTCCTGGCCACCCGCAACCTGCGCAGTTTTCCCGGCATATACTGCATGGTGGAAATACCTCAAAACCTGTGGCCTGAACTGCCCCCGGCCCCCTCGCAGTGGCGCGGGGAAGCGCTTTCCCCGGCACAGCTTTCCTCCCTGGCCGCCAAAGGCATTCTGCCCGGCGGCATACGCCAGGACGGCCTCGCTTTCGGCCGCCGGGGCGGCTGGGCCGTTACCGGGGAAATCCACGGCGTGGACGGGCTGGCCCGGCGCTGGGCCTACCGCTACGACGGTTCGCCGGACCGCCCCATACTGAACTGGGAAGACCCCTCTTCCGCCGCGCGCCGGGTTTTTTCCGGCAGCGCCATCCAGCAGGTGGGCCTTTTGGGCAACGCCTTGGTGGGCCTGCGCCTCAGTGCGCTCTACGGCCTGGAAGCCGCTTCACCCGGCACGGCGCCGGTGCCCGCGTACGAACCCGCCATTGACGCGGCCCACAGCCTGAGCCGGGAAGTACGGCGTTACGGCGGCTGGACCTGGCTGCGGGACGAAGCGCCGCTGCCGGTGTTGCGGCGCATCCTTGCGGGCGGACCGGACTTTGCTCTGGATTCCGTCACTTCCCCCGGCGCGGAGCACGCCATGCTCACCGGCGACGCCACCCTGCTGCGGACCATGCTGGACGAAGCCCTGCGCCAGGGCCTGGATATGCGCCGTCTGGCGCACGCCATGCCCGGCCCGGACGGCATCAGCTACGCGTTGCCGCACTTGGCTGAACTGGGCGCGCGGCACGGCGTCCCTTCAGAAAGCAGGCTTACCCCTCAAGCCGCGCTTGAACTGCGCGGCCGCGCCCAGACGGCCATGGCCGCCATGGCCGAAAAAACACAAACCGAGACGCCCAAGGGCAAAAGCATTGCCCCGGTAAAGGACGAGACTCTCTACACCACGTCCGCCGGACTCATGGCCATGGCCCTTGGCGCGGGCAGCCCCGATGCCGTGGAAAAGGACATGACCCCGGAAATCATGAAAGGGCACTTGCTGCTGGCCTTTTTCAAAGCCCTGCAGCCCGGCCTGTTTGTGCTTTCCGGCCAGGATCTGGCGGGCACTTTGTCCCTTTCCTGGCAGTCCATGGTTGATGCGCCCCAAAAGTGGGACGTAAGCCTCAGCTCCAGGGGAGCTTACTCCCTGGCCGACAGCAGCGTATCCGTGATGGTTACCGGGCAGGGCATGGCGCGGGCTAAAACCGTATACCCCTCCTTTGGCGTGCAGACGCAGGACCCCGCGTCCTTCATTTCGCGCATGGGCAGAATGCTGGCCCTGCGCGACCGCCTGAACGTGGCGCAGGGACGACTGTACGGCCGCTTCCTCACCAACAATTCCGGCACCGTGGCTCTGGCCATACTGCTGCCCTCCTCTTCCGGCGCGCCCGCCGTGGCCGCGCCGCAAAGCGGCGTTGCGGCGGCTCCCGCCAACGCGCGTTTTTTGGCCGCAAGCAACGGCAGCGGCAACGAAAAGCAAAGCTCCAAGCCGGAGGATATCCGGGAACGCACCCGCCAGGCCCGCGACCTGCTGGGGGGCAGAATAGTGGAAGCGGCCGCCCTGGACAGCAGCCTGGGAGGGGACTCCGTAACCGGCGATTCCGCCTTGATTCTGATCTGCAACTTTTCCCGCGCGGCAACCACGGAAAACATAGACTTGACCGCTTCCCCGCTGTTGAGCCGTCTCGCGTCCCAGGGCGCGCCCGTGCTGGTGACGGAAAGCGGCACCAGCAAACAGAACTGGGGCCAGCACTTCAGCCTGACCCTGCAACCCTGGGAAGGCGCGGCCGTTTTGATAGGAAAGGAAGCGAGGTAGAGGCTGTTTCTGGATAGTTGTCGAAGCCATCTAAGAGTGAGAGCAGGTTAACATTGAAAATGTTCATCTGCTCTGCAAGGATTTGTCTTCAAATCCTTGCCGCGAGATTGGCGTAGGCGGGCTTTGCCCGCCGTTAAGCGACAATCTCAAAGCGAAACTGCTCTAGATGGCTTCGGCAATCATGATCGCCCGGCGGCCGCCGTCCGCACATGCAGGCGGCCGTTTTCCAGCGACGAAAGCACGGGCCTGGCCCAGCCTTCGTCCGTTTGCGGGTGGTCTTCCCGGAAGTGGGCCCCACGGCTTTCCGCGCGCAGCAGGGCGCCTTGCGCCACGGCTTCGGCCAGCAGCAGGGTGCGGGCAAAGGCCGCCTCTTCCATGCCCGGATCCTTGGGCAGCTCGCCGCGCAGCGTGGTAATGCCGTCCATGGCCGCGCGCAGCCCGGTTTCGTCGCGGACAAGGGAGACGTGGTCCCAGAGCAGGTCGCGCAGCCTGTTCATGGCTTTGTCCAGGCGCGCCCGCGTTTCCGGGCCGCCAGATTGCAGCGGCGGCAGGTCCGGGGCGGTTCCCGCCTGGGGTAGACTGTCCGTGGCCGCCGCCAGACCGGCCTGGCGGCCGAACACGGCGGCTTCCATCAACGCCACCCCGCCCAGGCGGTTGCTGCCGTGCACCCCGCCGCACACTTCCCCGGCCGCGTACAGGCCGGGCACGTTGGTGCGGCCCCATTCGTCAATGCAAATGCCGCCCAGCGTATAGTGCGCGCAGGGCGTGGCGGACAGGAAATCCCTGCGCGGATCCAGCCCGCGCTTGGCCAACACCCGGCAGACGTCTTTTAGTATCCCGCCCCAGGCTTCTTCGGATATGGCGGTGCAGTCCAGCAGCGCGCACCCGTCAACCCCGCGCCCGGCTCTGGTTTCCAGAAAAATCGCCCTGGCCATGGCGTCGCGTGTGGCGTTGTCCCCGGCCGGGTCGTAGCGGCTGAGAAAACGTTCATGGTCCCGGTTGCGCACCACGGCCCCGGCGGCGAACAGGGGGCTGTACAGGGTCATTTTCACCGGGCTGAACATCATGGTGGGGTAAAACTGCACCATTTCCATGTCCCGCAGCAGCGCACCCGCTTCCAAGGCCATGGCTATGCCGTCGCCGTAGCTGTCGGCCGCGTTGTTGGTGCGGCGGTATAGCCTGCTGTAGCCCCCGCTGGCCAGCACAACCCGCCCGGCCCGGAGAATATGCTGCGTTCCGCTCTTGCGCTCATAGGCCCGGACGCCCGTGATCCGCCCGTCCGCGCGCAGCAGTTCCACCACCCGCAGGCCGTTCAGCAAGGGCACCCCGGCCTTTTCCAGCTTGTCCGCCAAAGGCCGCTGATAGGTCGTCCCGCGCAGGGCGTAGGGCACTCCATCCCATTCCGTTCGCAGGTTGCGCGGCACGGAATGACCCGGCGCGCGGCCAAGCTCGGGTTGGCTCCCCTCCATGCGGAAGCGCACGCCCAGTTCTGCCAGGCGCGCGACCATGCCCCGGGATTCCTCCGTCAGGCGCGTGGCCAGGGCGGTATCCGTCAGCCCCTTGCCGGAGCGTATCAGGTCATTCAGAAAATCCGCCGGGCTGTTGCCGGGGTCGTTGGATGCGGTGGCCATGCCGGAGCTGGCAATAGCCGTGTTGCCCGAGCGGCCCACCGGCCCCAGACTGACCACTCCGACGGACGCGCCTTTTTCCAGGGCCGCCAGCGCGGCCATAAGCCCGGCCAGCCCGCCGCCCACTATCAGCACGTCGAATTGAGAAGGAAAAAAAGAGAGGGCATGGCCGCGTTGCATGGGAGGCTCCTTGGGAAAAAGTGCAGACTCTCTGCGAGTAAAGATCGCCATGGGAGTGAGAAATTCCCTATAGCGCTTCTTTCGCCGCTTCTGCAACCGCCACCGCGCGGAGACAAAAAAACGCCCCGGCACGGCGTTCGGGCCGTAACCGGGGCGTCAGTTTTACCGCGGGACCAGGCTTATGCCGTGCTGGAGAAGCGCAAGGCCTCCCCTTCCACGTCCACGGTCACGGTGCTGCCGTCCAGTATCTCCCCGGCCACCAATTTGCGGGCCAGGGCGGTTTCCAGGTTGCGCTGCAGATAGCGGCGCAGGGGCCGCGCACCGTATACGGGGTCGTAGGCGGCGTCGGCTATGAAGTCGGCGGCCCCGTCCGTGAGCGCCAGGGTGATCTTGCGTTCTTCCAGGCGCTTTTGCAGGCCGGAAAGCAGCAGGTACACGATGCCCTTGATGTCGTCCCGGCCCAAGGGGTGGAAAAGCACGGTATCGTCCACCCGGTTCAGGAATTCCGGCCGGAAGTGGCGGCGCAATTCCGCCAGCACTCCCTCGCGTACGCCTTCCCTGAACTCCCCGGCGCTGTCGATGCCTTCCAGCAGCAGCGCGGACCCGATATTGGAGGTCATGATGATGATGGTGTTGCGGAAATCCACGGTGCGACCCTGGCTGTCCGTAAGCCTGCCGTCGTCCAAAATCTGGAGAAAGGTGTTGAACACGTCCGGGTGCGCCTTTTCGATCTCATCAAAAAGGACGACGCTGTAGGGTCTGCGCCGCACGGCCTCGGTCAGTTGGCCGCCTTCGTCGTAGCCCACATAGCCCGGAGGCGCGCCGATAAGGCGGGACACGGCGTGCTTTTCCATGTACTCGCTCATGTCCAGGCGCACCATGTTGGTTTCGCTGTCGAACAGCGCCTGGGCCAGGGCTTTGCACAACTCCGTCTTGCCCACTCCGGTGGGGCCGAGAAAAATGAAGGAGCCCATGGGACGGGCAGGGTCGGACAGGCCCGCGCGGGAGCGGAGCACCGCCTCCGCCACGGCGGTGACGGCCTCGTCCTGGCCGATGACGCGCCGGTGCAACTCGTCCGGCAGGCGCAGCAGCTTTTCCCGCTCCGATTCCAGGAGCCGGGTCACAGGAATGCCCGTCCAGCGGCCCACTATTTCCGCGATATCGTCCGGACCCACTTCCTCTTTGAGCATCACCGCGCCGTCGCTCTCCCGGCGTTCCGCTTCCGCAAGCTGCTTTTCCAGGCCGGGCAGCGTGGAATACTGCAGTTCCGCCACCTTGTTCAGGTCGTAGGAACGCTGCGCCTCCTCTATCAGGTGCCGGGTGCGCTCAATGTCTTCCTTGAGCTTGCGCACGACGTTGATGGAGCCTTTTTCCTGCTCCCACTGGGCGTGCAGCGCGGCCTGGGTTTCTTTCAGGTCCGCCAGTTCCTTTTCCAGCTTTTCCAGGCGGTCGCGGGAAGCGGCGTCCGTCTCGCGGCGCAGAGCCTCGCGCTCGATTTCCAGTTGCATGACCTTGCGGTTGGCCTCGTCCAGTTCCGTGGGCAAGGAGTCTATTTCCGTGCGGATCATGGCCGCGGCTTCGTCAATCAGGTCAATGGCCTTGTCCGGCAGCTGGCGGTCGGTAATGTAGCGGTTGGAAAGCACCACGGCTTCCACAATGGCGCCGTCCGCTATGCGCACCCCATGGTGCACCTCAAAGCGCTCTTTCAGGCCGCGCAGAATGGAAATGGCGTCTTCCACGCTGGGCTGTTCCACCAGCAGGGGCTGGAAACGCCGCTCCAGGGCCGGGTCCTTTTCAATGTACTTGCGGTATTCGTCTATGGTGGTCGCGCCGATGCAGTGCAGCACCCCGCGCGCCAGCATGGGCTTGAGAATGTTGCCCGCGTCCATGGCCCCGTCGGTGCGGCCCGCGCCCACAATGGTGTGCAGCTCATCGATGAACAGCAGAATGCCGCCCTCCGCCGCCTCCACCTCCTTGAGCACGGCTTTCAGACGCTCTTCAAACTCGCCCCGATACTTGGCCCCGGCGATCAGCGCGCCCATGTCCAGGGCGAACAGCTTCTTGTCTTTCAGCCCTTCCGGCACGTCGCCTTTGAGAATACGGTGCGCCAGCCCTTCCACAATGGCCGTCTTGCCCACGCCCGCTTCCCCGATCAGCACCGGGTTGTTCTTGGTGCGGCGGGAAAGAATGCGTATGGCCCGGCGAATTTCAGCGTCCCGGCCGATAACCGGGTCCAGCCTGCCCTTGCGGGCCTCTTCCACCAGGTCGCGGCCGTAGCGGGTCAGGGCTTCGTAGCTGTCTTCCGGGTTGGCGGAGGTGACGCGCTGGTTGCCGCGCACCTCGGTCATGGCCTGGAGCAGCTTGTCCTTGGTCAGCCCGCAGGCGGCCGCCGCGTCTCCGGCCACGGTGGAAGGCTTTTCCGCCGCGATCTCGCACAGGATGTGCTCCACGCTGACGTACTCGTCCTTCAGCCGCTGGGCCGCGTCATAGGCCCGCAGCAGCACCTGGTGCAGCCTGTTGGTGGCCGTGATGGACGAAGCGTCCGCGCCCGGCCCGCTCACCGAAGGACGGCGTTTCAGCCCGGCCGTCAGGGCTTCGGTATACACCTTGGGGTTGCAGCCCGCCCGCTCCAGCAGCCGGGGCGCAAGCCCCTGTTCCTGCTCCAGAAGGGCCAGAGCCAGATGTTCCACGTCCACCTGCTGGTGGCCCATGCGCACGGCGATAGATTGGGCGTTGGCCACAGCCTGCTGTGATTTTTCAGTAAATTTCTTTAGGTCCATATGAATGCCTCCAGCGGCCGGGGGAAAGGGGAAACCTTTCTTGTTAGAAAGGTTTCCCCTGTCCCCCGGACCCCCTATCCCCTTCCAAAGAACTTTATCAGGGGGTAGGTGTATGTATTTCTTAATCTTTCGGCGCAGTATAATTCCGCGCCATTACTTTTAATCTAAACCAAACATATATGCTCACACCCATGAATGGGGTCCAGGGGCGTCAGCCCTTGGCGGGTGCAGGGCAGAGCCCTGCTTCGACTCTTCATTGGCTTCGACAACTAAATCTGACGCGGATTGAACGAAGACAAAGTTTGAAGCTTTTTCCACAGTTCTTTTTCTTCCGCGTTGATCTGGTCCGGCACTTTGATGGTCAGGCGCACGAACTGGTCGCCTTTGCTGGTGCCGGAACCCAGGCCCCGGCCGCGCAGGCGGAATTTTTTCCCGCTGCCGCTCCCTGCGGGCACGTTCAACTCCACGGTGCCGTCCAAGGTGGGCACGTGCACTTTCGTGCCCAACACGGCCTCCCAGGGGGCCAGGGGCAACTCGTAGAGCACGTCGTTGTCGTCCAGGCTGAACAGCGGGTGCGGGGCCAGACGCACGTGCAGATACAGGTCGCCGGGACCGGTCGCGCCCGGTTCCCCCTGGCCGGAAAGACGAATCTTGGCCCCGTTCTTGACCCCGGCGGGCACGCTGAATTCCAGGTTGCGCACCGCGCCTGAAGCGCCGCGCAGGCTGACCGTCTTTTTCCCGCCTTTGAAGGCTTCTTCCAGGGCCAGCTCGATCTGGGCTTCCACGTCCTGGCCCTTCGCGGGCTGCGGGGAAAAGCCGCCGCCGGGAAACCCGCCAAAGGAACCGCTTCTGAACTGCGCGCCGCCCCCGGCCTGGGCGCGGGCAAAGCCGCCGCCGAACAGGGATTCAAAAAAGTCGCTGAAGGGCGAAGCGCCAAAATTCTGCGGCCCGCCGCCGGAAAAGCGCACGCCCTCGAAACCGGGCGGCTGCTGGAACTGCTGGCCGTGCTGCCAGTTGGGGCCGAGCTGGTCGTAAAGACGGCGCTTTTCCTCGTCTTTCAGGACTTCGTAGGCTTCGTTGATATCCTTGAACTGGTCCTCGGCTTTTTTGTCGCCAGGGTTCATGTCCGGGTGGTATTTGCGCGCCAGCTTTTTGAACGCCTTGGCGATCTCGTCTTTGGAGGCGCCGCGCGCCACGCCCAGGAGTTTGTAATAGTCCTTGTATTCAACGGCCATCTCGTATAGCTCTCCGTAAAAACCCGGAATGAGTTTCCGGGCGCGTTCCGCCGGACATTCCGGCGGAGAGTGTTTCCTCATAGAGGAAAACCAATAGTAACATAACGTTGCTTCAGCCGCAGTCAAGACGCGCGGGCCGGAAAAAGAACAACGCCTTTCCGCCGCGCACTGGAGCTTGTATGCCTTCTTCAGCCGTCAGCCTGCCCGTGCTGATGTACCATTACATCAGCCGTTACCAAAACCCCATTTCCGTTTCCCCGGAACTTTTCGAACTGCACTGCAAAAGCCTGGCCGAAGCCGGCTGGCGCGGCGTGAGCCTGGCGGAGGCGGAAGCCTACTTTCTGCGGGGCGAAAAACTGCCCGCCCGCTCCTGCCTGATCACCTTTGACGACGGCTACCTGGACAACTACGTCTACGCCTGGCCCCTGCTGGAGAAATACGGGCACAAGGGCGTGCTCTTCGCCGTGGCTTCGCGCATAGGGGCGGAAAAGGACGTGCGGCCCACGCTGCGCGAGGTCTGGAACAAAAAAATCGGCAAAGCGGACCTGCCCCGCGTGGACCAGCCCTTTGTGCCCCACCCCCTGGGCTACGAAGTGCGCGAAGACCTCTTTTTCA
Organism: Desulfovibrionaceae bacterium; assembly: GCA_031551765.1. Lineage (GTDB taxonomy): Bacteria > Desulfobacterota > Desulfovibrionia > Desulfovibrionales > Desulfovibrionaceae > JAVBNC01. The sequence continues at coordinate 51,116 of JAVBNC010000144.1, forward strand.
CCTGGGAAGAAGCCCGGATCATGGAGGCCAGCGGCGTCATGAGCGTGGCCTCGCACTCCATGCGCCACCACTCGGTGTTCACCGGGCCGGAATATAGCGGCTTTCTCATGCCCGGCAGGCGCAAGCGCACCTTTGACCGCACCCGTTTCGCCTGCTGGGGCGTGCCGCTTTTTCCGCAGCGGCCCGGGCTTTCGCACCGGGGCTTTATCCCTTCGGACGAGCTGCTCGCCGCCATTCACGAGCTGGTGCCCCAGGACGAGGAGGCGGCCTTCCACTTTTTCGCGGCCGAGGACAATAAAAAACGGCTGCAAGACCTGGCGGCCTCGTTCGCCAAGAACATGGGCCGCATGGAGACGGACGGGGAAATGCGCGCGCGCATGCGCGAAGAGCTTGCCAGCGGCAAAGCGCTTATGGAACGGGAACTGGGCCATGAAGTGACGACCCTGTGCTGGCCCTGGGGCGCGTATAACGAACTATCGCTGAACCTGGGCCGGGAACTGGGGTTCAAAGCCTTTCTCACTACCCGCGAAGGCCCCAACCCGCCCTGCTCCCCTCTGGGAATCAGGCGTTTCAAGGCCAAAGCCAAAGGCGGCTCCTGGCTGCTCAGCCGGGTCTGGCTCTATTCCCGTCCCGTTCTGGGAAGCCTGTACGCGAAACTGCGCATGTAGCGGATCGAAGACGGCGTCCCGGTCAGGCGGGAATTTCCACCTCGAACCCGGCTTCTGTCAGGGTTTCCCGGCTCACCGCTCCGGCGCGCAGCAGCCGGATGATCCCGCCCCCGTCCTTGCCGGGCAGCACATCCACTATAGTGGACGGCTCGCCGCCTTCCGGATATGGGGGGACGTTGAACAGCCCGGCCACGCCGTCCGCCAGCCGCGGGTCCAGCTCATGCGGCGTGGTGGCCGGGGGCTGGCCGCTGACGTTGGCGCTGGAAGCCGTAAGCACCAGGCCGGATTCCCGGCACAGGGCCACGGCTCCGGGGTGGGAGGAAAGCCGTACCGCAATACGGCCCGTATCGGCCGTCAACAGGTCCGGCACATCCGGCGCGGCGGGAAAGATAATGGAAAGCGGCCCGGGCCAGAACAAGTCCATGAGCTTTTGCGCGGCGGGATACACATAGGCGGCCACTTTCGCCACCTGGGATATATCCCCCACCACCACGGGCAACGGCAGGCCGTAGGGACGGCGTTTGACCGCGTAGACCCGGCCCACTGCGTCCGGGTTCAGGGCGTTACAGGCCAGCCCGTAGAAAGTTTCCGTGGGGTAGATCAGCACCTTGCCTTGGTGCAGGGCGGCGCAGGCTTCCTCCAGCGTCAGGAGGGGTATGGTCATGGTCGTTCTCCGCGTTGCGCAAGCTTGCCGCGCGCCCGGCCGGAACCTGAGGCCACGGCGGCGGGCGGCATTGGCCGATAGACACAGTATAAAGGACAAGCCGTGAAACGTATAGCCCTTATAACCGTGGGCCGGGTACGCACCCCGCATTGGCGGGCCGCGTGCGCCGCCTACCTGTTGCGGCTCAAGCATTCCTTCCAGGTGGAGGAACTTGCGGTCAAGGATGGAGACGCGGCCCTGGCCCCGGCCGAGCGCATGGCGCTTGAAGGCAAGCGTCTGCTTTCCGTTTTAAAGCCGAACTTTTTCCCCGTCTGCCTGGACGAGCACGGCGAAACCATGAATTCCCCGGAATTCGCCGCCTTTCTGGACCAGCTCTGCCAAAGCCCGGCCACGCCCTGTTTCATCATCGGCGGCGCATACGGCCTGGACGCTTCCGTGCTTACCGCCTCACGCCGTCGCATCAGCCTGGGACCCATGACTTTTCCCCACGAACTGGCCAAAGTCTTGTTGCTGGAGCAATTGTACCGCGCGGACAGCATTCTGCGCAAACGCCCCTACCATCACGCCTGACAGGCACGCCTTTTCGCCAAGTCCTTCACGTCCAGAGCGCAGGTTTTTGGGCCAGCACATCCTTTTCCCCGGTAACAACACAGCCCGGCCCACAGGAAGTGGGCCTGCGGAGCGGCCGGGCGTCTCCAACACCACCCACCACGCGCGGATAGCCGGGGATTCACTCCCCGGCGGCTTTCGCGCCCGCGCCACCTCCCGCCGCGAGAGGGCGCGTCCGCCAGGAAGTCGGCCCGCCCGTCGTCTCGATTGACAACATTGTCGACAGCCTTTAATAGCAGGGTGTCTGCGGCAATTTTCACAAAGCCGCGGATGCGGTTTTTCGGCCGTCTCCGGCCTGTCCGGCGGCGCTTTTCGTGGCCTTTAAGCGGAGTTTTTATGAGGTCCCTGCCTTGGCAAGAACAGCTACCCTGCAACGCTGGAGTGTTGAAGACTCCGCTGAACTGTACGGCATCCGCAATTGGAGCGCCGGTTATTTTGATGTTTCCCCTGCCGGCGACGTGGTGGTGCGGCCTTTCGGCCCACGCAAAAACGTCAGCGTAAGCATTCCCGATATCATCAAGGGCCTGCGTGAACGCGGGCTCGACATGCCCGTCCTTCTGCGCATCGAAAATATTCTCGATACCCAAATCAGCCTGCTCCACAACTCGTTCCGCAAAGCCATCAAAGACCTGGGCTACCAGGGCGAGTACCGGGGCGTGTTCCCCATCAAGGTCAACCAGCAGCAGCAGGTGGTGGAAACCATCGCCCGTTTCGGCTCGCGCTTTCACCACGGGCTGGAAGTGGGCAGCAAGGCGGAGCTTCTGGCCGCCGTTTCCCTGCTGCGCGACCAGGAAGCCTGCCTGGTGTGCAACGGCTACAAGGACGAGGAGTTCATTGATCTCGGCCTGTACGCCCTGCGCATGGGCTACAAGTGCTTTTTCGTGGTGGAAATGCCCAGCGAGCTGGAGCTGATTCTGGAACGGGCCGAACTCTTGAACGTGCGCCCCCTGCTGGGCGTGCGGGCTAAGCTCTCTTCCAAGGCGGGCGGCCACTGGACGGACTCCGGCGGCGAGCGCTCCACCTTTGGCCTGACCACGGCCCAGATCGTGGACATGGTGGACACGCTCAAGGAAAAGGGCATGCTGGACTGCTTCCGCCTGCTGCACTACCACCTGGGTTCCCAGGTGCCCAATATCCGGGACATCCGCTCCGCGGCCATGGAAGCTTCGCGCATTTACGCCGGCCTGGCGGCGGAAGGCGCGGCGCTGGGCTACCTGGACCTGGGCGGCGGCCTGGCCGTGGACTACGACGGCTCCCGCACCAACTTCGTGTCCAGCCGCAACTACGGCCTGGACGAATACTGTTCCGACGTGCTGGAAGCAGTGATGACCATTCTGGACGAATGCGAGGTGCCGCACCCGCACATCATCACAGAATCCGGCCGGGCCACGGTGGCCTATTATTCCGTGCTGCTCTTCAACATCCTGGACGTCAGCCGCATCGAGTACGGCGACGACAACGAAGTGCCGGACCTGCCCAGCGCGGACCCGGACGACGTGCCGGAACCCATCGTCAACCTGCGCGACACGCTGCTGGGCCTCAACGTGCGCAACCTGCAGGAATCATACAACGACGCACTCTACTATCGCGACGATATCCGGCAGCAGTTCCTGCACGGCAAGCTCACCCTGCGCGAGCGCACCCTTGGCGAACGCCTGTTCTGGATCATCATCAAGCGCATTGCCCAGGAAAAGGCCCGGCTGCCCCAGCCGCCCAAGGACCTGGCCGCCATTGATCCCGTGCTGGCGGACATCTATTACGGCAATTTCAGCGTGTTCCAGTCCCTGCCGGATTCCTGGGCCATCAACCAGCTTTTTCCGGTCATGCCCGTGCACAGGCTGGCGGAGTTTCCCACGCGCCAGGCCATTCTTTCGGACATTACCTGCGACAGCGACGGCCGTATCGACAACTTCATCGACCCGAAACAGGGCGTGCGCGACACCCTGGACCTGCACCCGCTGGTCAACGGCGACGAATACTACCTGGGCGTGTTCCTGGTGGGCGCGTATCAGGAAACCCTTGGGGATCTGCACAACCTGCTCGGCGACACCAACGTGGTTTCCGTGCGGGTCAACGACGACGGCACCTTTGAATTCGTGCGCGAAATACGCGGCGATTCCGTGGCCGATATCCTCTCCTACGTGGAGTACGACCCCCGCCGCATTCTTGAAGACATCCGCCAGATGGCGGAAAACGCCGTGCGCGCGGGGCGCATCTCGCCTTCCGAACGTTTCCGCGTCATGCAGGCTTTTGAGGACGGGTTGCGCGGGTATACGTATTTCGAGCGATGACACCCGGAGGAGGGGAACCCCTTTTTTGTAAAAAAGGGGTTCCCCTCCTCCGGACCTTCTCCCTTCCTCAAAAAGCTTCACCGGGGGGAGGAGAACGATGGACAAAAGGTGACTATGCGCTTTCTTTTGCCCCTCATAGGCTTGATGCTTCTCTCAGCCTGCACGGTCAGAACGGCGCATGACTACGACCAATATTTACGGAACAACACGGGCAGCGTCAGCTACCCCGCTGTGCGGGCCGACGCCTGCTACGCCCTGACGGAACGGACGCTGACCCACAAAGAGCACGTCACCAGCTGGCTGAGCGGCATTACCAACGTCTGGACCGTGCAGATCGGCCCCATGCTGCAGAGCACCATGAATTCCGCCGACGTGCGCAAGGCGTTCCCGGCCTTACGGGAAATGAGAAGAAACGAGGCCTGTTCCTGGACCATCACCTACGATCTTCTGTATTATGACTTTGTGGACACCAGGGCCAAATTGAACCTGGCGGCCACAATGACCAGCCCGGACGGCCGTTCCATGACCAAAAGCTACTACGCGGAAGGCCAGGGCCAGTTGGGCAAAATGTACTGGAGCAAAGGCTTTGGCATGAAAAACGCGGTGCAGCAGTCCACAAAGCACGCCATTGACGCCATACTCACGGAACAGTTCCGGGATATGGCCAACTTTGTGGCGCAGCATTATGCCAGAATTGAAAAGAACCCCGTATCGTCCATGTGGACGGCACGGACAACAAACCCCGCCCCTGACAAAGTTCTTTGAAAGGGGAGCGGGGGTCCGGGGGAAAGGGGGAACCTTTCTTTCAAGAAAGGTTCCCCCTTTCATCCGGCTGCCGGAGGCATTTTACCATGGCGCTTTGGATACATCCTGTATGGAAGACG
>JAVBNC010000034.1:0-3125 GCA_031551765.1 Desulfovibrionaceae bacterium
ACTTCCATACCACCCTGTCAAAGTTTTTAGGGGACGGGATGGGGGTCTGGGGGAAGGGAAACCCCCTTTTTCCAAAAAGGGGGTTTACCATCCCCCAGGGCTCACAGGAGACTTTTCCTATGAATGAACAATTGCGCGAGGCCATAGCGGCGGTGCTGCCGGATGTGGAATGTGTGATCGGCTGGGGGCCGGGTCCGGATCCCCTGCGTTCCGCGCCGTACTTTATGACGGCGGCGGAGGACGTGGCCAATTTCGCGGCCGGTCCGCTGGCGGTGAACAACACGGCGCTGTTTCTGCCCGAATATAAAGGCAGGAAAGTGGGCGTGGTGGTCAAGGGCTGCGATTCGCGGTCCGTGGTCCAGCTGCTGGCGGAAAAGCTGATCCGCCGCGAGGACGTGGTGATTATCGGCTACCCCTGCAAGGGCGTGGTGGACGTGAACAAAATCGCGGCCAGGCTGGGCGGGGATATTGAGCCGGGCATGGTCACGGCGGCGGAAGTCACGGGCGACGTGGTCAAGGTCACGGCCAAAGGCAAGACGCTGGAAATGCCGTTCGCGGAAGTGCGGGCGTCCAAGTGCGCCATCTGCACCCATCCGAACGCCGTGCTGCACGACAAATTTGTGGGCGAGCCTATTGAAGGCGTGACCGAAGACGGTTTCAAGGACTTGGAAGAGTTCGAGAAGATGAGCTACGACGAGCGCATGGCCTTCTGGCAGCAGGAAATGTCCCGCTGTATCCGCTGCTACGCCTGCCGCAACGCCTGCCCGCTGTGCGTGTGCCGCGACCACTGCGTGGCCACCAGCCGCGACCCGCACTGGCTGACCCAGTCCGACGGCGTGCGCGACAAGTTCTTTTTCCAGCTCATCCACGCCACGCACCTGGCCGGGCGCTGCACGGGCTGCGGCGAATGCGGCCGGGCCTGCCCGGTGGGCATTCCCGTGGGCCTCTTGAAACGCGTCATGGGCCGCGCGGCCAAACAGCTGTTCGGTTTCGCGGGCGGCCTGGACCCGGAAGCCACGCCCCCGCTGCAGACCTTCAAAGTGGAAGAGGCCACCATTAAAGAGAGGGACTGGCGATGAAAAAAGGCAGCAAATATATCGCGCACGGCGACCTCTCCGCCTGGCTGGCCGAACTGGCTGCTGAGCGGCGGCTCATTGCCCCGCGCCGGGAAGGCGACGCCGTGGTCTACCGCGAATACGACGCGGAAAAGGGCCTGGAACTGGGCCGCAAGGCCACGGAATCCGCCAAGCACGCTCTCTTTCCCCGCAGCGAGGAGCTGTTTTCCTTCAGCAGGCGGCACACGCCCTTCGGCATAGCCAAAATGGGCGAGCAGGAAGCGCCTGAGGAAGAACCGGCCCCGAAACTGACCCTGCGGGAGCCGGAAGCGCCCGTGCCCAGCGTTGTCTTCGGCCTTTTGGGCTGCGACGCGGGCGGGGTGTCCACCTTTGACCCCATCTACGGCGGCAAGCGCTTTCCGGACGGCTACTATTTGAAGCGCCGCGAGGCCACGGTGTTCATCGTCAAGGCCTGCAACGACATTCTGTCCACCTGCTTCTGCCGCTGGGTGGGCGGCGACCCCGCCGACGCCAAGCACGCGGACGTGCTGGCCACGGATTTGGGCGAGGGCCTGCTGCTGGAACCCCTGACGGACAAGGGCGCGCAGGTGCTGGGCTCCAAGCTGCTCAAAGACGCGGCGGACGAGCAGGGCAAAGGCGCGGAAACGCTGCACGCCGCCGCCCGCGAGGCCATGGGCGAGGCTCCGGACCTTAAAGGCGTGGATTCCGCCGTGCTGGCCCGCTTTGACGATGCGGATTTCTGGTGGAAACATGCCGCCGGGTGTATCGCCTGCGGCGCCTGCACCTATCTCTGCCCCACCTGCCACTGCTTCACCATTACGGACGAAGCGGCCGGGCAGAGCGGGGTGCGCCTGCGGGCCTGGGATACCTGCATGGCCGCGCTGTACACCCTGGAAGCCAGCGGCCACAACCCCCGCACCCTCAAGGCCGCGCGTCTGAAAAACCGCGTGGGCCACAAGTTTTCGTACTTTCTGCGCAACAACGAAGGGGTCATTTCCTGCTGCGGCTGCGGCCGCTGCATCAAAAGCTGCCCTTCCAGCGTGGATATCCGCCGCATCGTGCTGGACGCCGTAGCCAAGGCCAAGGAGAGCGCCCATGTCTGAGAAGAAAAAGGCGGGCAAGCCCGCCGCTCCCGCTGCCGGACCCGGCGCCGCCAACCCGTACCTGCCCATGGTGGCCACGGTGCAAGAGGTCATCAAGGAAACCCACAACATCATGACCTTCCGCGTGGTTCTGGACGACGCGGAGGTGATGAAAAACTTCCGCTTCGAGCCGGGCCAGGTGGGGCAGCTTTCGCTCTTCGGCGTGGGGGAAGCCACCTTCGTCATCAATTCCCCGCCCACGCGCATGGATTACCTGCAGTTCAGCGTCATGCGCGCCGGGGAAGTCACCGCCGCCCTGCACGGCCTGAAAGCCGGTGACAAGGTGGGCGTGCGCGCTCCGCTGGGCAACTCCTTCCCTTACGAAGAGATGAAGGGCAAGGATATCCTGTTCATCGGGGGCGGTATCGGCATGGCGCCCCTGCGCACCATCCTTTTGTACATGCTGGACAACCGCAAGGACTACGGCAAGATCACGCTGCTCTACGGCGCGCGCTCCCCGCAAGACATGGCCTATTCCTATGAGCTGCCGGACTGGCTCTCCCGCAAGGACATGGACACCGTGCTGACCATCGACCGCGAGGCCGAAGGCTGGGAGCACAAGGTGGGCCTTATCCCCAACGTGCTGCTGGAAATGAACCCCTCGCCCAAGGGCTGTGTCGCCGTCACCTGCGGCCCGCCCATCATGATCAAGTTCACCATCCAGGCCCTGGACAAGCTGAAATTCGCGCCGGAACAGATCATCACCACCCTGGAGCGGCGCATGAAGTGCGGCATAGGCATCTGCGGCCGCTGCAATATCGGCGAAAAATACGTCTGCGTGGACGGGCCGGTGTTCTCGTATGCTGAACTGAAGGATCTGCCGAACGAGCTGTAAGAAGTGTGGGGGGGGGGGAGAAAAAATTTTTTAAAAAAATGTTTTGGAGACGACGAAACACCACAACAGTTA
>JAVBNC010000151.1:0-53850 GCA_031551765.1 Desulfovibrionaceae bacterium
CCCTTTGAGATTGCCGCTTAAGGGCGAGCAAAGCTCGCCTACGTCAATCTCGGGGGCGGTGCTCCGCTTCGATTCGCACCGCCAGAGCTTTTTATCCTAATGAGAAATTTCAATGTTAAAATGCTCTAAAAAAAACGCCGCCACGCCGTGAGCGGATTTTGAAAAGAGGCTCGGCCCCGCCCTTACCCTCGGCGTATCCGGGCCGGAGCCGCCTGGCGCAACGATTCTTCCGCCTCGCTCACGGAAGCGCAACAATCAATCCCTTGTATGCACCCCTCGCCGTCAAAGTGGCAGATATTGACCTTTGCCTCCCGCGCCTGCCGCAGGAGAGCTTGCGGCAGGGAAAAGGCCGCGCCTATCTCTTCCAAAGACAAGGGAGGAAGCGCTTCTCGGCGTTTGTTCCGCTTGCCGTGAAAGCGTACCCAGTTATACAGCGCCCAGCCCCACAGCAGGAGAGCAAGCCCCAGAACCTCCGGCAGATATACGAGCATGGCTGCATGCAGCACGGTGACGGTGCGCATGCGGCCGACAATGGCGGAAGACAGGCCCCAGGCAGCCCCCCACCCGATAGTGGCCCAGGCGATCCGGATCAGGTGGGCGAGCCGCCACCAGAAACCCAGGGACAACAGCCAGGAAATAATTTTCCCCTCGGCGGTTTGCGCGCCGGGTCTGCGTATGATCAGTCTGCTCGTATCGGTAATCATTTCTCCATGACTCCTTGTTTTCCGTGGGTCCTCCTGCAAAGGGCTCGCGATTTGGTTTTAGAGCAGATTAACATTGAAAATGTTCATCTGCTCTGCAAGGATTTGTCCTCAAATCCTTGCAGCGAGATTGGCGTAGGCGGGCTTTGCCCGCCGTTAAGCGACAATCTCAAAGCGAAACTGCTCTAACGTACGCCTCTGTCCGTGGTGACCCAAAGCCCCCGTTTCCCGGAGCGCCTGAAAAACATGGCGATGGGAAAGGCGGCGATGGAAACCAGCCAGTTGACCGTCCAATAAAAAAGCGGAAACCAGATGGTGTACAGGTAAATACGCAATAATCCGTGGTCGTAGCGCCGGTCCAACAGCAGACTGACGGCTATCTGCAAAAGACAGGTGAGCCCCAGCACCAGGCCCGGCCACTTGGGTATCCAGGATATGGAGGCCAGCCCGGGGGGGAGCGTGAAAAACAGCCCGAGAAACCACAAGCCCACCAGAACGGCCATGGTGTAACTCCAGGCGACGCTGGTCAGGTATTCGAAATAGACTCCCCACATTCTCCGGGACTTCCAACGCCATATTTGCCGGGAATACCTCTTCACGGCCTCGCCGCCGCCCACGGCCCAGCGCAGCCGCTGCTTCATAAAGCCGCGCAGTGTTTCGGGCATCAGAATCCAGCACAGGGCACGTGGCTCAAAGCGTATATCCCAGTGCGCCAGCTGCAGCCGCCAACTGACGTCGATATCCTCGGTCATGGTTTCCTTGTTCCAGTGGCCCACTTCATGTAAGGCGCGCGCCCTGAACGCGCCGATGACCCCGGAAATGGTGTAAATGCGGCCATAAATGCGCTGCGCTCTTTTCAGCAGGCCGATAATGGCGGAAAACTCGCCCACCTGAAGGCAGCCGAGCAGCGTGGAACGGGTGCGCACGCGGGGGTTGCCCGTCACCGCGCCCACCCGGGGGCTTTCCAGAAAATGCCGCATGATCCAGGTGACGGCGTAGTGGTCCAGAATGGCGTCCCCGTCGATGCAGACCAGGAATTCGCCTTGGGCGGCAAGCGCGCCGCTGGTAAGCGCCAGGGCCTTGCCCTGGTTCGTGGCCAGATGCACCACCCGCATGCGGGGAAACTTGGCGGCCAGCTCGTTCAGCAGCCGGCCGGTATCGTCGCCGCTGCCGTCGTTGACCGCTATGATTTCGTAGTTGGCGTAGTGCATGTCCGCCAGCGCGCCAAAGGTCCGGGCCACGTTGAGCCGCTCGTTGTAACAGGGCACGATTATGGACACCAGCGGGTGCGACGGAAGCCCCGGCGGCTCGTTATAGTTGGGCTTGCGGAACTCGAAGCGGAAATAATACAGCAGCCCTCCGGCAAGCCAGATATAGGCCATCAGCAGAGGGTAAAAGAAGGTAAAAGCAAATACGTATCCCATCATGAACCGCCTGTGGTCATGCGCTTTCCCGTACATACCGCGCTGGTCAGCGCAGGAAGGGGTTTTCCTGGGTTGAGAAGAACGGGCGGATAACGGAGATGTCCGGATGCTCGGCGATGGGATCTTCCGGGTAGTAGCCTATATTGCCGATGCCGTTTTGTTGCAGCAGGTTCATCTGTCTGGCGAGCGTCTTGCTGGGTACGGGGACGGCGCCTCCAGGGCGCCAATCCACGGCCTGGAGCTCAAAGACGGTTTTTTCCGCCCCCATGGGGTAACTCTGTATTTTCCGTGCCATTTTTTCCAGCCAGGCCATGGGATTCTTTGCTCCTTCCATAAAGGGCATGGCCATGATCACAGTATAATCATACGAATCCAGAAAGTCTTCCACCCGCTGCGCAAACCATTCCTCGGCGTCCGGGTTCAGCACCGCCTGGGCATAGATGTTGCGGGCGGTTTTGATGACCGGACTCCAGGTTCTGAAAGACGCCTGCAAATCCTTGGTAAAGTCCACAAGAGCCAGGCTTTTGGCGCGGGTGAAGCGGCGCATCAAATCCGGGTCCCGGCGGATGGCCCCCACGCTTTCCGGAAGGCCCTGGCCGCGCAGCCAGGCCAGACCGGCGGGGCTGGCATCCTCGTAATCGCCGAGCAGGGCGTCGTCATGGAAAAGCAGCCCCAGCACATTGGAATGCATGGCCAGGTCTGTATAGATTTCCGCAATGATTTTCCGGTTGCCGGGGTCAAAGGGGCTGAGCCGTTGGTAGCTGCTGCCCGTTTTATCCGGGAGATCGGCCCGCACCAGGGGGTGGTCCCCCGGCAGCTTGAAGCCCAGTACGGGCATCCAGGCGTACACCCTGACCCCCAGGCGGCTGAATATCTGCCAGGAGACATAGTTGAAAAGGTCGGCCCGCATGGGCAGGTGCCGGTTGGGAAAATACAGGGCGTCGGCAATGCCGTCGCCGTCCGGGTCCGCAAAAGCCTGCAAATAGACGGCGCTGGGGCTCAGGGCCTTGATACGGTCGAACAGCGCGGAGATGTTCTTATACTGCTGCTGCGGGTCAGGGTCGCAGACCATATCCAGATCGACCTGCATGACGCGCTGCACCGGGTAGCGGTCACGCAGGGCGTCGCCGTCGCGGTAGCGGGAGTATCCCGCGTCAATGGCCTCTTTCCCCCACAGGCCGCCGGACAGACGGGAGGGGGGCGTCCGCAGGTAGTCGCCGGCAGCGAGCTTGTTCATGACGTCGTCGAAATTCATCTTCGGGTAGGCCATATAGCGGCTGAAGGTCGGCCAGTCGTCCTTGAGTCCCATGGAGGCGGTCAGGCTGTACCCGGCATCCAGGGCGGCCCGGACCCCAGGTCCCTTATACCAGCCGTAAGGCCAGACCAGCACGCGGGGTCGGCGGCCGGTGCGCTTGGCGATAATTTCCGCGTTGCGCGTGACGTCCTTTTTGACCCGCAGGTAAAAGTCCCGCGCGCTTTCATAGGCCCCGCGGGCGGGATCATAGGCCAGGGTCGCGGCGGCGGGCTGCGGCACCCCGTGTGGGTTGCTGCTGTGCCCCTGATGCAGGTTGTGGGTATGCCCGGCAAGCTCCACCAGGCCGGACTCGGCCATTTCCCTGATCTGGGACCAGGTCATGAAATAGGAACGCGGCAACTGGGCGGTGCCCCCGTAGTCCACCGGCTTGTCCGCGGGCGTCTCCAGCCAGGTGGTTTCCAGGGCCAGCATGGCGGGATATTGGTAGGCGCGCAACAGGGGATAGACCAGGTGGTAAAAACTCGCGTACCCGTCGTCAAAGGAAAGCAGCACAGCCTTGGGCGGCAGTTCTTTGCCGCCTTTTGAAGCCCGCAGAATGTCTTCAACGCTGACGGCCGTGTAGCCGTTGTCCCGCAGCCAGTCAAAGTGGCCGGTCAGCTCTTCCAGGGTGATGGAGATGGTGGCCGCCGGGGCCAGGGCGCTGGGGGCGGGCAAAATGTTGTGGTAGCACAGGGTCACGAACTTGGGCTCTTTTCCCGCCACGGCCGCCCGGCCGGGAACGGGCCCCGGCAGCATGGCCAGGCAGACGCCGAGGGCGGCCACGCGCAACAATGCTCTGAGAGGGCGCAACATATCAAAACTTCCAGTTCAGGTTCACGAAAAGGTTGATGTCGCTCTCCAGGTCGTCGTCATACGGCCTGCGCTCGAATCCCGCGCCGTAGGTGACGGAAAACCTGTCGGTCCAGTCCAGGCTCTGGCTGTAGTTGAGGGAGAAAAAGGGCCGCGTCCCGTAACTCTGCTGCGCGTAGCCGCCCGCCTGGACGCTTGCGGCGTGGCGCCACGCCCTGTCGTAGCGGCGCCACAGCAGCGCCCCGTAGCTCAGTGTGCCGCTCATTTCCGCTTCGGCCTTGGGGTTGAAATACGGGCGGTCTTCGTCCCTGCTGTTGCCGCCCGCGTAAACGCCTATCGTGCCGTCCACGTGGCGGGTCAGCTCCTGCCACAGCCTTTGGGTGAAAGCGGCGTCCAGGCCCACGCGCTGGTTGCCGTCGGAAAAGCTCATGCCCTGGGCGCGGACGCGGGCCGAGCGGCTTTCGTTCCAGCGGTACTCGGCGCCCATGCCGTAGCTGTCGGCGGTAATGCCCTCGTTGCGGGCGCGCAGCGGGGTATCGCGGCTGCCTATTTCAAATGAGAAGGGGAAAGACCAGTGATCGCCCGGCGTCAGCGCGCCGTACAGCGCGGCCCCCATGTCGTTGGAGCCGGAGTCGTCGTTTCTGGCTTCCAGGCTGGCCGTCACCCAGGGGACGCGGTATTCGACCCCCATGAGCGAAAGGAACTGTCGGGCCAGGCCCTCGTCGTAACGGCCCCTGGCAAAGGCCGTGCCCCCGTAGACCCGCCAGTCGTAGTCCAGCGGGGGGCTGTACAGCCGCCACTCCAGGGAAGAGGTCTGCGTGCGGCTGCCGGTGCCGGGAGAGGTGTTGCCGAAAGGAGAGGACCAGTTGCCTTCCAGCCGCAGCTCATAGAGGGAATGGGTTTCCCAGCGCCGCTGCAGCAGCCTGATCTCGCTGGAATAGGGGGCGTAGTCTTTCAACTCGCCGATAATGCCCCTGGCCGCCCGCCAGTCTTTGACGTCCATGAGCGCGTTGGCCCTGTGCGCCGCCAGGTTGATGTCGTCCGGAGAAAATATCCGCGCCTGGTTGACGGTTTCCAGGGCCGCGCGCGGCAGCCCGCGCATCAGGTAGGTGGCGGCCAGGCCGCTCTGGGCGTCGCCGGCGGCCGGGGCTTGAGCGGCCAGCCCGCTGAAGTGCGTTTCCGCTTTCCCGTAGGCGTTGGTGTACAGGTAGGCGTAGCCGAGCGTGGTGTCCGCATCCAGCTTTTTCCAGTCCGTGTCTTCCCAGGGCGGCTGCCCCCCCGTGGGGCGCAGGCCGGATTCCCATGTGGACTTCGCCTGTCGCAGCGCTTCCGCCAACTGCTCGTTTTCCAGGTACGCCCAGAAAAGGCCGTTTTGCGCCCGGTACAAATCGTCAGGCTTGAGCGGGGGGGCGTACTTGTCCCGGTCCGCGACGATAGCCGCGTAAATATCCCGGGCCTTTTCCGGTTCCCGCAGCTGCACGTAGGCGTTGGCCGCCGCCAGTTGCGCCGACGGGGGGAGCATGGGGACGCGGCCCTTCACCGCCTCGTACTGGGTAACGGCTTCCGGGGCCCGCCCCAGATCCGCCAGGGGCTGAATTCTGGCGATATCCCGCTGCAGAAGGCAGTCCGACTGTGGCGGGCATTCCGGACCCTCGCCCAAGCCGTCCAGAAGAGAGAGGGAGGCGTGCAGCCTGCGTTCGCGCTCGCCCAGGTTGCGCGGGATTGAGGCCTGTTCTCCCCAGTAGGCGTCTTCCAGCGCCGAGGCCCTGGTGAAAGCGTTGAAGCGTTCGGAGGAAACGGGCGGAAGCCCCCTGCCTTCCGGTCTGGTGACGACGCCGCGCGCCTCTTGGGCGGCGCCCGCCGCGCTCAGGTCCCGGGCCACGCCCGCGCGCGTATCCCGGCTGCCGCCCCGCGCCCCGGCTCCGGCGGCCGCGCGGAGATCTTTCATGGCCATGATGCGGCCGTAGCCCATGCTGTTGCGGACGGCCGTGATCCTTCCCTCCAGCCCCGGCGTCCGGCTGCGTTCCGCCTCGTCCAGGAGAAGCGCGGCCTCGTACACGTCGCCGACACCGGCGAAAACGGAAGCGGCGGCCACCAGCAGTTCCGGGTTCCGTCTCTGGGCGGCCAGCGCCTTTTCCAGCAGCGCTTCGCAGTCGTAGATCTTGCCCGCCGTGGCCAAGGCCCGCGCGCCCGCCTCCAGGGCATAGGGGGGCGCGCTGTCGAGGCGCAGGCGGCTGCAGAGCGCCACGGCCTTGTCGTCTTCCTTATTCCATTGCAGCAGAAAGAGGTAATCGCCAAGCAGCCACTGGTCATCGGGGTGCTGGCGGCACAGCTTCTCCATAACGGCCAGCCCTTCGGCCACCTTGCCTTGCCTGGCTTCGGCCACGGCGGCGTCCTGCTCGGCGCGGTAGGGCCTCTCGGGCCTGGGCGGTGTGACATAGGGCTGCAACGGCACGATTTGGCGGCGCAAATAGGCCTTGCCCGAGGCCACGGCCCTGGCGTCGGCATCGGGAAATTTGCGGGAATAGGCCGTCAGCGCCTTAAGCCCCTGCGCGGCGTGGCCCTGGTCCCCCAGGGTCAAAGCCCGGCCCAGGGCTATGTCCGCATTGCCGGGAAAGCGCGCGGCCCCCACGTCATACCAATGTTGGGCCTCCGCAAGCTTGCCGCATTTGCGCCAGGCGGCGGCCGCGGCCTGCAGGACATATTCCGGCACCCGCTCCGGCGCCAGGCCGGAACATAAGGCCACGGCGGCGGCATACTGCCCGCCCCAGCAGGTGACCACGATGTAATCATAAAGAATGGCGGAATCGTCCCGGTGCGCCTCATGCAGCCGCTTCAAGGCCGCCAGGGCTTCCTGGTAGTTTCCCTTGCGGGCCTGGGCCACGGCCGCCCTCCGGACATCTTCGGCCGTTATCTTTTCCTCGGACGCGGGAAGGGGAGCATTGGGAGCCGCGGCTTGGCCGGCGGCCCGGGGCGGATCTATTGCGGCCGTTGCCGGGAAAGCAGGCGTGCAGCACAATGCCAGAGCGCATAGCACAGTGCAAAAAACGGATATCCTGCTCATAATATTTACCTTTTAGGTTATAAGCGGCACGGTCCGGATTCCGGATGAAAACCGGCGGAACGTCGAGCAGAGAGCCCCCTATACTCACCATATCTGATAAATTCGGATAGTGCGAGAGGAATCGTTTTTTTGCCGCTCATCATGCGGGGGTGGTATGGAACCGGGCGGGCCCAGGGGCCTGCGGAAAATCGCGGAGCATTTTTTGCGGCCGGTCAGGCGGAATTCCTTTTTGAAAAACCGCCGATACGCCGAGAGCGAATGGCGGCAGACCGGAAGCTTGCGTCTCCGGCAGTTCCACCGCGAACACAAGGCGTGCTCTGTCCGGCCGGGGAAAAGTTAAAACAGCGATAGCGCGGCGGCCCTGTCCTTCTTGTGAATAGATTCTTCCAATAGCTTTTTCTATTAACGCGACTGCCACACGCAGTTGGGCTTATAAGCGATATGACATAAATTAATTTTACACACCGCGTTGCTTCCGCTAACTTTTCTTCTAGAGCAGTTTTTGCTTCAAATAGTCGCTTAACGGCGGGCAAATCCCGCCTACGTCTATTTGGCGGCAAGGATTTGGGGACAAATACTGCGAGCATTTCAAGTGTGAAATGCTCTAAAGAAGGACCAGTATCATTTTTTACTCTTTGCCCTGGTCGCATGCTTTCCAAAAGCCGCTGCGACAGCGTGATACGCCACCGCCCCGGACCCGGGAATCAGTCAGCGCCTCTGGCCTCATGGAATGCTCCGCTTGCAGCTAAATTACCTTGTCTGCAATAACGACCAACCCGCGAGGTGACTTCATGTCGGACGTGAAGCCGCAAATACAAAAGACCGCCCACTCGCCGGAGCGGGGGTTTTCCGACTGTATTTGTTATCCGATTTCCCCCGCTGTAAAGTCTGCTTTTGTGACGACCCTTGCCTTGGCAATGGCCCTGTTCCATTTGTACACCGGCGGGATGGGCGGCTACAGCTACATGATTCAGCGCGGCATACACCTGTCGTTCGTTCTTTCACTGATCTTTTTCCTGTTTCCCTCCAAGAAGGGGACGGACGATAAAGGCATCAGCCTGGTCGACCTGGTTATGGGCACGGCTTCTCTGGTTCCCGGCATCTATCTGGTCGTTTTCCAGGACGATATTTTTGACCGCGCCAGCATGCTCACCGAATTTGAAGTCGTCATGGGCATCGTCGTCATCTTCCTGCTGCTTGAGGCGGTGCGCCGGGCTATCGGCCTGCCCCTTATGCTTATCGCCGTCATGGCGCTGCTCTATGTGTATTTCGGCCCTCAACTGCCGGGCCCGCTGCAGCATCGCGGGTATTCCCTGGAACGCATCAGCTTCCAAATGTTTTTCTCCGAATCCGGCATCATGGGCACGCCTTTGGGCGTTTGTTCGACCATCATCGTTCTGTTTGTGCTGTTCGGCAGTTTTCTGGAGCAATCGGGCGGCACCAGCTTTTTCATTGACCTGGCCATGAACCTCACCAAAGGCTCGTACGGCGGCCCGGCCAAAGCGGCCGTGGTTTCCAGCGGCCTTATGGGCACCATATCCGGAAGCGCCGTGGCCAACGTGGTCACCACGGGCACCTTCACCATCCCCCTGATGATAAAAACCGGCTACAAGCGGCCGTTTGCCGCGGCCATTGAAGCCGTCGCCTCTTCCGGGGGGCAGCTCGCGCCGCCCATCATGGGGGCCGCGGCGTTCCTGATGGCGGACATGACCGGCATCCCTTACTCCCGCATAGCACTTGCGGCCGTTATTCCGTCGATACTCTTTTATACGTCCTTATACATGGCGGTGCACCTGGAAGCGAAGCGCCTTGCCCTGCGCTCTGACGAAGAAATGACGGTCGCCGCGAAATTCCGCGACGGCGGGCATCTGCTTATTCCGATCATTCTGCTCATCGTGCTGATGACCATGGAATTTTCGCCAACCTACGTGGCCTTCTGGACCATTCTCGGCTTGATCGGCATCAGCTGGCTCAAGCCGCAAACCCGTCTGACCCCCATCCGCATTTTCAGGGCGATGCGCGGCGGCGCCATAGGCATGCTTCCGGTTTCCGCGGCCTGCGCCTGCGCGGGCATTGTGGTGGGCGCGGTAACCCTGACCGGGCTGCCGCTGAAATTCTCCTCCATGCTGGTGGGCTTTGCCGGCGGCAACCTGTTCTTTCTGCTGGTGCTGACCATGCTCACTTCGCTGGTCATCGGCATGGGGCTTCCCACGGCCCCGGCGTATATCCTGCTGGCCACGCTGATAGGGCCGGCCCTGTCCAATCTGGGCATGCCCGTTCTGGCCGCCCACATGTTCATTTTCTACTTCGGGGTCATTTCCGCCATTACGCCTCCCGTGGCTGTCGCCAGCTACGCCGCCGCGGGCCTGGCCAAAACGAACCCCAACACCGTCGGTTTTACCGCCTGCCGCATCGGCCTGGTCACCTTCATTATCCCTTACATGTTCGCGTACGGCCCGTCGCTGCTGTTTATCGGCAGCCTTTCCACCACGCTGGTCGCTTTCTGCACCGCCCTGGTTGGAGCGGCCAGCCTGGGGGTGGCGGTCATCGGGTACTGGCGCGGACCGTGCTCTGTCCTGGAGCGTCTCATTTTCGCCGCGGGCGCCATGCTGCTGCTGGACACGGGGCACGTGACGGACTGGATCGGCATAGCAATGATGCTGCCATGCGCAACCGTTCACTGGTTGCGGAACAGAAACGCCAAAACGGCACCCGAACCTTTGAATACCTGAGAATGGGAGGCGCCATGAGACGATTGTTGCAAACCTTGTCCCTGACCACCGCGCTCGTGTTTTCCGGGGCGTTCTGCGCCTCCGCCGCACAACAGTATTCCATTGCCACCAACCCCGTGGGCATGGCCCTGTTCACCCTGGGCGCATCGCTTTCCGAGGTGATGAAAAAGAGCTACCCGGAAATACAGTTGAACGTGGAAGCCACCAACGGGGGCATCCACAATACCCTGCTGCTTGAGAAAAAAGAGGTGGAAATAGGCTTCACTTCCGCGCTGGAAGCCGCGGCCGCCCGTGGAGGCAAGGGCCGCTACAAGCAGAAAACGCCGCTTTTGGGCATGTTCGCGCCGGTCATCGGCATGGGGCAATGTCCCGCCCTGGCCAGTTCGGGCATCAAGAGCGTTCAGGACCTGCGCGGCAAGCGCGTGGGTGTGGTCCGGCCCGGCGCCATGGTCCGGCCCATCACGGACGCCTTTCTGGAAGCCTACGGCATGACCACCAAGGACTTCACCATTTTTGCCGAAGACCTGGGCAACCTGGTGGAAAAAATGAAAAACGGCCAGATCGACGCCACCCTGTGGTTCGGCGTGGTCCCTCTGGGCCCGCTGATGGACCTTGCCAAGTCGCGCGAGGTTGTCTGGCTGGGTGTTGACCCGGAAAAGTTCAAGCCGGTCATCAAAAAATACCCGCATCTGTTCGTGAGCGAACTTCCTGCGGGCACTTACGCCGGGCAGAACAAGGCCATTCCCACAGCGGCGGAGAGATATATCGTTGTCGCCCGCGCGGAAGTGCCCGAGGACGTCGTCTACAAAATCGTGAAGAGCGCGTATGAAAACCTGCCCGCCTTGAACCAGGCGTACAGGGGATGGAGCTCCTGCACGCTGGACACGGCGCTGGACAGCATGAGCGTTCCGCTGCACCCGGGGGCCATACGCTACTACCGCGAAGTGAAACTGCCCGGCCTGGACGCTTTCCTGGCCAAGCACCCCAACTGATCCGCCACAAAAACATCCCGGCCTGGGAACCATTTCCCCGGCCGGGATTATGCGTTATAGCAACTGGCGGGCCGCTCAGCGCGCCCTGAAACCGGCCGCCCGTTCCGGCGGCCATAAAGGTGGAACCATGATCGTCTTGCAATTCGCCGATCTTCATGCCGTTGAGCACGGCGCCCGCGCCTACAAAGTGGCGGATACCAACGCCATGTTCCAGGACGCCGTCAACCAGGTCGGGCGGCTGCGGCAACGCCCCGATTGCGTGGTGTTCACCGGCGACCTGGCCAGCGGCGGCAGCCCGGAAGCGTACGCGATCATCAAAGAGGGCCTGGAGCGGCTGGACGTGCCGGTGTACGTCATCCCCGGCAACCACGACAAGCGGGAAGGGCTGGTCGAATACCTGGGGGAATACTGCCCGGCGGACCCCGCGCTGGCCCCGCACCTCTGCTATATTGTGGACAACGGCCCCATGCGGCTGGTCATGCTGGACACCTCCATTCCCGGCGGCCACCACGGCCAAATGCCGGAAGCGGCGGCGGCCTGGCTGGACAAGGCGCTGGGCGGAACGGCCAAGCCCACGCTGCTGTTCATGCACCACCTGCCCTTTCATTCAGGTATGGGTTACATGGACGAGCCCTTTGAGAACCTGGAGCTGCTCGCGTCCATTGTGCGCGGGCACCCGCACGTCCGTTTGTGCTGCGGGCACATCCACAGGGGCCTGGTCACGCAGTGGCAGGGCCGGATAGCCGTGGCCGCTCCGGCCGCGTCCATGCAGATGGAAGTGGACCTCAGCGCGCGCGGGGGCGACACCTTTTTCCTGGAAGCGCCGGGCTACGTGCTGCACACGCTCATCCAGGGAGAAGTCATGAGCTATTTCTGCGAAGTGGCCTGCAAGCCCACCTTTTCAGGCCCGCATCCTTTTCTGGGGCTTAATCTGTAAGCCGCGCCGTCAGAAATCCATCAGCTTTTCCTCACGCAGCCGCGTGAACAGCGCGGCAAATTCCTCTTCGGAAACGGGCCTGCCTTCGGCGCAGCGCCACATGCCGCCGCCGTTCACCTGAACGGCGGGCGTGCGGCCGAGCAGGTTGTGCCTGGACAGCAAGGGCTCCTCGCTGTTGAACTGCACGTCCGCCCGTATGCCCAGCCTGCGCATGGCCAGGCACAGGCTGGCTTCCATGGCCTGGATGCGTTCGGCCGACAAGTCCCATATGACGATTTTCTGCTTTTCCGGCACGGGCTACCCTTTGCGCATACTCACAAGCATTTCCAGGAATTTCTTTTTGTAGTCGGTAAGGCCGCTGCCCGCCCGGCAGACGATGCTCACCGGCTCGCTGGGCAGGATGTGCTCCATGCTGATGAACGTGAGCTTGTCGCCGTAAGCTTTTTCCAGCGTGCCGTCGTAGCAGAAAAGAAAGCTTATCCCGAACCCGAGCGAGGCATATTCCAGGTTGAGCAGAGGGTTGGATGCCTCCACGCCTATGCGGTACGTCAGGTCGGCTTCTTCGAACTTTCTGTCCAGGTTGTCGCGCCCGCTGAATTTGTAGTTCTTTCCGGCTAAGTTCAAAGGATACCTGGCGATATCCTCCAGCGTGACCGGAGAACGCCGCGTCAGTTCATGCCCGTGCGGCACGATGAGCATGTATTTGCCCGTGATCCATTCGGTCACCGCCATGGAGCTGAGCGCGACGGAACCGTGGATGACCCCGAAATCGATGAACCCCCGCCGGAGAAAATCCAGGGAGTCCTGCGGGCTTTTTTCAAAGATCTGCAAAATGACTTCAGGGTACGCTTCCCTGTATTTCTTCAGAATATCCGGCAACACGAAACACAGGGCTGAATAGGGAGCGGCGATGGAAATGGTTCCCGCGTACTCCCCGGACAGCTCTTTCAGCCGGTCCTGGATATTCTTTTTCTGCAGCAGGACGTTTTCCGTGAACTGGTAGAACTCTTCCCCGGCGCGCGTGAGCACGAAGCCCTTTTTCCCGATGCGCTCCAGCAGGCGGCAGCCCAGTTCCTCTTCAAGGCGGGCTATCTGCTGGCTCAGCGCGGACTGCGTGCGGTACTGCTGTTCCGCCGCGCGGGTCATGCTGCCCGAACGCACAATCGAATGAAAAGCTCGGATCTGGCGCCACTCCATATGCCCCTCCATGCACCAGGCATCTGGGCCGCGTCAGGGCCTGTCCACACAAAGGTCTTTTTGCCCTCTGGCTGCGTCAGAAAGTCTTTGTATTTCGGTCGAGTACCGTAAGAGTACACTCCCTCAATACAAAGGCTTTCTTCCTTGCCAGAGAACAAAAATCCTCTTTGTGTGAACAGGCCCCAGTGCGACGCGGACAAGGAATGCGCCAATACTCCGCAAAATTCTTGCTTGTGGCAATACTTTTATATCCGGCGGGAATATCTTCAGTCCGTAAAGTTAGCGTCAAGATCATAGGACATGGCAATGCCCTCGTGCAGGGAACTGGTGACCAGGCAGCCGCTCTGCATGATCTTGGCGCAGCGTTCGAACAGCGCCCTTTCCGCTTCCGGCAGATCCACGCGGAATTCCAGGCGGATGGTGGTGACCCGGCCCTGGCCGTTGGCGTTGGGGCCCACGTCCACAAAGGCTTTCCCGGTAATGGCGGCAACGTGCGCCTTTCTGACCTCCAGCAGGGCGGAGAGCATGCCGCCGTAACACGCCAGCGCGGACGAGGCCAGAAGCTGCTTGGCCAAGCCGTGGCGCTCTTCCGCGGGAACGCCGGTGTAATCCACGGTCAGGGTTTGCAGCCCCGCCGCGCCCGTCTCGAAACTGTGGACATCCCCTTTCCGGGTATATACAACCGCTGTTTCCATACGCGCTCCTTTGCAAAACCGGACGGCCGCCCTGCCGGGCCGGAGGGCGGCCGCCGTTTTTTTCAGCTATCCTGTTTTTCCGGCATCAGCCCGCGATAGGGGCGTTTCCTGTCGCGCTACTTTTTATCATGGAGCGACTTCAGATAGGACCCCAGAGTATCCAGAAGATGGGAAGCCACTTCGGGGTATTCGTTGATCACGTTGTGCAGCTGGTTGCGGTCTTTTTTGCGGTCGTACAACTCGTCGCGTTCCGGCATGGCGGAAACGGCCAGCGGCGTGCAGGTCCACTGCGCTTTCCCGTCCAGCGTGTCGAAAAAGGTCAGGGTCTTGCTCTCTTTGGCGCCCTCCACGGCCAGGGAGGCGGAATCGGTTTTGTAGCCCCTGCCGCCTATGGCTTTCAGGTGCTCGTCCGGCACGTGCTCGCTGTAGAAGGTGGCGCGCATGGCCGCGTTGGCCTTTTCGTCGGCCAGCCAGTGGATGTAGCTCCAATCCTCGGTATAGATGGCCCAGGAGTAGTCGTAGAACCCGGCAATGGCGAAATCGCGCACCTTGTCCACCTCGCCGCGCATGAGCGGCAGCAGGGATTTGCCCTGCATGTTGGGGTGCACGCCCAGGCCCAGCCAGTCGCAGATGGTGGGGGCCACGTCGCAGGACTGGGTGAAGGCGGAAATCCGCTGGCCGGCGGTGATGCCGGGCGCGCGCATGATAACCGGGGCGCGGGCCAGCTCTTCATAGGGCCAGGGACGGCACTTGCGCATCAGGCCGTGGCCCCATTCGCCGTTGCCCTGGGGCGTGCCGTGGTCGGAAACCAGCATGAACAGGGTGTTGGATTCCAGCCCCATTTCGCGGATGGCATCCATAAGATGCCCCAGCCAGGTGTCGCACAGGGTGACCAGCTCGGCGTACAGCATGCGGATGTGGTGCTGCTGCTCCTCGGTGTACACTTCGTCGGCTATGTCCGGCAGGGGGTTGATTTCGTCCTTGCCCTTCCAGTCCGGGTCGTAGGGGCAGGGGAAATTCATATACGTGGAAGGCGGTATCCAGGGTTCGTGCGGGTCAAAGCTGTCTATCCACAAAAAGAACTGCTTGTTGCGGTCCGCCTGTTTCAGATATTCGATGCCCTTCTTGATGGTTTTGGCCACGAAACGGTCTTCCGGCTTGGACCAGTTCTGCACCTGCTTCAAAAGGGTCGCGGTGTGCGCCTTAAGGGCGTCCAGGGCCTGCTGGCCGTTTCTGGCCGCGTATTTTTTGCCGCTTTCCTCGTCAATGTAGTTTTCCACGTCCATGCTGTAGAGTTGGTCTTTGGCGTAGAAATTCTCGTCCGCGTTGTGGCCGTGCAGAAACCAGACTTTATCAAAGCCGCGCGTGTAGCCGAACTTGGGCAGGCGGTACATGGGGCAGTCCAGGACCAGGGCCGTGTCTATGGGGCGGCCCCAGCAGAGGTCGGCGACGGTGGTGTCTTCCGGGGCCAGCGGTACCCACCCCGAAACCGGCAGGGTGTAGCGCCCCGTGTGCATGGCCCGGCGGCAAGGCACCGTGGGCAGCCCTTCGGTGTACCAGTTTTCAAAGAGCACGCCTTCTTTGGCCAGACGGTCCATGTTGGGCGTTTTGATCCACTCGTTCCCGTAGCAGCCCATGAATTTGGCGCTAAGGGTGTCCAGCATGAGCACGATGACGTTTTGCGGAGGGGTCATGGCAACTCCTGTCCAAAGGTTAAAGTGCAACGGAGATTATACGACACGTAAAATTCACGGCACAACAGTCGGAAGGCGTTGGAGAAACATTGTCCGCAAACGGCTGTTTCATGCGCACGGTATTTTTTCGCAGCTGATGCTGATGGCGGCGGGAAAATATTCTTCTGGTGTTAATCTATACGCGGGCGGGTACAGTACGTAAAATTAATTTATATGATATCGTTAATAAGATTGCCGGAAAGCGGTTTCGCGCTAGCGGCCCGATAAAGCAGGGACCCGCGATTTCTCGCGGGTCCCTGCTTTATCGGGCCGGATCGCCCGGCTCAATGCTTTGGAAGCGCTCACGCGGCAAAAAGAATGGAAACCCGTCGAAAACCGGGCTCCCGGCAAAAAACGCGCGTCTACAGACGGAAATGGTCGGCTTATCGCCTTCCGGCGAGGAAGGGCGGCGGGCATCGGCATTCTGGGTGCGGTGCGCCCAGGTGGTCCTTCTCCCCTTCCGGCGCTTGCCGGGAGGAATCCACTCCCCCGCTCCCTAGAGCAGTTTCGCTTTGAGATTGTCGCTTAACGGCGGGCAAAGCCCGCCTACGCCAATCTCGCGGCAAGGATTTGAAGACAAATCCTTGCAGAGCAGTTGAACATTTTTAATGTTCAACTGCTCTAGTGGCCCCAGGCGCGGGCGCTTTTCAGCACTTTTTTACGCGTGACCTGCCAGGTGTCGCGGGTCAGCGCGGAATCTTCCATGGCCTCCAGCATCTTGGCGTACAAAGTCAGGGGCAGGGCCACGATCAGCTCGTCCGGTTTCAGGAACTTGCGGGCCGAAACGTCGAAGCCGCCCAGCACGGCGCGTTCCTCACCCCTGGCCTGATAGACCAGCGGCCAGGCGATCATGGTGCCGCAGGCCGCGCTGAAAGGCGAAACCACGGCGTGGTGGGTGCCGGACGCGAACCAGGCCAGGGAAAGCAGGCCGGTCATCACTTCCGGCCGGGCGAAAAACACCGCCACCAGAGGCGGATCTTCGTCCGTGAACCGCTCCAGGGGTTTCAGAACGCAGTATTCGCCGGTGGGCGGCGGGGGCGCGCAATCATCCATAAAGGCGTGCATGGATTCCGGCGTGGGCAGATAGTGCTCGCCCTCCATGTTTGTGCCCGGTATGCCGGTGGAAACATAGAGCACGTTGGCTTCCAGATAAGGGCGGTACAAACCGGCGTAGTAGCCGCCGCCCATACAGCCGCAGGCCGCGTGGCTTATCCAGGCCGCCTTCTTTTTCTTGCGGGCCAGCCAGACGTTGCCCGCGATACAGGAAAAAGTGCCGAAAGCCTTGCCCCAGTCTATCCCCCCGGCCGCTTCCCGCTCGCGGGTGAACAGCTCCCCCGGTTTAGGGCCGAAGCCGTCGGGCGTCAGGTCCGTGTAATGCACGCCAAAGGGGCCTTCCTCATGCCCCAGCAATTCCAAAAGCCGTTGCGTCCGCACGGTGATGGTTTTCTGATCCGGCATGGGTAGACCTCCTTGTCTGCGCCGCTGGCGCGGATCCGCGTTACGGCGGCTCCCAGCGCCAAAGCCTTTATGCATCAGTCGCACCATTCCGCGCCGGGTGTCAATGAAGGCCCGCCGCCCTTGCAAAAGCGGACCGGCGTGCTATGCTTAGTATAGTTCCCTTTGACCATCTGTCCGGTAAGGAGTTTACCATGCACAGACGCGACTTTCTGGCCATGCTCGGCCTGCTGGGCCTGGGCACGGCTCTTCCCTTGGACCCGCGCCAGGCCTTTGCCGCTTCCGCCTCCCCCGCTCCTCTGCCCATTCCCGGCCTGCTGCGGCCGGACGAAAGCGGCCGCATAGCCCTGACCGTCACGGCGGGGCAAAGTATGTGGAAACAGGCCCCCACGCCCACCTGGGGCTATAACGGCCCGCTGCTCGGCCCTGCCCTGTCGCTGAAACGCGGCCGGACGGCAAGCCTGGAAGTGCGCAACACCCTGCCGGAAGCCACCACCGTGCACTGGCACGGCCTGGAAATTCCCGGCATTTCCGACGGCGGCCCCCAGGCCGTCATTGCAAGCGGAACCGTCTGGCAGGCCGAGCTGGCTATAAAACAGCGGGCGGCCACCTGCTGGTACCACCCCCACCTGCACGCCCGCACCGGCCGCCAGGTGGCCATGGGCCTGGCGGGCCTGCTGCTGATAGAGGACGAGGAAAGCGGCCGCCTGCCCCTGCCCCGTGCCTGGGGCGTGGATGACATCCCCCTGGTGCTCCAGGACAAACGCCTGGACGCGCAAGGCCGCATCGCCTACGAAATGGACGTGGTCAGCGCGGCCGTGGGCTGGTTCGGGGATTTCCCGCTGGCCAACGGCGCCCTGTACCCGCAGCACGCGCCCCCGCGCGGCTGGCTGCGCCTGCGCCTGCTCAACGGCTGCAACGCGCGCTCCCTGCGCCTGGCCTGCAGCGACAACCGGCCCCTGTACGTCATTGCCGGGGATGGCGGCTTCCTGCCCGAGCCGGTCCGCATGCGCGAGCTGACCCTGTACATGGGCGAGCGCTTTGAAGTCATGCTGGACGTCAGCGACGGCAAGCCCTTTGACCTGATAAGCCTGCCGGTCAAACAGATGGGCATGGCCCTGCCGCCCTTTGACAAGGCCCTGCCCGTGCTGCGCATCGCTCCCGGCAGCGGCAAAAGTCCAAAAACGCGGCTTCCGGACAGGCTGGCGGAACTGCCCGCCCTGCCCGCGCTGGACAAGCTGCCCGTGCGCCGCTTCCAGCTTTCCATGGACCCCAGGCTGGACATGCGGGGCATGATGGAACTGCGCAAGCGCTACGGCGACAAAGCCATGTCCGGCATGGACATGATGGGCATGGGGCATTCGGGCGGCGGCATGGGCGGAGGCATGATGCACGGCTCGGGCGGCGGCATGATGCACGGCTCGGGCGGCGGCATGGGCGGCATGGGCGGCGGTTCGCAGCAGCCCTTTGACCTCTGGCACAGCAACTTCATCAACAACAAGGCCTTTGTCATGAACGAGGCCGCCTTTGACGTCACTCTGGGCCGCTACGAGCGCTGGGTCATTTCCGGCAAGGGCGACATGATGCTGCACCCCTTCCACATCCACGGCACCCAGTTCCGCATTCTCAAGGAAAACGACGCTCCGCCCCTGCCCCACCGCCAGGGTCCCAAAGATATCGTGCTGGTGGAAGGCAAGGAAAGCGAAGTGCTGGTGCGCTTTGACCACCCGGCTTCGGCGGAACGCATGTACATGGCCCATTGCCATTTGCTGGAGCATGAGGACACCGGCATGATGCTGGCGTTTACGGTCACGCCGTAGGGTTGGATAGCTGTCGAAGCCAATTAAGAACGGAAGCAGGGCTCCGCCCTGCTTCCGTTCTTAATTGGCTTCGACAGCTAATCTAGAGCAGTTTCGCTTTGAGATTGTCGCTTAACGGCGGGCAAAGCCCGCCTACGCCAATCTCGCGGCAAGGATTTGAAGACAAATCCTTGCAGAGCAGTTGAACATTTTCAATGTTCAACTGCTCTAATACCCGCGTTGCAAATCCACGCGGCCGGGCGGTGTTTCGCCCGCTTCCAGCTTGTTTATGGCGGCGGCTACGACGTCCAGGGTTTCTTCCATCAGGGTGTTGGCGGCGCAGTGCGGGGTGATGGCCACGCGCGGGTGCGCCCAGAAGGGGTGTTCCGGCGGCAAAGGCTCCCTGCTGAACACGTCCAGGGCCGCAGCCTTGATCTGGCCGGAACCCAGAGCCGCCAAAAGGTCGTCCTCCACCAGCTGCGAGCCACGGGCCAGATTCAGGACAAAGGCTCCGGGCCGCAATTGTTCCAGCACCTGGCGGTTGATAAGGCCCCTGGTCTCCGGCGTGTCCGGCAAGAGGCTGATGAGCACGGCCAGCCCCGAGAGAAAGGCGGGCAGCTGGTCCCGGCCGTAAAAACTTGTGGCCCCGTCCACGCTCTTGGGCGAACGGCTCCAGAGGCGCAGGGGAAAACCCCAGGGCTTGAGGCTGGCCGCCACCGCCTGTCCCAGCACGCCCGCCCCGAGAATGCCCACCGGGAACTCTCTCGTGGAAGGAACGTCCAGCGGCTTCCAAAGTTTGTCCCGCTTCAGTTCCCGGTAGTCGTCAAAGCGGCGGTACCAGCCCAGCACGGCGTGCACGGCGTATTCTTGCATCTGCGCGCTCATGCCCGCGTCTTCCAGGCGGTACAGGTCCGTGCCTGGCGGCAGCAGTTCCGGATCCTTGTTCAGGGCCGCCAGCATGTCGTCCACGCCCGCGCTGAGGGAGAAGACGGCCTTCAGGCCGCGCCGCCCCTTGAGCATGGCAGCGGGCGGCCGCCGGATCAGGGCGTAGTCCGCCGGGGCCTCGTCCCCTTCCGCCCATACGCGCACGGAAGCCTGGGGGAGACGGGTGCGCACGCCCCGGGTCCAGGCATCCATATTGGGGTATGAGTGGTAGATCATGATATCCATGGGTATTCTCTCTCTGTCGGAATATTTCGCGTAGGGTACAGCAGAGCGGCGCCTCCGGTAAAGCCGTTTCCCTTCGGGCTCGGAACGCAAAGGGCCCGCCCCCGTGGGAGCGGACCCTTCTTTTTTTCAGAGCGGCGCGCGGCTGTTACTCAAAATACGCGTCGCCGTAGTACACGATGAAGCTGGGCGTGAAGTGCACGCCGCGCAGTTCCTTGACCACGCCGCGCGTGATGCTGGGCGCCACCAAGCTGACCCAGGGCAGGTCCTTGTTCAGGATATCCCAGGCTTCGCCGTACACAGCTTTGCGCTCCGGCCCGTCGTTGAGGGCCGCGCCCTTGTCCAGCAGGGCGTCCAGCGCGGGGTTCTTGTAGAAAAAGCGGTTGCTGATGGGAGGGGACGTGGAATGGAAGGGCGGGTTCATGAAAAAGAAGGGATCCAGCGCGGGCGCCCCGCCCCACCAGTTCATGATGTACGGAGAGTGGCCGGGCTTCTTGATGGCGTCGATATAGGTGCCCCACTCAAAGACCTTGATCTCGGAAGTAATGCCCAGCTTGGCCAGGTCCGCCTGGATAATGGTGCTGATGCCCATGAAGTCGTGGCGGTCCGCCGTCCAGAGCTCCATTTTGAAGCCGTTGGGATAGCCCGCGTCGGCCAGCAGCTTTTTGGCCGCGGCGATATTGATGGCCGGGACCGGGGTTTCCTTGGTCTTGTTGTACAGCACGGCGGAGGAAATAGGGCCGCTGGCCGCTTCCGCGTGGCCTTTGTACACGGCTTTGACCATGCCCTGGCGGTTGACCGTGATGTTGACGGCCTGGCGCACCCGCACGTCGTCAAAGGGCTTGGCGGTGGTGTCAAAACCCATGTGGTACATGCGCTGCCCCGGCTGCATCACGGCCAGCAGCTTTTTGTTGTCCTTGACCCGGTTGATGTCGATGGCGGCCAGATCCTGGGCTATGTCCACGGCGCCGCTTTCCAGTTCAATGGTGCGGCTCGCGCCTTCCACCACGGTGCGCAGCACCATTTTGCTCAGCTTGGCTTTGGGGCCCCAGTAGGCGTCGTTGCGCACCAGCACGATGCGGTCGCCTTTGACCCAGGATTCGAACTTGAATTTGCCCGTGCCCACGGGCTTTGTGCCGTAGTCCTTGCCCGCGGCTTCCACGGCCTTTTTGTTCACAATGGAGGCCCAGGGGTGGTTCATGGAAGCCAGGAACGCGGAACCCAGGGGCTGCGTGGTGCGCAGGATGACTGTGTGGGCGTCCACTTTCTCGATGCCCTTGGGATCGATATACGCGGACAGGGAACGCAGGGCGGAACCCGGCGCGGTGACGCGCTGGAAGGAGAAGACCACGTCGTCGGCGGTCATTTCCTCGCCGTTGTGGAACTTGACCCCTTTGCGCAGGGTGAACTTGTAGGCCCTGCCGTTGTCCAGCACTTCCCATTTTTCCGCCAGCACCGGCGTGAGTTCGTTTTTGGCGTTGAACATCACCAGGGACTCGTAAATCTGGCGCATGGGCGTGTGGGACGAGGATTCGGGCGTAAGGGACGGGTCCAGCGTCTTGGCGTCGGACGGGGCCGCCACCGTCAGCGTGTCGCCCTTGGCCCAGGCGGTGCCCGTGCCCAGAAGCAGCAGCGCGCAGCAGACCAGCATGGTGATTCTCTTCATGAAACTCTCCTCTGGGGTATGCGGTGCCGCGGGCCGCTCCCTGCGGAGCGGCCCGCGGACGGTTACTCAAAATACGCGTTGCCGTAGTAAATGATGAAGCTGGGCGTGAAGTGCACGCCGCGCAGTTCCTTGACCATGCCGCGCATGATGCTGGGCGTCACCAGGCTGGCCCAGGGCAGGTCCCTGTTCAGAATGTCCCAGGCTTCGCCGTACACCGCTTTGCGCTCCGGCCCGTCGTTGAGCGCGGCGCCCTTGTCCAGCAGCGCGTCCAGCGTGGGGTTCTTGTAGAAGAAGCGGTTGGTGTTGGGCGGCGCGGTGGAATAGAAGGGCGGGGTCAGGTAAAAGAAGGGATCCAGAGCGGGCGCCCCGCCCCACCAGTTCATGATGAACGGCGCATGGCCGGGTTTTTTGATGGCGTCGATAAAGGTGCCCCATTCAAAGACCTTGATCTCCAAGGTAATGCCTATCTTGGCCAGGTCCGCCTGGATAATGGTGCTGATGCCCATGAAATCGTGGCGGTCGGCCGTAAGCAGTTCCATTTTGAAGCCGTTGGGGTAGCCCGCTTCGGCCAGCAGTTTCTTGCCCTCGGCCGCGTTGGCCACCGGGGCGGGGGTTTCCTTGGTCTTGTTGTACAGCACGGCGGAGGAGGTGGGGCCGGTGGCCACTTCCGCGTAGCCCTTGTACACGGCCTTGACTATGCCCTGGCGGTTGACCATCATGTTGATGGCCCGGCGCACCCGCACGTCGTCAAAAGGCTTGGAGGTGGTGTCAAAGCCCATCAGGAACAGGCGCTGCCCCGGCTGCGCCACGACCTGCAGCTTTTTGTTGTCCTTGATGCGGTTGATGTCTATGGCGGCCAGGTCCTGGGTTATGTCCACGGCGCCGCTTTCCAGCTCAATGGTGCGGCTCGCGCCTTCCACCACGGTGCGCAGCACCAGCTTGGCCAGCTTGGCTTTCTCGCCCCAGTAGCCTTCGTTGCGGGTAAAGGTGATGCGGTCGCCCTTGACCCAGGAGTCGAACTTGAACTTGCCGGTGCCCACGGGCTTCATGCCGTAGTCCTTGCCGGCCGCTTCCACGGCCTTCCTGTTCATGATGGAGGCCCAGGGGTGGTTCATGGAGGCCAGGAACGCGGAACCCATGGGCTGCGTGGTGCGCAGGATAATGGTGTGGGCGTCCACCTTCTCTATACCCTTGGGGGCTATGTACCCGGAAAGGGCGCGCAGGGCGGAACCCGGACCGCAGGCGCGCTCAAAGGAGAACACCACGTCGTCGGCGGTCATTTCCTCGCCGTTGTGGAACTTGACCCCTTTGCGCAGATAAAATTTGTAGGCTTTGCCGTTGTCCTGCACTTCCCATTTTTCCGCCAGCACCGGCACCAGTTCGTCCTTGTCGTTGAACATCACCAGGGATTCGTACACCTGGCGCATGGCGGTGTGGGACGAGGAATCAGTGGTAACGTGCGGGTCCAGGGTCTTGGCGTCCGAGGGGACCGCCACGGTCAGCGTGTCGCCCTTGGCCCAGGCGGTGCCCGTGCCCAAGATCAGCAACGCGCAGCAGACCGACATGATAATTCTTTTCATGAGCTCTCCTCCCGGTTTAATAATTCGGTACGAAATTCCTTCAGCCTGTCACGCGCCGCGCTCAGGCAGGATCTTGGCGAGATAGGCGGCCAGCCGCGCATGAGTTTGCGCGTCGGGCGTGTACAGGCGCAGCATGTGCCAGCGGCCACGCTTCAACTGAATGGAGCGCATGGACGCGAAATTGACGAAATGGTCCACCTTTTCCCAGGGCAGGTCCTTATCCTGGCTGCGCCCCCCCTTGATGGCCCCGGCCACTGGAAAGGGGCGCGAGGCAAAGGGTACGCGCCTGCCGCTTTCGTCGCGGCCGCGCGTCACCTGCTGGTACACGCCGCTGTAGGAACAGTGGTATTCCGCATAGTAGCGGTTGCCGAAAAACACAAAGGCCACCACGACGAAAGCCAGGGCAAAGGCGGCCACGCAGGCCAGGGACGTCAGCAGGACGGTGCTCACGTCCCCGGGCTGCAGCCCGCCGCCCATCAGCCACAGGCCGCTGGCCATGACCGCCAGCACCACGGCCCCGCCCACGCACCCGGCCTGGAGCAGCTCCAGCAGGATAAAGGGGTTGGTGGCTATGGGCACGCCCGCCCTCCACTGCAGCGAGCCTTCCGGCTCCGGGTCCAGAAGCTGGACCAGCCTGTGTTCGCTCATGCGTTCCCGCTTTTCCGGCCTATGGGACCGGGGTGAAAGCAGGCCAGGAAATGCTCCCCGCCGATATCCTTAAGCTCCGGCGCCGCGATGAGGCAGTCGTCCTGCCGGGAAGGGCAGCGGCCGTAAAAGCGGCAGCCCGCCGGCGGGTTCACCGGGCTGGGCACGTCCCCTTCCAGAATGATGCGGCCGTCGCGCGCCACGTCCACGCTGGGCACGGGTATGGCGGAAAGCAGCGCCTGCGTGTACGGGTGCTGCGGGTTATTGAATATTTCCAGGTGGTCCGCCAGTTCAATGACCTTGCCCAGATACATCACCGCGATGCGGTTGGAAATGTGGCGCACCACTGAAAGGTCGTGGGTGATGAACAGGTAGGTGTACTGGAACTCGTCCTTCAGGTCTTGCAGCAGGTTGAGGATCTGGGCCTGAATGCACACGTCCAGGGCGGAAACCGGCTCGTCCAGCACGATGAATTCCGGATTCAGGGCCAGAGCCCGGGCCACGCCTATGCGCTGCCGCCGCCCACCGTCCAGCTCGTGGGGAAAGGATGTGGCCAGACGCTGGGCCAGGCCCACAATGTCCATCAGCTCTTTTACCCGGACGCGCATCTCGCTTTCATTGGGGTATATTTTGTGGATGCGCAGGGGTTCGGAAATCAGCTGCTCCACCGGCAGACGGGGGTTCAGGGAGGAATAGGGGTCCTGGAAGACCATCTGGGCTTTCTGGCGGTGCGTGCGCAGCGTTTCTTTGTCAAAAACACAGATGTTCTGGCCGTTGAACCGCACTTCCCCGCCGGTGGCTTCCAGCAGGCGGATGACCACGCGGCCCAGCGTGGACTTGCCGCAGCCGGATTCCCCCACCAGCCCCAGGGTTTCGCCTTTGGCAATGACCAGGTTGACGTCGTCCACGGCGTGCAGGGGCCCTTTGGCCGTGGTGAAATACTTTTTCAGATTCCGCGTTTCAAGAAAGGGAGTGCTCATGACGTCACCGTTGTTGTTTCCGGAGCTTGCGAGCTTTTCTCGGGCATTGTTTTAAAGCAGGCCACCATGTGTCCGGATTCCAGCTCCCGCATTTCCGGGCTGTTCTTGTAGCAGGCCTCGTCGGCCAGAGAACAGCGCGGCGCGAAACAGCAGCCGGGGATAAGATCCGTGGGGTCCGGCGGCAGGCCGGGAATGGTGGTCAGACGGTTCACGTTCTTGGTCAGGTCGGGGATGGAGTTGAACAAGCCCCGCGTATAGGGGTGCGCGGGGTTGCGGAACAACTGGCGTTTTTCCGCCCATTCCACGATGCGCCCGGCGTACATGATGGCCACGGTGTCGCAGGCTTCCGCCACAATGCCCAGGTCGTGGGTGATAAGAATGGTGGCCGTGTGGAAGTGTTCCTTGAGCTGGTTGATCAGCTCCAGCACCTGGGCCTGAATGGTCACGTCCAGGGCGGTGGTGGGCTCATCCGCTATCAGCAACTGAGGGTTGCAGGCCAGCGCGATGGCTATCACCACCCGCTGCTTCATGCCCCCGCTGAACTGGTGCGGGTAGTCCGGGCCGCGTTCCGGCCGTATGCCCACCAGGCCCAGCATTTCCCGCGCCTTTTCGTGCGCTTCCTTGTCCGTGACCTTCTGGTGCAGGCGCACCACTTCCGCTATCTGGTCTTCCACGGTCATGACCGGGTTCAGCGAAGTCATGGGGTCCTGGAAAATCATGGATATTTTCCCGCCCCTGATCTGCCGCTTTTTCTCGGCCGTGGCCCGGAGGATATCCTCGCCCTCAAAGACTATTTCCCCTTTGGCGATACGGCCGGGCGGGCAGGCGATAAGCTGCATGATAGCCAGCGCCGCGGTGGTTTTGCCCGCGCCGGTTTCCCCGACCAGCCCCAGGGACTCGCCTTTGCGTATCGTAAGGTTCAGCCCTTCCACAGCCCTGACGATGCCGGTATCCGTGTAAAAGTGAACAGACAGATCCTTGATGGAAAGCAGGGTTTCTTGCGATTCAGTCATCATGGCTCCTCTAAGGCGGCTCAGGTTTGCTGTTCGGAAGCCCGCCGCTTTTGGCGGCGGCGTCGCCCCGCGGCGCTGGAGCGCGTTCCAGGGGCTGTCTCTAAAAAGACGGATTTTGTTCCCTGGCAAGGAAAAGGGCGATTTTGGGCCAGGGATAGTACTCTTACGGTACAGCCCTGGACCCAAATCTCCCTTTGACGCAGTCCAGGGGGCAAAAGACGCTTTTTAGAGACAGCTCCTAGCGCTTCAACTTGGGGTCCATGGCGTCACGCAGGCCGTCGCCCACGAAGTTAAGAGCCATGATGGTGATCATGATGGCCAGACCGGGGAACACCGTCATGTAGGCGTAATCGCGGATATAGCCCCGGGCGCCAGCCAGCATGCCGCCCCATTCCGGGAACGGCGGCTGGATGCCCAGTCCCAGAAAGCTCAGGCTGGCCGCGGCCAAAATGGCCTGGGCCACGCGCAAGGTGGCCTGCACGATAATGGGCGCGCTGCAGTTGGGCAGCACGTGCCGGAAAATGATCCACGAATCCCGCGCGCCCATGCACTGGGCCGCTTCAATGAATTCCTGCCCCACAATGGACAGCACGGCCCCGCGCACCACCCGCGCGAAGGTGGGCATGGCGGCCAGGCCCACGGCTATGGTCAGGTTGAGCAAACCCGGTCCCAACGCGGCCGCGATGGCGATGGCCAGCAGAATTTGCGGGATGGACAGGAAAATATCCATGATCCGCATGATGACCTCGTCCAGCTTGCCGCCGTAATACCCGGCAACGGCGCCCAGCAGCCCGCCGCTGATCATGGCCAGGCTCACCGCGAACAGGCCCACCTGCAAAGATACCTGCGCGCCGTAAATGATGCGGCTCAGGATATCCCGGCCGAATTCGTCCGTGCCCAGCCAGTGCTGCGCGCTGGGCGGCTCGAAAGCCATGACGATATCCTGCTCCGCGTAATGGTAGGGAGCGATGAACGGCGCGAACACCGCCACGAAAACAACGGCGGCCAGCACCAGCATGCCCAGTATGGCCAGGCGGTTGCGGCGCAGGCGCACCAGGGTAAGATACAAGTTGCTGTTTTTCCTTAGAATGGCCATAGCGTCTCCTTTCCGGTCAAACGTCCCTCAGGGGAAAAAGCATCAGCGGTAGCGCGTGCGCAGTCTCGGGTCCACCCAGGCGTACAGAAGATCCACCAGGAGGTTGATGAGCACGTAGGCAAAGGCCATGTACAAGACCGCGCCCTGCACTATGGGGTAGTCGCGGGCCTTGATGGCGTCCACGGCCAGCCGCCCCACCCCGGGGATGGAAAACACCGATTCGCACAGCACCGAGCCACCCAGAAGGTGCCCGAACTGAATGCCCGCGATGGTGATGATGGGGATAAGCGCGTTCTGCAAAGCGTGGCGGAAAATAATCACGGATTCCTTCTGCCCCTTGGCTCTCGCCGTGCGCACGTAGTCGGAACGGATGACTTCCAGCATGCTGGACCGTGTCATGCGGGTGATGATGGCCATGGACGTGGCGGAAAGCGTAATCCATGGCAAAATTCGCTGACTGAGCGAGTCAAAGCCCGACGACGGCAGGAACTGGAGTTTGACGGAAAAAAACAGCAGCAGCAAAATGCCCAGATAGAATATGGGCGTGGAAATGCCCAGCATGGCTATGACCATGGTGATGTTGTCGAAAATCGTATACTGTTTGATAGCGCAGATGGTGCCGAAAATAATGCCGAAGATCACGGCGATGGCCGTCGCGCCCGTGGCCAGCACCACGGTGGTGGGGAAAGTGCCCAGAACTTCCGTGGAAACCGGCCTTCTGGTGACGTACGAACGCCCGAAATCCTGATGCACCACGCCGTTGTAGACGAAAAGACCGTAGCGCACCACAAACGACTGGTCCAGGCCGTGTTCTTTGCGGAATTCCGCGACGCTCTCTTCCGTGGCGTCCTCGCCCAGGGCCAGCCGCGCGGGGTCGCCCGGCGTGAAGTACAAAAGCGAGAACAGGATGAAGGTTACTCCCAGGCCCACGGGGATCAAGGCTAAAATCCTTTTCATCAGAAACCGTGACATATCCGCTCCTTTATTCGTCATTGGGGCGGGCGGCCCCCCGGCGGCGGCCCGCGCGGGCGGTTCAGCGCTGAAAAAGCCGAACCGCTCGCGCAAACGGGCCGCGCCGGGCGTCCGCCGCCTTATTCGTACGCGGCGTCAATGAATTCGCAGCCCTTGGCCTCCAGGCTTTTTTCCACCCAGGCGCGGTCGGCGGTGCCGTTGCACGCGGCCAGATACTTAGCCTTGTCGTTGGCGGAAAACTTCTTGGCGGCTTCCAGCAGCGCGGCCGCGTCCTGGCGGGGGATGATGATCACGCCGTCGGAATCGCCCAGCACGATGTCGCCGGGGTTGATGTGGATATTGCCGCAGGCTATGGGCACGTTGATTTCGCCCGGCCCTTCCTTGAACGGCCCGCCGGGGGTGGCGCCGGTGGCGTAGATGGGC
The DNA here is from genome assembly GCA_031551765.1 of Desulfovibrionaceae bacterium. Classification (GTDB taxonomy): domain Bacteria; phylum Desulfobacterota; class Desulfovibrionia; order Desulfovibrionales; family Desulfovibrionaceae; genus JAVBNC01. Next base: position 28,376 of record JAVBNC010000151.1, read on the forward strand.
ACGCCCAGGTCGTACAGGGCGTCCACGTCGCGGATGGGGCCGTCAAACACGAACCCGCCGACTTTCTTGAATTTCCCGTACGCGGCCATCACTTCGCCCATCAAAGACTGGCTGCGGTCGCCGCCGTTGGAAACGATGATGATATCCCCTGCCGCAGCCATGTTCAGCGCTTTATGCAGCATCAGGTTGTCGCCGGGCCGGGCTTTGACCGTCAGGGCCGGGCCGACCATGGATCCGGAAAAGGGCTTGTTCATCAGGCGGATTTCCGAATTCAGCGCGCTGATGCGGCCCATGCAGTCGGCCACGTTGGCCGCGGGCAGTTCTTTGTACGCGTCGATCAGTTCCTGCGGGGGAAGGTTCCGTTTCATAAACACGCGAAAGCCTATGGACATGGGAAACTCCTTTTTTTCGAACCGTTGCATTGAGTGAAGGCAATCAACTATATTTCTTCGCATCCCAAAGGGCGTACATTTCCCCGGCCGTCTTGGGCGTCGCGCCGCCCAGTTCCTGCCGCAAGCCCAGCTTCGCGCTGCGCCGCATTCTCTCTATGGTCGCCTTGGCCATCACGGGCGTGATGCCGCATTCTTCCATCAGCGTCGCGCAGTCTTCCACTTCGTGGGCGCGGCGCTCGGCGTGGACCATGTTGCTGCGCGCGAGACGCACTATCCTTTCATCAAACGGGGTGCCCGCGTAGCCCGCGCCCAGAGAGCGCAGCACTTCTTCCTCCACGCCCAGTTTGCGGGCGAAGAGCAGGGTTTCCACGGACAGCGCCTCCACCCCCTTGGTGAAGGAACTGCGCACCAGCTTCAGGGTGGAAGCCTTGCCCGCCGGGCCGGTAACGAACTCCATGCGCATGCCGTGCCCGTTCATGGTGCGGCACAATTCTTCCGCGCCGTTGCCGGAGCAGAGCATGGGCACCTTGTGGGCGTCCTGGGGCAGGGAGCCCATCATGGCCGCGTCCACGTAGCCCAGACCTTTGGCCGCAAACAGCGCGGCAATTTCCTGCTTTTGTTTGGGCTGCGCCGTGGTGACGTCGGCATAGATGGTTTCCGGCCGCAGAAAGGGCAGTGCCTCTTCCGCCACATTCCGGGCGTATTGCGCCTGCACGGCGCAAAAAACCAGGGAGCAATCCCGGACCAGCGCTTCCACGGAAGGGGCCAGTTCCGCCCCGGCATCCGCCACCCTGTCCAGCAGCACCCGGCGGTAAGGCCCGTCAAGGTTTTGCGCCACGTCAAAAGCCTTGATGCCGTACAGCCCTTCGCCTTTCAGGCCCTTGGCCATGAAATAGCCCGCCTCGCCAAAACCGATGAAGCCTATCCGCACAGCCATGCCCGCCTCCTGGTGCTACAATCCGCCGGGTTTTTTATTTTTTTTTGTTGCAATTTTTTTTTCATAAATTTAAAAAAGTAAAAATTACTTCAATCCGGCTTATCAAGGCGTCTTCCTTTTGGCAAGTTTTTTTCCGGATTGAGTATCTGGAAATTTTATTCCAAATAAAGGCTGCTATGCCCAAAACGATCCTCGACACCCTTGAGCAAGGCATGGAAAAATTCACCGGCGCGCAACGCCGGGTCGCCGACTATATTCTGAAAAACCCTTCCGAAGTGGCGTTCATGACCATAGAAAAACTGGCCCATCATTCCGGGGTCAGCGTGGCCACCATCATGCGGCTGGCTTACGCACAGAACTATGAAGGCTATTCGGACATGCAGAAAGACTTGCAGAAAATCGTTCTGCAGCAGGTTTCGCCGGGCGTGAAGCTTTCCGCCAACCTGAAAAAGCTGACCAACAACAAGCTGCTGCTGCAGTGCGCGGAAACGCAGATCGAAAATATCCGCCGCACCGTCGGGTTTATTTCCGACGAAGTGGCGGAAAAGTCCGTGTGCATGCTGCTGGAATCCAAAAAAATTTATACCGTGGGGCTGCGCAGCAGCAAATCCATTGCCAGCTACCTGAACGAAGGGCTGAACCGCATCGGCATAGACTGCGAGCTGCTGATGCCGGAAACCGGCCGCATGTTGGGGCAACTGGCCCGGCTGGACAAGGATTCGCTGGTCATTCCCATTTCCTTTCCGCGCTACATCAGGCGCACGCTGGAAATAGCCACCGCAGCCAAAGAGCGCGGCGCTAAAGTGCTGGCCATAACGGACGGGCGCTCTTCTCCCCTGGCGGGCATTGCCGACCTGTTCATTCCCTGCGCGTTCGCCACGCTTTCCTTCCACAGTTCGACCCTGGGCGGCATTTTCGCCGCGGATTACCTGATAACGGCCCTTTCCCTCCTGGACCCCGGCAAGGCCAAGCGGGAGCTTGACGGCATTGAGCGGCTTCTCCAGCAGTTCGGCTCGAATATCCTGAAATAACGCCGGGGCCGCCCCCGGCAAACAGCGTGGGCTTTTTATGAAAAACCTCTTTGTGCTTGACCCCATACACGCTGAAGCCGTGGCCGCGCTGCGGGCCGACGCCTCCGTGCGCACCGTGACCTGGGATGACGAGGATATCGCCAACTGGAAGGAAAAAGCGGACGCCGTGATCGTCCGCGCGCGCCCCCTTTCCGGCGAGGAAATCAGAGCGGCCTGCAGGCTGAAGGTTATCGGCAGGCACGGCGCGGGGTACGACAAGGTCGATATTACGGCGGTCAAAGAGCGCGGCATCGCCCTGATCGTCACGCCGTTCGAAAATTCGCAGTCCGTGGCGGAACTGGCCGTGGCGCTCATGCTCAGCGCCGCCAGAATGATCCCCGCCGCCGCCAGCGCCGTTAAAAGCGGGGGCTGGAACGCGGCCAAAAAGCAGTTCGTGGGCAACGAGCTGGCCGAAAAAAAGGCGGGCTTCGTCGGGTTCGGCCGTATCGCGCAAAAAACGGCGGACATGCTGCGTTCGGCCTTTGCCATGGAAATATACGCCTACGACCCCTTTCTTAACGCCGGGCAGTGGAAGGCCCTGCCGGGCGCCACCCCCTGCGCGAGCCTGGAAGAGCTGTTCGCCGTCTGCGACTACGTCAGCCTGCACGCCCCCAAGACCCCGGAAACGCAGAACATGATCAACAAAGCCGTGCTCTCCCATGCCAAAAAAGGGCTGATTCTGATCAACACCGCGCGCGGGGGCCTGGTGAACGAACAGGACCTGCTTGACGCGCTGCGTTCCGGAACCCTGGCCGCCGCCGCCAGCGACGTGCTGAGCCAGGAACCCGCCGGCGCGGACCACCCCCTGCTGGCCTGCGAAAACTTCATCGCCACCCCGCATTTCGGCGGTTCCACAGCGGACTGCACGCGCAAAGTAGCCCTGGCCGTGGTCCGCGAAACCGTGGCCGCCCTGTCCGGCAAGGAAAACAAGGCGTACCGGGTGGCGTAAGCAAATAGCTGTCGAAGCCGTTGACCAGCGCCCGCATCCGCTGGTACATCTCGCGCGCCGCGCCTTCCGCAGGAGGGTTCGCGGTGTTTTCCGCGTTTTTGCAACCCACGGGCAGCGAGTGCATACGCCACAGACAGCCACGAACCATTCGTCCGCAACAGCGCGCATTTTGTCCGGCTGCGGGCTGTGCTGCGCCCTGCTCCTTTTGGCCGCGCATTATTACCGGGCCGGGGAGTACGGCGTAGCGCTCTCCACGGGCGGGGTTCTCCTTTTCCTCTGCCGGAACGTCCCCTGGCAGCGCTTTGCCGTCGCTTTTTTCCTGCTTTGGGGCGCGCTGGAATGGGGTGGAACGGCGTATTTCCTGGCCAAAACGCGGGCAAGTTTCGGCCTGCCCTGGTTGCGGGCGGCGGCCATTGTGCTGGGCATGGCGCTGGTCACGGGCCTGGCCGGACTGCACGCGCTGCGGAACGCGCAGCGTACGCTCGCGGCCTCGCCCCGGCCTCATGCGCTTCTGCAAGCCCTGACCTTTATGGGAACCTTTCTGGCGCTCTTTTACCTGCGCCAGGCTTCTCCCCTGCCCTTTCTGCTTCTGGAGCGCTACCTCCCGCTCTGGGGCAGCGTGGAAATATTCCTCGCCGCCTGGTACGCGGCCTTTATTGCGGGCAAGCTCGCGGACCCGCGTCAGAGCCGCAAAGCCCGGCGCCTGGCCTGGACGCTTTTCTGCGGCGTGTTTTTCGCGCAGTTCTTCCTCGGCGCGCTGGGTCTCACACACATGCTGCTCACGGGTACGCTCCACGCGCCCATTCCGGCGTTCATTCTTTTCGCGCCCGTTTTCCGGGCGTCCTTCAGCATGATGCCCGTTATCCTGACGCTGGCCGTGCTGCTCAGCGGCAGCGCGTGGTGCGGCCTGTTCTGCTATTTCGGCCCCCTGGATTCCCTGGCCGCCGGAACCGGGGCCGCGCGCCCCGCGCCCCCGGCCTTGCGAACGGCCCTGCGCCACGGCCGCCTGGCCGTGCTGCTCACCGGCTGCGCGGTGGCGGCCATGCTGCGCAAAGCCGGGGCGGACACGGCCGCCGCCCTGTCCCTGACGCTGCTGTTCGCGCTGGCGAGCCTCGCGTTTATGGCGTTCGTGTCGCGGCGCTACCGGGTCATGGCCCACTGCACCGGCTTTTGCCCCATAGGTCTGGCGGTCAACGCCCTGGGCAGGCTTTCCCCATGGCGCATGCGGGTGGACAGCGCAAAGTGCGACAACTGCCGCGCCTGCGAAGCCGTCTGCAAATACGCCGCGATCACCAGAGAAAGCCGCGCGGCGGGCAAAACCTTATTCACCTGCTCCCTGTGCCGGGACTGCGCCGCGGTCTGCAAGCCGGGCGCCGTGGCCCTGGCCTGTCCCGGCCTTTCGCGGGAAAAGGCGGCCAGCCTCTTTGTGGGCCTGGTTTCCGGCCTGCACGCGCTGTTTCTGGCCGTGGCCATGGTGTAGTGAAGAACTTCCGCCGAAGCCAATGAAGAATGAGGGCAGGGCGCAATGCGGCACGTCCGGTGCCGCATTGCGCCCTGCTTCGACTCTTAGAGCAATTTCGCTATGAGATTGTCGCTTAACGGCGGGCAAAGCCCGCCTACGCCAATCTCGCGGGCGTTGCTGCACTGCGTTCCGCAACGCCAGAGCATTTCATCCGCATAGACAATTTAAAAGTTGAAATGCTCTAGGGCTTCGACAAAATTGCCTTTCAGCAACGGTTGGGCAGCGCCTTTTCCTCAAATTCCTTGCGGGCTTCGGCGCGTTTTTCCGGGCTTGCGGCCAAGTCCCAGCCGGTCATGGCCAGGCCTTTGGCTGCCAGCAGCACCACATCATCCGCCCGCGCGGAGCGGGAGGCCTCGCAAAAGCCTTCCGTGTGGCCGCCTACCGAGGAGGGGGCTATGGCCAGGTATTCGTGGATGGCGGGCAGGTTCATGGACACGTTGCCGAAATCCGACGAGCCGGTGCGGGCCGTGGGGTCCGGGTAGTGCATGGTTTCGCCCAGGCTTTCCATGTTGGCCTTGAACAGCTCGCCCATGACCAGGTTGGGGTAACGTTCCGCATACAAGAGCTCCTCGGAAAGCTCCACTTCCGCGCCGGTGATGCGCGCGCAGCGACGGGCCGCGTCGCGGATTTCGTCCATCATGGTCATGAGCTGCTTTTTCTTGGCCGCGCGCACGGCAAAACGGGCTTCCGCGTAGTCCGGGATGATGTTGCCCGCCTTGCCGCCGGACAGGATGGCCCCGTTGCAGCGCGCCGAATCCGGCCAGGTCTGGCGGAACATGTCGATGGTGTTGAACAGCGCGATAAGCGGGGTCAGCGCGTTGATGCCCTTTTCCGGTATGGCGGAATGCGCGGGCTTGCCCCGGTACTTCACGGTCAGGGTCTGCGCGGCCAGCCCCCCCCGGCCGATAAGGTTCTTGCCGCCGGGGTGCATCATCAGGGCGAAGTCCACGTTGTCAAAAGCGCCGTGGTCCAAAAGGTGCACCTTGCCGCCCTTGCTCTCTTCGCCGGGCGTGCCGATGACCAGCACTTCCCCGGCCACGCCGCAGGCCTGCATGGCCCGCGCCAGGGCCAGGCCCGCGCCCGCGGCGGAAGCCGCCATGATGTTGTGCCCGCAGGCGTGCCCCATGCCCGGCAGGGCGTCATATTCCGCCAGAAAAGCCAGGCGCGGCCCTTCCCCGGTCCTGATGGAAGCCCGGAAAGCCGTTTCCAGGCCGCCGTAGGGCGCTTCCACGGCAAAGCCGTATTTGCGCAGCAGTTCCACCTGCCAGTCGCGGGCGTGGTATTCCTCGTAAGCCAGCTCAGGGGTTTCATGGATCTTGTGGCTCAGGGCCACCAGCTCTTCCCGCGCCTGGTCCAGGCAGCTTTGAATCAACGCTTTGCCGTCTTGCATGGGGTCCGCCTTCCTTTAGTTGTTGGAGCCAATGAAAAATCGCAGCAGGGCGGAGACCTGCTTTCGCTTTTGGATGGCTTCAACAATTATTTTGCGACAGCCGCCTAGCCCTCAATATCCAGCTCATCGGCCATGATGAACTTGTTGGCTCTGGGCGTGAACTTGATCGTGTTCTTTTTGCCGTAAATGTCCTGGCTGAAATACAGGGGTATGACGCCCACGTCGTGCAGCACCAGCCTGGCGGCCTCTTCCAGCAGCTGGGTGCGCCTGGCTATGTCGGCCGTGGCGTCCGCGTCGTCCAGCAGCTTGTCAAAGGCGGGGTTGCTGTAGTGGCAGCGGTTGGAACCGCCCTTGGCCGGGTTTTTGCCCCGGGTGTAGTAAAAAATGTTGCCCATGGCGCCGAAGTCCATTTCCTCCGGCCAGCCGGCCATGACCAGGCTGGTCTTTTCGCCGCGCCGCACATAGGCCAGAAAGGTGGCTCTGGGGTGCAGTATGGGCTCCACCTTGATCCCGATTTTCGCCAGTTGTCCCGCGATGGCCTGCACCACCTGGGCGTCGTTGAGGTAGGAATCCACGGGCCCGTCCATGCGCAGGGCAAAGCCTTGTTCGTAGCCCGCTTCTTTCAGCAGCTGTTTGGCCTTTTTCGGGTTGTATTCCGGCACGGGCAGGCCGGGAATATTGCCCCGCTTGCCTTGCTGCACCAGTTGCCCCGTGGGGTAGCCGTTGCCGTTCAGGGTGATTTTGACGATGGCCCGCCGGTCTATGCCCAGGGAAATGGCCTGGCGCACGCGCAGGTCCTTCATGGGGTTCTTGGGGCCGTCTATGCCGGGGGTGGGTTCGCGGGTGCCGTCAATCTGCATGTAGATCAGACGGCGGCCCGGCCGCACGACCAGGTCCATGCCCTTGGTTTTCTGCAGCCTGGCCAGGTCCCGCACCGGGATATCGTCCGCCAGGTCCACTTCCCCGCTCAAAAGGGCCGCCGTGCGCGTGGCCGCGTTGCTGATGGGCTTGAAACGCACGTTGGCAATGGCGGGCTGCCTGCCCCAGTAGTTGGGGTTGAGGGCCAGGGAGATGTGGTCCTGCTTGACCCATTCCGCCAGCACGTAGGGGCCGGTGCCCATGGGCTTCAGGTTCACGGCCTCGTCGCCCACCTTGGTGGTGTAGGCCTTGCTCATGATGCACAGCTTGGCCAGCTTGTCCGGCAGCGCGCCGTCCGGGGCCTTGGTGATCAGCTTTACCGTGTGCGGGTCCACAATGACCACTTCGCCGATGGTCATGACCAGGGTTTTGCCCAGGAACTGCGCGGTCCGCCAGATGCTGTACTTGACGTCTTCCGCCGTAAAGGGGCTGCCGTCGGAAAACTTGACGCCCTTGCGCAGCTTGAAGGTCCAGGTGAGCTGGTCCGGGGCCAGTTCCCAGGATTCCGCCAGCATGGGTTCCAGTTTGCTGCCGTCCGCGCTTTCCGCCAGCAGCGGGTCGTAGATGTGGCGGGTAATGGCCGTGGTGACCAGTTCCTGCTGCTGGTGCGGGTCCATGAACAGCGTGTCGGATATCAGGCCGATGGTGATGCTTTTTTCAGCGGCCGAAGCGGGCGCGGCCGTGCAGAGGGTCAGGCAGACGAAAACCAGCGAGCGCAACAATTTTTTTCCCTTCAACATGTCCTTTTCCCTTTTGGAGCCGCACGGCGCGCGGAAAACGTGGCACAAAACGCAAACGGCCGGGGGCCGCGCGCAAAGCCAGCGCACGGCCCCCGGAGTTTCGCGGCATCAGTTTTTCACGTCGATCTCAAAAGCCAGAATCTGTTTGTTGGCCCTGGGCTTGAACGTGACCTTGCTCTTCTTGCCGTAAATGTCCTGGTTGAAGAACAGGGGGATGCAGCCCACGTCGTTCAGGATAACCCTGGAGCTTTCCTCCAGCAGCTTGGCCCGCTTGGCGATATCGGCGGTGCTGTCCGCTTCGTCCAGCAGCTTGTCGTATGCCGCGTTGCTGTAGAAGCAGCGGTTGGAAGGCCCCTTGGCGGGGTTCTTGCCGCGCGAGTAGAACAAGACGTTGCCCAAAGCGCCGGTGTCCACTTCCTCGGCCCAGCCGGTCATGACCAGGCTGGATTTGTCGCCGGGGCGGATATAGTCAAAGAAGGTGGACTTGGGGTGCAGCATCAGGTCGATTTTGACCCCGATCTTGGCCAGCTGGCTGGCAATGGCCTGGGCCACCTGGGCATCGTTGGGGTAGCGGCCGTTAGGCGCGTCCATGCGCACGGTGAAGCCCTTTTCATAGCCCGCCTGCTTCATCAGCTGCCTGGCCTTTTCCGGGTTGTACGCCGGAACGGGCAGGCCGGGGAGATACCCGCGCTTGCCTTCCAGAATCAGCTGGCCCGTGGGGTAGCCGTTGCCGTTCATGGTCACTTTGACAATGGTGTTGCGGTCTATGCCCATGGAAATGGCCTGGCGCACGCGCAGGTCCTTCATGGGGTTCTTGCCGCCTTCAATGGCCGGGGTGGGTTCGCGGGTGCCGTCAATGTGCATGTACATCAGGCGGCGGCCGGCCTTTTTGACCACGTCGATGCCCTTGGTCTTTTCCACCCGGGGCACGTCGCGCACGGGGATATCTTCCGCAATGTCGATTTCGCCGGTGAGCAGGGCCGCCGTGCGCGTGGCCGCGTTGGTAATGGGCCGGAAACGCACGTTGGACACGGCCGGGGCCTTGCCCCAGTAATGCTTGTTGGGCGCCAGGGTGATGTGGTCTTCCTTGACCCATTCCACCAGCACGTAGGGGCCGGTGCCCATGGGCTTCAGGTTCACGGCCTCGTCGCCCACCTTGGTGGTGTAGGCCTTGCTCATCATGCACACTTTGGCCAGGTTGTCCGGCATGACCCCGTCCGGCGCCTTGGTGATGAATTTCACGGTGTGCGGGTCCACCACTTCCACGTCCTTGACCGTGGCCACCAGGTATTTGGGCAGGTATTTGCGCACGCGGTCAATGCTGAACTTCACGTCTTCCGCCGTGAAGGGGCTGCCGTCGGAAAACTTGACGCCCTTGCGCAGCTTGAAGACCCAGGTGACCTGGTCCGGCTGCAGTTCCCAGGATTCCGCCAGCATCGGAATGAGCTTGTCCCCGTCCGCGCTTTCCACCATCAGGGATTCATAGAAGTGGCGGGTGACGGCGTTGGTGATGGTTTCGTTCTGCTGCTGCGGGTCCATGTACAGGGCGTCGGACGCCACGCCGATAATGATGCTCTTTTCCGCCGCCAGAACCGGCGCCGCGAAAAGGCCGAGGCACAGGAGAAGCAGCGCCCCGAAAATGATTTTTCCTTTCTGCATGGATCCTCCCGTTTTTTGTAACGTTATAGCCCGGCGAAATGGCAGGCCACTTCGCGCGTGCCGCTTGTGCGCAGTTCCGGCCGTTCCGCGTCGCAGCGCGCTTCCCGCAGGGGGCAGCGCGAGGCGAAGGGGCAGCCCGGCGGCAAGTTGAGCGGGCTGGGCACGTCCCCGGCCAGGGGGGCGTGGATGCCCTTTTTGTCCACGGAGGGCGCGGCTTCCAAAAGCGCCCTGGTATAGGGGTGGAGCGGGCGCTCGAATACGTCCTCGCACTCCCCCTGCTCCACGATAAAGCCCAGGTACATGATGCCCACCCGGTCCGTGACGTGGCGCACCACGGACAGGTCGTGGGCGATGAACAGGTAGGAAAGACCGAATTCCCGGCGCAAATCCATCATCAGGTTCAGAATCTGGGCCTGGATGGACACGTCCAGGGCGGAAACCGGCTCGTCCGCCACGATGAGCTTGGGGTCCGTGGCCAGGGCGCGGGCAATGCCTATGCGCTGGCGCTGCCCGCCGGAAAACTGGTGCGGGTAGCGCTGGGCCTGGTCCCGGTGCAGGCCGATGGTGTCCATGAGCCGCAGCATGCGTTCCGTGGCCTCGGCCTTGTCCCTGGCTATGCCGTGGAAGAGCAGCGGCTCCATCAGAATGTCCCCGATCTTCTGGCGCGGGTCCAGGGAAGCGTAGGGGTTCTGGAAAATCATCTGCATCCTGCGCCGGATGGGCCGCAGTTCCGGGGCGCTCAGGCGGCCGATTTCCCGGCCTTCAAACAGGATGCTGCCCTCTTTCGGCTCCAGCAGGCGCACCACGGTTCTGGCCGTGGTGGACTTGCCGCAGCCGGATTCGCCCACCAGACTGAACACTTCGCCCGGCCGGATATGGAAGCTGACCTTGTTCACGGCGCGCACAAAGCGCTTTTCCCGGCCGAAGCAGCGTTCCAGCCAGGAAACGGGCTGCTCGAAATACTGCACCAGATCGGTGACTTCGAGAAGGTTCGTCGTGCCCTGCGGCTGTACGGACGTCATGCCGCACCCCCTGTTTCCGGGTACAGGTGGCAGGCCGTTCTGTGCCGCTCGCCCACCATGCGCATGCCCGGAATTTCCCGCCGGCACAGCTCGAAAGCGTCCGGACAGCGCGGCGCAAAGGCGCAGCCCGGCGGCAGGCGCAGCAGACTGGGCACCATGCCGGGTATCTGGGGAAGGGACCCGGCCCGCGTGTCCATACGCGGGATGGAGTGCAAAAGGCCCCTCGTGTAGGGGTGCTTGGGCGCGTGGATGACCGTGTCCGTCAGGCCCTCTTCCACAATGCGGCCGCAGTACATGACCGCCACGCGTTCCGTCAGCCCGGCCACCACGGCCAGGTCGTGGGTGATGAAGATCAGCGCGGTCTTGTGGTTGCGCACCACCCCTTCCATCAGCCGCAGAATCTGGGCCTGCACGGTCACGTCCAGGGCCGTGGTGGGCTCGTCCGCGATCAGCAGCTTGGGCTGCGCGGCCAGGGCAATGGCTATCACCACCCGTTGCAGCATGCCGCCGGAAAACTGGTGCGGGTAGGCGCGCAGCCGTTCCCGGGGGTTGGAAATGCCCACCTCGTTCAGCAGCGAGAGGATGGTTTCCAGCCGTTCCTTGGCGTTCTGCGTTGTATGCAGGCGCAGCATTTCGTCCAGTTGGGCGTGGATGGTCTGCAAAGGATTGAGCGCGGTCATGGGGTCCTGGAAAATCATGGCTATGTCCCGGCCCCGGATATGGCGCAGCTCTTCCTCGCTCTTTTTGCGCAGGTCCTGGCCTTCGAACAGGATTTCGCCCGCCGCTATCTCGCCGGGCGGGTCGATGAGGCCCAGAATGGAAAAGGCCGCCACGGACTTGCCGCAGCCGGATTCGCCCACCACGCCCAGGATTTCCTGCTCGCTCAACGTCAGGTCAATGCCGTCCAGGGCCTTGACCGTGCCCGCGAACAGGTGGAACTGGGTTTTCAGGCCCTTGATTTCCAGAAGCGTTTTTTCCACTGCGTTCTCACTTCAGCTTCGGGTTCAACTCGTCCCGCAAGAAGTCACCCAACAGGTTGATCCCGAAGACCAGAATCATGATGAAACAGCCGGGCAGCACGGAAACCCACCAGATGCCGCTGAACAGCACGTCGTAGCCGTTCTTGACCAGCAGCCCCAGGGAAGGTTCCGTGACCGGCACGCCCACGCCCAGGTAGCTTAAGGTGGCTTCCGTCAGAATGACCGTGCCCACCTGGATGGTGGCGATAACGATAAGCGGCGTGGTGACGTTGGGAAACACGTGGCGCAGCACCAGAAGCAGCGGGGAAAGCCCGATCAGGCGGGAGGCTTCCACATACTCCTTGTTGCGCTCCACCAGCACGGCGCTGCGCACGGTGCGGGCGTACTGCACCCAGCCCACCAGGGTCAGGGCGATTAAGAGCTTGCCCACCCCCCGGCCGAAAGCGGACATGATGAACAGCGCCACCAGCATGGCCGGGAATGAGAGCTGCACGTCCACGATACGCATGAGCAGCGCGTCTATTTTGCCCCCGGCGTAGCCGGACCACAGCCCCACAATGGTGCCGATGCAGCAGGACATGCACATGACCGAAAGCCCGATGAACAGCGAGATGCGCGTGCCGTAGACAATGCCGCTCAGCATGTCCCGGCCCTGCTCGTCCGTGCCCAGGGGGAAGAGGTGGTCCCCGCCTTCCAGCCACACGGGCGGCTTGTAGGCGTTGGACAGTTCCAGTGAGCTGAGGTCGTAGGGGTTCTGCGGCACCAGCATGGGCCCGAACAGCGCGATCAGGATGAACAGGATCACGACCACGCTGCCGATGAGCGCGCCCTTGTCGCGCCGGAAGTGGAAACAGAATTCCGATTGCAGCCATTCGCGGAACAGGGAAGCTTTCATCGCAGGTCAATCCTGGGGTCTATGAGGGTGTACACCATGTCGATGACGAAGTTGATGCCCACGAACAAGAGGGCCACGATCATCAGGTAGGCCACGATAATCGGCCGGTCCGAGGAGTTGATGGCGTCGATGAGCAGTTTCCCCATGCCCGGCCAGGAGAAAATGGTCTCCGTCACCGTGGCGAAGGCGATAAGGTGCCCCACCTGGATGCCGAAATAGGTGACCACCGGGATCAGCGCGTTTTTCAGGGCGTGCGCGAACAAAAGGTCTTTGGGCGCTACCCCCTTGGCCCGGGCGAAGCGGACAAAGTCCTGGCGCAGCACTTCGCGCATCTGGGCGCGCACCAGGCGCATCAAAACGGCCAGGGTGCCCAGGGCGAGCGTGACGGAAGGGAGTATCAGGTGGCGTATGCCGTCCCAGGTCAGAAAGGACCAGGGCACGCCAAAGATATGCCCCGTCTCCCCCCGTCCGGACGAGGGCAGGAGGCCCCACTCCACGGCGAACAAAAAAATCAGCAAAATACCCACCCAGAAGGACGGGAGCGAGATGCCGAAAAGCGAGCTCCCCATGAGCGCGCGGCTCAAAAAAGAATTCGGCCGCGAGGCCGCGTAAACCCCCGAGGGGATGGAAATGCACAGGGAAAGCAGAATGGCGCAGCCCACCATTTCAAAGGTGGCGGGCATGCGTTCGGTGATCAGCTTCACCACCGGCTGCTTGAAAATGTAGGAACGGCCCATGTCCCCCTGGACAAGGTTGCCCATGAACACGCCGTACTGGACCCACAGCGGCTTATCCAGCCCCAGGTCGCGCCGGGCCTCTTCTATCTCCAACTCCGTGGCGGTGGGCGGCACCACCATCAGCACGGGGTCGCCAGTGAAGCTCATGACAAAAAAGACGATGACCGAAACCGTCAGGAGCACGCCGACCATCTGCACCAGACGTTTGAGCATGTAAATCCACAAGGGCCTTACCTCCACCGTGCCGGGGCGGGCCGCCGAGCCGCTTAGAGCGGATGAACATTAAAAATGTTCATCCGCTCTGCAAGGATTTGTCCTCAAATCCTTGCAGCGAGATTGGCGTAGGCGGGCTTGATGCGGCACATCCTGTGCCACCCCCTTCGGGCGTCGCTGCGCTCCGTGCGCTTCGCATCCTGCTACGCGACAGCCCGCCGTTAAGCGACAATCTCAAAGCGAAACTGCTCTGTCGGACGACACGCCGATAAAGACTGGTTTATCGCGCGGGTATAACTTAGTAGTCGTACGGCAAAGCTCCGGGGCCTGTCAATCGCCCCTGCTCCGGCTCCCAGGGGCGGGACAAAAAAGCTGTCCCGGCGGGACAATACCCTTGTCCCGCCGGGAGCCTGTGATATGCCGTCCGGTTGCCCGGTTGCCGCCCGGCGGCTGACCGGCCATAGCCGGTCCCCGGCCGGTATTTAGCCGGTTGTTTGCCGGGTTAGTGCCAGAGCAGTTCGTTATATTTGGGCAGTTGCCAGAGCCCGTCGTCCACCATGACCTCCAACGCGTCGGCATGGGCGCGGCATTCCGCCATCAGCGGCAGCAGCACGTCCCGCGAAGCCTCCGCCCTGGCCAGCACGCCCGTCATGGCGTCCAGTTCCGTATGGCGCGCGTCCAGGCGGTTCAGGGCGTCCATAAGACCGCAGACGTGACCGCGCAGCTCGGCGTAATAGGCCTCTTCCGGCAGTTGCGGCGCTTCCGGGCTGACCAGGGCGCGGGAAGAGGCGGCCACCTTGCCCATTTTGCCCAGCCACTCCATGGCCACGGGCAGAATGGACGAGCGGCCCATGCCGGAGACGAGCTTGGTTTCCAGGTGCACGGCCCGGATGTAGGTTTCCAGAAGAATCTCCTGCCGGGCCAGGATTTCGCGCTCGCTGAACACGCCGTGGCGCAGAAGGGCACTCATGGTTTCCGGGTCGCTGTAGCGGGCCACGGCGCTGACCGTGTCCTTGAGGTTGGGCAGCCCGCGCCGCGCGGCCTCTTCCTGCCATTCTTTAGAGTAGCCGTTGCCGCTGAACACCACGGGCAGATGTTCCCCGAACAGACGGGCAAGCAGTTCCTGCGCGGCGTGGTTCAGGGTTTTGCCGCCGCTGACGGCCTCTTCCAGTTCCGTGGCGATATCGTCCAGGGCGCAGGCCATGGCGCTGTTCAGCACGATGTTGGCCGGGGCCACGGACTGCGAAGCGCCCACGGCCCGGAACTCGAACTTGTTGCCGGTAAAGGCCAGCGGGCTGGTGCGGTTGCGGTCGGAACTGTCTTTGGGCAGCGGCGGCAGGGCGGAAACGCCCACTTCCATCACCGCGCCCTTCCAGACGGATTTTTCGCCCTTGCCGGACTTGCCTTGGGCGATGCTCTCAATGATGGCCGTGAGCTGCTCGCCCAGGAACACGGAAAGAATGGCCGGGGGCGCTTCGTTGGCGCCCAGGCGGTGGTCGTTGCCCGCGCTGACGGTGCCCAGGCGCAGCAGCACGGCATGCTTGTGCACGGCGCGCAAAACAGCGGCCAGGAACACCAGGAACTGGGCGTTGTCCCTCGGCGTGGTGCCGGGGTCCAGCAGGTTGTTGCCGTCGGAATCGCAGATCGACCAGTTGTTGTGCTTGCCGGAACCGTTGATGCCCGCAAAGGGTTTTTCGTGCAGCAGGCAGGCGAAACCGTGGCGCGCCGCGGTTTCCCGCAGTATGCCCATGGTCAGCATGTTGTGGTCCACCGCGATGTTGGCCGGCTCGTACATGGGGGCCAGCTCGAACTGGCCGGGCGCCACTTCGTTGTGCCGGGTGCGGGCGGGAATGCCCAGAGCCAGCATGCGTTTTTCCACTTCCGCCATGAAGGCCAGCACCCGGGGCGTAATGGCCCCGAAGTAATGGTCTTCCAGCTCCTGGCCCTTGCTGGGCTTGGCGCCATAGACGCTGCGGCCCGCCAGGCGCAGGTCCGGCCGCAGGGCGTAGTAGCGGCGGTCCACCAGAAAATATTCCTGTTCCGCGCCCACCATGGCGTCCACCCGCGTGGCGCTGGTGTTGCCGAACAGGCGCAGGATACGCAGGGACTGGCGGGACAGCGCTTCCAACGAACGCAAAAGCGGGGTTTTGCGGTCCAGTGATTCCCCGGTGTAGGAAAGAAAAATGGACGGCACGTACAACGTTCTGCCGGAACTGTTCTCCATGAGAAAGGCGGGACTGGTGGGGTCCCAGGCGGTGTAGCCCCTGGCCTCAAAGGTGGAACGCAACCCACCGGAAGGGAAGGAGGAAGCGTCCGGTTCCCCCTTGATCAGCATCTTGCCGGAAAATTCATTGATAATTTCCGTGCCGCCGGACGAACCCGGCACGCAGGTAAGAAAGGCGTCGTGTTTTTCGGCGGTGGCGCCGGTCATGGGCTGGAACCAATGGGCGTAGTGGGTGGCGCCGCGTTCCACGGCCCAGTCTTTCATGGCGCTGGCAATGATGTCCGCGTCGCCTTCCCGCAGGCTTTCACCCCTGGAAACGGCCTGTTCCAGCCGGGCGAAGACCTGGCGCGGCAGGCGGTCGCGCATGACTTTCATACTGAACACGTCGCGTCCGAACAGTTCGGCCGGAACATAGCAATCCGGGGCCGACGGGACATAGGTGTCCGCCGCCACGGCCGCGCGCACGGCGTTGCGGGGCGTGTAGGACATGGGAAGCTCCTTGGCTGAGGTCACAAACAAAAAGGGTTTCTGCCTGGGGGTTAGCAACTTCTGTGCAAAAGCCGGACGCTCCCCCCATCTATTCAGAAAATACATTGAAATATAACGATAAAAGTATTTATCCACAAAGAAGTCCTCTTTCCGGAAGGAAGGAAACAAACATTTTTATTCACAAATGCATTTTTATTTTATATTTTCTACATAAATGTAATTTACTGCTCCGCGCAGCAGCAGGCTGCCATAAAGACGTCTCGGAAATTTGGAAAAATATATTATAAAATTAGTATATTACCCTGGTATTTTTAGATTTTGCCAAACGGTTTCCGCTCTGGCCTCGAACTTGCAACCTCGTATTTTCAACAAGAGAGGTAAGAATGAGCGGCACAGCGGCTCTTTTGATGCTGGACGACGGCACCTGCTTTGAAGGCCTGGCCTGTGGAGCCAAGGCCGAAGCCACGGGCGAGGTGGTGTTCACCACCTCCATGGCCGGGTACCAGGAAACCATAAGCGACCCGTCCTATTGCGGGCAGATCATAACCTTTACCGCCGCGCACCTGGGCAACTACGGGGCCGCTTCCCTGGACGACGAGGCCCCGCTGCCCCGCGCGGGCGGCGCGGTGTTCCACGACCTGTTCAGGCCGGTTCCCTGCGGCCCTTTTCCCCACTGGCGGGCGGAGGAATCCCTGAACCGCTACCTGGCCCGGGCGGATGTCACGGCCATTACCGGCGTGGACACACGCTCCCTGACCCTGCACCTGCGGGAACGCGGCGCGCGCAACGGCATTATCAGCGCCCTGGACCTGGACAGGCCCTCGCTGCTGCGCCGCGCGCGGGAACTGCCTTCCATGCAGGGCCGGGACCTGGCGCGGCAGGTGACCTGCGAGGCGCCCCACACGCCGATTTTTCCCGACCTCGCGGCGGAATGCGGCCATCTGACCCCGCTGTCCGTGGCGGTCATAGACTACGGGGTCAAGCGGTCCATTCTCAGGCAGCTCGCCTGCTGCGGGCTGCGGCCCACGGTCTGGCCCGCTGCCAGCGAGACGGAAGACATTCTCGCCTCCCGGCCGGACGGGGTGCTGCTCTCCAACGGCCCCGGCGACCCGGAACCCTGCGACTACGCCGTGGCAACCATACGCAAACTGCTGGGCCGGGTACCCGTTTTCGGCATCTGCCTTGGGCACCAGCTTCTGGCCCTGGCCCTGGGCGGCAGGACCGTGAAGCTGCCTTTCGGCCACCACGGCGCCAACCACCCGGTGCAAGACCTGCGCACGGGACGGGTGCTGGTCACCAGCCAGAACCACGGTTTCTGCGTGGACCCGGACAGTCTGCCGCGGGGCGTTACGCCCTCGCACTGGAATTTGAACGACAACACCCTGGAAGGGCTGGACGCCCCGCTGGTGAACGCGTTTTCCGTGCAGTTCCACCCGGAAGCCGCGCCCGGCCCCCGGGAGGCCCTGGGATTGTTCGGGGAGTTCAGGGCGCGCATACTGGCCGCCCTGGCCGCCTAGTTATAAAAAAAGAAAGACAGTATTGTCGAAGCCATCCAGGAATGAGAGCAGGGCGCTGCCCTGCACCCGCCAGGGGGATGATCCCCCTGGACCCGCAACAGGTGTCTATTCATATGGGTATCGTGAGTTTTAAAGGATAGTTCCATGCCTAAGCGTAAAGAGTTACAGACCATCATGGTGCTCGGGTCCGGCCCCATTGTCATCGGCCAGGCCTGCGAGTTCGACTATTCCGGAACACAGGGCTGCAAAGCCCTGCGCGAGGAAGGCTGCCGCATCATCCTCCTGAATTCCAACCCCGCCACGGTGATGACGGACCCCGGTTTCAGCGACCGCACCTACATGGAGCCTCTGAACGTGCACATGGCTTCCGCCATCATCCGGCAGGAGAGGCCGGACGCGCTTTTGCCCACCCTGGGCGGCCAGACGGCGCTGAATCTGGCCATGGAACTGCACGCTTCCGGCGTGCTGGCCGAATGCGGCGTGGAAATGATCGGCGCGCGGCCGGAAGCCATTGAAATAGCCGAAAACCGGCAGCGGTTCCGCGAAACCATGCAGGGCATAGGCCTGGACCTGCCCCGCAGCGGCCTGGCTTCCTCCGTGGCCGAGGCGGAAAAAGTGCTGGCCATGACGGGCTTTCCCGCCATTATCCGGCCTTCTTACACCCTGGGCGGCACGGGCGGCGGCATTGCCTACAATCTGGAAGAATTCAAGAACATCGTCCGCCAGGGCATAGACGCCTCCCCCATAGGCCAGGCGCTGGTGGAGGAATCCGTGCTGGGCTGGAAGGAAATAGAGCTGGAAGTGATGCGTGATTGCGCGGACAACGCCATTGTCATCTGCGGCATCGAACACCTGGACCCCATGGGCGTGCACACCGGCGATTCCATTACCGTGGCCCCCATCCAGACCCTGTCCGACGTGGAGTACCAGGCGCTGCGCCTGGATGCCCTGGCCGTGGTGCGCGCCGTGGGCGTGGACACGGGCGGCTGCAACATCCAGTTCGCCGTGAATCCCCGCAGCGGCCGGCGGGTGGTCATTGAAATGAACCCCCGGGTTTCGCGATCTTCCGCCCTGGCTTCCAAGGCCACGGGCTACCCCATAGCCAGGGTGGCGGCCAAGCTGGCCCTTGGCTACCGCCTGGACGAGCTGAAAAACGACATCACCGGCACTTCCGCCTGCTTTGAGCCCAGCATTGACTACTGCGTGGTCAAGGTGCCGCGCTTCAATTTCGAAAAATTCACCGGGTCGGAGCCGCTTTTGGGCCTGCAAATGCATTCCGTGGGCGAAACCATGGCCTTGGGCGGCAATTTCCGAGAAGCCCTGCAAAAGGCTCTGCGCGGCCTGGAAACGGGCCTGAGCGGCCTGGAACCCCCGCGCGGGAACGGGGGCGCGCCCATGCCCAGGGCCGCGCGCCTGGCGGAACTGCGCGATTCCCTGTACCGCCCCGGCCCGGAACGCCTGCCGGAACTGTACGAAGCCCTGCGCCTGGGCCTGCCCCCGGAGGAAGCCTGCGCCATTACCGGCATAGACCCCTGGTTCATGCGCCAGCTCATGCTCATTCTGGGCACGGAACGGGAGGTGGGCGGCCCCTTCGCGGCCCTGGCGGAACAGGCCCTGGCCGACCTGGCCGCGCAGCGGGAGCTGAACCCGGATTTTGCCCGCTGCCTGCGCCGCATCAAGGCCCAGGGCTTCAGTGACGCGCGCCTGGCCGCCCTGCTGCGGCGCGCGCTGGCGAACCCGGAACTGAGCGAGGAACTGCTGCGCGCCCTGCGCCTGGCCGCCGGGGTGCGGCCCTATTTCCGCAGCGTGGACACCTGCGCCGGGGAATTCGCGGCCCGCACGCCCTACTTTTACTCCACCTACGACGCGGACCGGCCGGACCCGGCCCACACCGCGCAGGTGCAAAGCCGTAACAGTGCCCGGAACGGGGGCATACGCAAGGCCGTCATTCTGGGCGGCGGGCCCAACCGCATCGGCCAGGGCGTGGAATTCGACTACTGCTGCGTGCAGGCTTCCTTTGCCCTGCGGGACATGGGCGTCACCAGCATCATGGTCAATTCCAACCCGGAAACCGTGTCCACGGACTATGATTCCACGGACCGCCTCTATTTCGAGCCGGTCACGGCCGAGGACATTCTGGCCGTGTGCGAGGCGGAAGACCCGGACGGAGTCATCGTGCAGTTCGGCGGGCAGACGCCGCTGAATATCGCCGCCGCCCTGGAAAAGGCCGGGGTGCCTATCATGGGCACCAGCCCTGCGGCCATTGCCCTGGCCGAGGACCGGGAGGCCTTTGCAAACCTGGCGCGGCGCCTGGATATACCCCAGCCCATGAGCGGCATGGCCTTTAACGAGGAATCCGCCTGCCGCATCGCCAAGGACATAAGCTACCCGGTCATGGTGCGGCCTTCCTTTGTGCTGGGCGGCCGGGCCATGCGCGTGATTTACCGCGAAAGCGACCTGCGGGACTACGTCAGCGGCAAGGTCACGGGGCGCGCCATAGACCCGGATTCGCCCATTTTGGTGGACAAGTACCTGGAGGACGCCGCGGAAGTGGATGTGGACGCCATTTGTGACGGCAAGCGCGTCACCGTGGCCGCGGTCATGGAGCATATCGAGCAGGCGGGCATCCATTCCGGCGATTCCTGCTGCTCCATCCCCGCGCACACCCTGAGCCCGGAAACCATGGACCGCATCCGGGATTACACGCGCAGGCTGGGACAAGGCCTGGCCACCGTCGGCCTGCTCAACGTGCAGTTCGCGGTGCGGAGCGGGGAAGTGTTCGTGCTGGAAGCCAACCCCAGGGGCTCGCGCACCGTGCCTTTCGTGTCCAAAGCCACGGGCTGCAACGTGGCGGGCATGGCGGCCCAGGTTATGGCCGGAAAAAGCCTGGAGGAACTCGGGTTCCTGGAAGAGCCGCGTTTCTGGTACCATACGGTCAAGGAAGCGGTGATCCCTTTTGACCGCTTTCCGGGCACGGAAATCAGCCTGGGGCCGGAAATGCGCTCCACCGGCGAGGTCATGGGCATAGACCGCAGTTTCGGCATGGCCTTTTTAAAAGCCCAGTCCGCGGCGGGCACACCCATACCCTTTTCCGGGCCGGTCATTCTCTCCGTGGCGGACATGGACAAGGAAGCGCTTATGCCGCTGGCCAAACGCCTGGCGGCCCTGGGGTTCACCCTGCACGCCACGCCGGGCACCAGGGCCGCGCTGGAAGCTCACGGCATAGCCGCCCAGCCGGTGCTGAAACTCGGCCCCCGGCGGCCGCACCTGGTGGACCTGATGCGCAACGGCGAAATCCGGATGATCGTCAACACCATCAGCGGGGCGGAATCCGCCCGGGATGCGACGCTCATCCGCTCCGAGGCCATCAGCCGCCATGTGACGCTGCTGACCACCGTGGCCGCCTTGCGAGCCGCCATTGAAGGGCTGGAAAGACGGCGGAAGGAAATGCGCAGCGTGGCCCCCCTGCAGGACTATTACGCGGGCCGGGTGCAGGTCCGCTACCAGAGTGAGGGTGGTCCGGCACCCGGAAAATGAGTTTTTTCAAGAAAACCACTTGGGAACGCATACCCTATCCCTGAATTATGCGTTAAAGTATTAGAATGGACGCCCGCATTCGCTATGAAACCAACGAGCTGCGCCTGCTGTTTGAGGTCAGCCAGGCCCTGGAGGGCGCTTCCGAGCTTTCGGAGCGGCTGGCGGCCGTGCTCGCCCTGCTGGCCCGCGACACGGGCATGATGCGCGGCGCGCTGTGCCTGCTGCTCCCCGGCCCCACGGAAAATCTGGCGGAAGCCTTTCACGGCCTGAAAGGCCCGGAACTGCACAGCCTGCGCTGCGCCACGCAGGGCAGCGTCATGAGCCAGGTGGTGTCTTCCGGGCAGAGCGCGGCCGTGTCCAAATCCTCCGGCCAGCCCGTTTTCCTGGGCAAAAGCGAGGCCTGGGATCTGGCCAAGGAAGAGTTGTCCTTTCTTTGCGTGCCCATCCTGGTGGACGTCCGGCCCATGGGCGCGCTGCTGGTGGACCGCCTGTTCGCGGATTCCGTAAGTCTGGCGGAAGATCTGCGCCTGGCCCACGTGTTCGCCTCGCTCATTGCCAGGGCGCTGCGCATCCGCAGGGAATTCCAGTCCATACACAGCGCGGTGCTGGAAGAAAATCGCCGCCTGAGGAATCTCGCGCGCGGCCCGCTGAATACGGGCGGCATGATCGGCTCTTCCGCCCCCATCAGGGCGCTGCTGGAAGAAGTGGCCCAGGTCACGGGCACTTCCGCCACCGTGCTTATCCGGGGGGAAAACGGCACGGGCAAGGAGCTGGTGGCCGGTATTATCCACGCCAACAGCTCCCGTTCCGGCGGGCCCTTCATCAAGGTCAACTGCGCGGCTCTGCCGGAAGGCCTGGTGGAAAGCGAGCTGTTCGGCCACGAGCGCGGCGCCTTTACCGGCGCGGTGGGCCTGCGCAAGGGCCGTTTTGAAATGGCCCACGGCGGCACCCTGTTCCTGGACGAAGTGGGCGACATGACCCTGACCACCCAGGCCAAGCTCCTCCGCGTCATCCAGGAAAAGGAATTCGAACGCGTGGGCGGCGCGGAAACCATACGCGTGGACGCGCGCCTGATAGCGGCCACCAACCGCGACCTGGAAAGCATGGTCGGCCAGGGAACCTTCCGCCAGGATCTGTACTACCGGCTCAGCGTGTTCCCGCTTATTCTCCCGCCCCTGCGCGAGCGGCGCAGCGACATCATGGCCCTGGTCACGCATTTCGTGGACCAGGTCAGCGCGGCCAACCGCAAAAAGGTGGTCCGCCTCACCCAGGAAGCAACGGCGCTGCTTTTGCGCTACGACTGGCCCGGCAATATCCGGGAGCTGGAGAACGTGGTGGAACGGGCGGTCATTCTCTGCGGGCTGGACGGGGTTATCGGCGCGCAGCACCTGCCCCCCTGGCTGCAAAGCGCCCCCCCCGCCGCCCTGAGCCGGGAAACGGACGATACCGCGCCCGTTCCTCTTGCGCCCGGCCCCGCCTTCGGCCCGGAACAGCCGGACGCCACCCTGGACGAGGCCCTGGCCGCCCTGGAAGAGCGCCTTATCGTGCAGGCCCTGGAGGTGGAAGGCGGCACCATGTCCCGCGCCGCCCGGCGCCTGGGCATAACGGAACGGGTCATGGGCCTGCGCATGGCTCGCTACGGCCTGGATTACAGACACTTCCGCAAAAAGAACGGCCTGGCCTGAAAATAACCCAGCCCCGGCGCGGGTAATTGCCGGGGCGGGGTTTCCGTTCGCGGAACAAAGGTTTGCTTAGTCCTTAAGTTCCCGCATTTGCTTCATGTTCTGGCGGGGAATGACGATCTTGTTCCCGCCCTCGTCTTTGAAAGTGACGGTGTCCGCTTTGGTGTCTATGTCCGGCTCGGAAGCGGCGATATACACCGCGTAGTCGCTGGTGACCACGACGTAGCGCGAGGAACAGCCGCCCAGCAGCAACAGGAACGCCGCCGAAAGAATCAGGGTGCCGAAAGAAGCGTAGCGTTTCATATCTTCGATCTCCTTGGTAGGGCTACAGGAATTTGGGTTCTATAGCGTATATAGGCAAGGCGGGCGGCGGGTCAACAGGCTTAGCCGAAAGAGAGGACCGCGCTTTGCGGTTGACGGCGCGGGGCGTTTTGCCTATCGTTCCGGCCATAAAGGCGCCCGCCGCGAGCGGGCTGAAAAGGGAAGACGGTGCGAATCCGTCGCGGACCCGCCGCTGTAACCGGTAGACTGCCACAAGACCTAAAGTCGGCCACTGCTCCGTAAGGAGTGGGAAGGCGTGGACGGTCGTCTGATCCGGAAGCCAGAAGACCTGCCTTTATCCATCCCCTGTTCCGGCTCGTGGTGCGGCCGGGACCCGGCCGCGATGAAAACGGTATTGCGGACCTCCCCAAAACGGGTGGTCCGCTTTTTTTGCGCCGGAAACAGTAGCGAAACCACGGTTCCCGCGCAGGAACTCCGGCTTATGAAACGCTGCCGCTTTCCGGCCTTGCTGGCCGCTCTTTTCCTGCTCACGGTCTGGGCGCACCTGGCCCTGGACCGGGTCTTGGTTCATCCTTTGGCCCCGGCCGGGACGCCGCCCGCCGCGCCGCAACGCATCGTCTCCCTGGCCCCCAGCATTACGGAAACCTTGTACGCGCTTGGTCTTGGCCCACAGGTGGCGGGCGTCACCCAGTTCTGCGCGTATCCGCCGGAAACCGCCCTGGTCCCCCAGGTGGCCGGGTTCGGGGAGGTGCACTTCGAAGCCCTGGTCCGCGCCCGTCCGGACCTGGTGGCCCTGCCCGGCGACAGAACCGACAACCGCCTGCGCCTGGAACACCTGGGCCTGCCCACCCTGGCCCTGGACACCCTGACCCTGCCGGGCCTCATGCACAGCATCACCCTGCTGGGAAAAGCCACCGGCCGCGAACAAGAG
Source organism: Desulfovibrionaceae bacterium (assembly GCA_031551765.1). Taxonomy (GTDB): domain Bacteria; phylum Desulfobacterota; class Desulfovibrionia; order Desulfovibrionales; family Desulfovibrionaceae; genus JAVBNC01. Next base: position 52,462 of record JAVBNC010000151.1, read on the forward strand.
GCCCAAGCCCTGCTCGCTTCGCTCCAGGCGGGCCTGGACGCCGCCCGCGCAAGCGCCAAAGGCCGCACCCGGCCCAGGGTGCTCTTTTCCGTCATGCACGCCTCCCAGGACCTGGGCTACATAGGCGAAATAACCGCCGTGGGCCGGGACGGCTTTTACAGCAAGCTGATCCGCGCGGCGGGCGGCGAAAACGTCTACCGGGGCGAGCTCTCCTTTCCCCGCCTCTCCCGCGAGGCCATTATCGTGCTGGACCCGGAGGTCATCATCGACGTCATTCCGGCCCGGGACAACCCGGAAGGCGCGCGCAAAGACTGGGAAAGCCTGCCCACGGTCAGCGCGGTCAAAAACGGGCGCGTGCTCATCCTCACCGACCCGGCCCACACCGTGCCCGGCCCGCGTTTCGCCCAGACCCTGGCCGCGCTCTCGCAGGCCTTCCACCCCCCAAATCCGGGGGGCCGGGAGGCGCGGCCGTGAGCCAAACCATGCTGCGCCTTGCGGGCTACTCTTTCGCCTTTGACGGCAAAGCCGTGCTTCAGGATCTCTCCTTCAGCCTGGGCGCGGGGGCGTATCTCTCCATCATCGGCCCCAACGGCGCGGGCAAGTCCACCCTGCTCAAGTGCCTGCTGCGCCTGCACGAAGAAGGCCGCGCCCAGGGCCTGGCGGAAGTGCGCGGCAAAAGCCTGGCCGCCTACCCGCAGCGGGAACTGGCCACGGTCATGTCCTACGTGCCCCAGGCCGGGGGCTGGATACCGCCGTTCAGCGTGGAGGAATTCCTGCGCCTCAGCCGCTACCCCTACGCCCCCCCGGCGGGAAAATTACGCGGCGCGGACCTGGCGGCCGTGCAGCGCGCCCTCTCGCTCACGGGCATGGAAGCCCTGGCCTCCCGCCGCCTGAAAACCCTGTCCGGCGGCGAGCGCCAGAAAGCCTATCTGGCCGCCGCCCTGGCCCAGGAAACCCCCATCATGCTGCTGGACGAGCCGGCCTCTTTCCTGGACCCCCGGCACGCGGCGGAACTGAACCTGCTGCTGAAAACCCTGAACCGCGAGCAGGGTCTGACCATGCTCACAGTCACCCACGACCTGAACCACCCCCTGGACGCGGGCGGCAACGTCCTGGTGCTGCGCCGGGGACGCCAGCTCTTTTTCGGCCCCGCCCAAAGCCTGCTGGACAACGATATCCTGGAAACCGCCTTCGGCCTGGGCTTCACCCGCCTGCCCCACCCCGAAGACGGACTTCCCATTATTTTACCTAGAGCATTTTAAAATTGAATTTTCTCTAAATATAGTCTAGAATGTGCACATGAGAAAAATCACACCAGAACTTCGTCAGCGTGCATTGGAAGCGTACCAAACAGGACGATATACTCAATCACATCTTGCAGATATTTTT
>JAVBNC010000032.1:0-28638 GCA_031551765.1 Desulfovibrionaceae bacterium
CGGGAACCCCATTCTCAGCCTGCTTCAAAATCGCCAGAATCTGGCTGTCGGAAAATCGGGACGTTTTCATGCAAAATCTCCGTGCTGTTTATTCTCGGAAATTCTACTTCAAAACGCTACTTTTTTTCGGGGGGATTACCCTCTGCCTCATGCCGTTGCTCCTTTTGCTCAGTAAAATGCCCGAACGCGTTGCCCCGCTGCGGAGCCTCTGCCACGGCAGTGTGGTACACTCCGGAAAGAAAGCTACATCGATGTCTCGTGTTCAAACTGGGAAGACAACGCGGCTGTGGCATCCAAAAGATGCTGCGCATAGCGGCGCGCGGCTTGTGGATCAAAGCGCACGTTGGGTCCGGCGATGCTGATCGAACCAAGGATTTGCCGCTGGCTGCCCCAAAAGGGCGCCGCAAGGGCGACCACAGCCGCATCCACCTCGCTGTCGGAAACGCAGTACCCCTGTTGGGCGACTTCGCGGTTAATCCGAACAAGGTCGTCCTTCTCATAAACGCAGTTCAAACGGCGGCCTTCCTGCAGCCGGTAATGCTCCAACTGCTTGTCGGTGAAAAAGGCGCTTATGGAACGCCCGGTCGCGCCGTGAAAAAGAGGCACGACCGCGCCGATCTGGGAGGTGATGGTGAGAGTATTGGCGCTCTCGATTTTATCAATACAGTTCAGCGTGTTGGCGTTCAGCAGAGTCAGAATGACCGTCTCTCCGCTTATGCGCGTCAGGTTGTCCAAAACGGCGCGCGCCTTGTTCCGGACGTGCTGCTGTACGTTCACCAGGGTTGAAAGGTCCACGAAGACGGAACCCGGGTAATATTTCCCCTCGGAATTGAGGGCCACAAAACCGTGTTTCTCCAAAGTGACCAGCAAACGATACACGGTACTTTTGTTCAGACCGCAACCAGCGCAGATTTCTGGAAAACTTAGTTCCTCGCGCCCCGGCCGGAAAAGCTTAAGGAGCTGCAGAGCACGTTCTACCGATCGAATGGTGTAGTCAGGTTCGATGGCCTCTCTCCTCATCAGTTTTGTCAGATAAAACTTTAGTTTTATATTATGAAACCAACTCCTGTGTGAACCAGAACCCGGAAAAAGTCAAGGCGCCTTTCCAGGAGAACGCAATACCCACCAGGCGTGGATGTAGGGAGGTGCGGACATGAGAGGATCCATCAATTTCCCTCTCCGGCAGACAAAGCAAAGCCAAGCAGAGCGAAGGCATTGTGCGGGATGGTGGTTTCCGAGCTCTCGCAGCAGAGCCAGGAACTGCAGGCTCTGATCAACAAGCTGCGGGAAAATTAGAACCGCATTGTGCGCTCTACGCAGCGGGAAAGAGCGGCCTTCGCGCTCTTTTCCGCTATCTTTTTACGGGCATGACAGACGCGGGTTTTTCTGCGACACTTGCCCGCACAACCACAGGAGCCGCCCATGGATATTCTTGCCGCCATCCATACCCGCCGCAGCATCCGCTCGTTCACGGACGAGCCCGTGTCCGAAGAAGCCCTCAACGCCTTGCTGGATGCCGCCATGATCGCCCCCAGCGCCGGTAACGCCCAGCCCTGGCGTTTCGTGGTCGTGGACGACCCGGTCCTTCTGGCGCAGGTGCCCGCCATCAATCCCTATGCCGCCATGGCCCCCAAGGCCCCCCTGGCCGTGCTGGTCTGCGGGGATACCGGCGCGGAAAAGTACCCCGGCTACTGGGTGCAGGATTGCTCCGCCGCCATTCAAAACATGCTTCTGGCCGCCTGCGCCCTGAACCTGGGCACGGTCTGGACGGGCATACACCCCATGCGGGACAGGGAAGAAGCCTTTCAAAAGCTTTTCCGCCTGCCCCCCGCGCTCAAGCCGCTGGGCCTGGTGATCATAGGCCACCCGGCCGTGGAAGCCGACCGCAAAAGCCGTTTTGACGCGGCCAAGGTGCGGCGCAACGCCTGGGAATAGGCTGACCGGCCGCCCCGTTGGCAAGCGCTAGGGTCAGCCCTCATTGATCTATTTTGACCTTGGGGTCGTAGGCAAACCTACCCTATCGGGATCCAGGGGGGCACCCCCTGGCGGAGCTTGGGGCGGAGCCCCAAATCAAATAATAGGGTCTGAGCCTAGACAGAGTCTAGACTTGGTTTGAACCGCAAACGCTTGCGCGCGTAGCCTTTCAAGGATGGGCAAGGGAAAGTCCCGCGCCATGCCCGGTATCGCGTGGAAAGTACCACAAGTATTGCGCGGATATCATTGTGTATTTTCTTTGACTTTTATTTTTTCCACTGTTCTTGACAGAGCCGGGCTCTTTTCCTAAAGCTTCTTCGTTTGCCAGATCCATAACGGAAGAGAGCTCAATATGCCCCTTTCCCGGCCGGCTTTTCCCCGTGCGTTTTTTTGGGTCGCTGTGCTGGCGCTTGTCGCCGCCGGCGGCCTTTGTGCTGCTCCGTCGCAAGCCGCGGAACGCCAGAGCGCGGGGGGCTGGGTGTATATGGCTTCCGGCGTCAAAGCGGTGTTCCCGGGCATTCATGGCGGCACGGCGCCTGTCAGCCTGGTGCCGTTGGCGGACGGCCGTCTTCAGGCCCGCAGCGGTGAAACCGGGCAGGATTTTATCCACCTGATGAAGAAAAAAGAAGGTGGCTCCGCGGGCGGAGCGGCCCAGACGGCGCTGCCCCCCTTTCAGTCGGCGGCTGTGGAGACGGCGCGGGAAGTTGTGCTGGCCAACGGGCAAACCGTCATGCTGGTGCCCTCCGCCCCGATGGGTGCAGGAATTTGGCCTATTGAGCAAGAGCCGCGCTTTTCCGCCTCTCGTGAGGCTTCGCGGATAGCTCCCGCCCGGAAACGGGCTTTTGCTCCGTTAAAGCTGCGGCCCTATCCCGTGCTGACGAACCTGGGCCAAGGCGGCGTGTAAGTCGTCGTCGAGTATTTTTTGCCGCATGTGCAACGGCCACCCGTCGGACCGGCGGGTGGCCGTTGCATATGCGTCGTTTTGTTATGCGCGACTATTCACAGTGGGCAATGCGCGAAGGGGTCAGCCAGTCGCTGTCCGGCCGGCAGATAAGGCGGGCGTTCATATAGGCCCAGTCCAGCGGCAACACCGTGTGGCCGATGTACTTTCTTTTCTGCCCCGCATGGGTGACCTGTTCCACCACCAGGGCCACGTCCGTGACCTGGTCGCAGACAAGGGAAAGCGGCAGCAAAAGGTGCATGGAACGCCTGGTGGGGTACCACATGGGCACCACGGTGCGGTAATTCCAGCGCACCCGCTTGAGCGACATTTCCAGGGCGTCGTTGATCAGGGTCTGCATGCGGCGCATGGTGCGCATGCCGGGTTCCATGAACACGTATTCCGCCAGGTCGGACCACAGTTCGTCGGACATGGTGTACAGGTCCATTTTCAGTTCCGTCAGGGCTTCCCGGCAGACCTCGGCCGCGAAGGCGGCGGGAAAGCGCGCATGGCGCAGGCCGTCGACGATAATATGGTGCCAGTCCAGGTCGGGCATTCTGTCCGGGTTCTGGTACAACAGGTCGCTGGTGTCGCTGAAGTATTCCGGCGGCAGCAAATCGCCGGGTATGTTGCGGACCACGTCCTTGCCCAGCCCCCGTTCGCCGGGCACGCAGAACCCTTCCAGAATAAAGGGCTGCCGGGCGTGCTGGGCGTTTTTGCGGAAAGCGGCAATGAGCGGCTGGTATAAGGGGGTGACCAGGCCGGTGTTGAATGCGGCAAAGGTTCCTTCAGTGGAGAAGCAGAGCTTTTTTTCCAACTGCACCTTAAGAAAGGTGTACTGCAGATAGTTGAACAGAATGGGTGTGGGCCGCTCGGGATCCGGGCTTTCGCCGAAATGCCATTTTTCGTGCAAAGCCGCGTTGGCCAGGTCCTGCAGATTTTCCAGGCGGTTGGGGAAATACGCCCAGTCCCAGAGCAGGTCGGGGGCGCCCGCGGCCCTGACGGACAGGGCTTTGTCCGGCCGTTCCGGGTCACGGTCCGGAGCGAGCTGGTATACGACCTCGTCCCCCACCGTCAGGTTTTTGATGTCAGGAAGATAACTTTCGTTGAATCCGAAAAAACGGCGGATGGAAGAGCCGCTATCCGAACTCTCTTCCCGAATAAAGCCTATACGCCGTTCATAGTCCAGGGTTTCGATAGTACCTTTTGGCATAGATCCTCAATAATATAGTATAGATAAATATAACAAGGCTGTGCGAGCGTAATACAGAAAAAAATATTCTTGAATTATTCACTCTATGCCGCAACTGGGCACGGCCGTCAAGATGTTCGGCCTTCCGCTCAGGGAGGGCTTCAGGGCGAGGGCAGCATTTTGTTGAGCATGTATACCTGCGCGGTCACCGCGGCCGCAAGGCAGAGCGCCGCCGTGACCAGGCCGATTTTGTGGCGCAGGGGCGTGGCGCTCTTGCACACCGCGAACCACAGCCCCAGGGCTATCAGGGGCAGCGCGCAGGTCAGGCCGAGCAGGGGCTGCGAGGGAAGGTGCGAGAGTTCCGGCAGCATAATATCCATGGCCCGGACATATGTCAGCGCGCCCAGCGGCAGGGCCGTCAGGGTACCGGCCATGGCCCATTTAGCGCAGTAGGGCAGGGCAAAGGAGTAGTAGTCCCGCCCGTAGTCCTGGCGTTGCCGGAACAAGAGCAGCCACAGCGTGGCCAGTGCCCCGGCGGACGCGCAGCTCAGGGCAAGGCATTCAGCCATCAGGGGGATGAGTAAAGAGTGCAGAGGAATGGCAAAAAACTGGAGCAGCTGCTCCACCAGGGGAACTCCGTCCGCGGGGGACGGGGGGGTGTGCAGAATGCGGCGCGCGAAACTGACGCCCAGGAACAGGGCCAGGGAAGCGCAACCCCAGGCTTTAAGCCCGAGCCAGGAGTGGAAAAGGCCCGCGCCCTTGCCGGGGTTCCAGGCGGCCACGTGCAGCAGAAGGAACAGTTCCGCCAGGCAGGCCATGCCCGCCACAATAAGCAGCGGGTAAAAGTAGGGGGGCGCGAGCAGTTCCGGTTGCCAGCGCAGCATGAAAGCCAGGGCGGCGGCAAACAGCGCGAAGACGAAGGAACCCGTGCTCAGGCTCATCACGCTGAGCTGACGGGCGGCTTTTTTATAAAAGCTGCTGCCTTTGGACAGGGCCAGCCATTCGCTGACCACGGCCAGAAAGGGGCCGCAGCACGCGGCCAGAAAGAGCAGAAGCCCCAGGCCCAGGCCCAGGGAAAGCAGGAGCACTTCCGTGGGAGGGATGGCGGGCAGGGGAAAAGGCATGGGAAAACTCCTTGGCGACAAAGCCGCGTGATATGCACGGCGCGGCCATGCTCCGGCGCGCCGTAAGCAGAGATTTTGCCTGAAAAATCTGCTGGGCGCAAGGCCGTGGAGCGTTTTGAAGCTTTTTCTCGAAAGAGCCCAACGCCGCTCGCTCCTTGAAAAAAAATGCCGCATCACCTAGGGTCTTTTCCCAACAGGGTTACGGAACGTTGCCGCCCGGCGTCGGGCCACGGCCGCGAAACTGATAGAGATGGAGGCCATATGCGGAAATGCCTTGCCTGGGCGCTGTTGCCGCTCTTGTTCCTGCCGGGGTGCTCGTCCAAGGGCGGCACGGAAGAACGCCTGACCGCGCTGGAGCAGACCGTGGAGGAACTGCGCCTGACCGAGCCGCGCCTGGCGTTGCTGGAAGACCGCGTCAACGCCCTGTCAGCGGACGTGGGCTGTCTGCGCGGCCAGGGGGCCGCCCCGGAAGGCGTTGCCAAGGGAACCCATCCCCGGTCCGTCACGCCCAAGAGCGCGGAGCCGAAAGACGCTTCCGCCGCGCCCGTGGCCAAAGAACCGCGCCGCCCGGCCAAAGGCAAAGCCCGCGACGCCGCTCCCGCTCCATCCGCCCCGGCCAGGGGAGAGCGGGCGGAGTACGCGCGGGCCCTGTCCCTGCTGGAAGCGGGCAAGGGCGCGGAGGCGCGGACGCTGTTCACGGCCTTTCTGGAAGCCCACCCTTCCGGCTCTCTGGCCCCCAATGCCGGGTACTGGCTGGGGGAGTGCGAATACAGCCAGAAGCACTACGACAAAGCCATTCTGGCTTTCAAAAACGTGATCGGCAAATTTCCCAAACACCCCAAGGCAGCCGCCTGCCTGCTCAAGGCGGGCTACGCCTATGAGCGCCTGGGCGACAAGGAAAACGCCCGCTTTTACCTGAACACCCTGCTGGAGGACTTCCCCGCTTCGGAGCCCGCGGGCCTGGCCCGGAAAAAGCTCGCGACCCTGCGCTGATACTCTGGACGCACAAAAGAAGCAGGCGGGATGACTGTGGCGGGAGTGGCAAAACGCGACGCGGCGGGGCGTGAGGAGTACTGGGCCAGTCTTGCCCTGCGCTACTGCCGGGGCTTGGGGCTGCCCGCCACAAAAAAGCTGCTGACGCATTTCGGTTCCGCCCTGGAAACTGTGCGGAACGCCGCCTGGTGGCCTTCTCTGGGGCTGCCGGGCCGTGTGGGTACGGAATTCCGCAAGGAAGCCTGGCGGGTCAAGGCCAAGGAAGAGTGGGACGATGCCTGGAAAAGCCCCTGTTCCCTGGTGCTCTGGACGGATCCCGCCTATCCCGGGTGGCTGAAAGCCATTGATGACCCGCCTCTTTTTCTCTACTGCCTGGGCGACACCGGGTTGCTGTCCAACCTGGCCGTGGCCGTGGTGGGCGCCCGCGAATGCAGCATGGAAGGCCTGCGCGCCACCGTGCATATTGCCAGGGGGCTTTCCGCCGCCGGGGTGACCGTGGTTTCCGGCATGGCCAGGGGCATTGACCGGGCGGCGCACTGCGCGTCGCTGGAAGGGCCCGGCTCTTCCATCGCGGTGCTGGGCACCGGCGTGGACGTGCTTTACCCCAAGCCCAATCTGGATCTACGCACGCTGCTTCTGGAAAAGGGGCTGCTGGTTTCGGAATTCGCCCCGTCCCTCAAGGGGGACGGGCGCCTGTTCCCGGTGCGCAATCGCATCATCAGCGGCCTTTCGCGGGGGGTGCTGGTTGCGGAAGCGGCCATGCGCAGCGGCAGCCTGAACACCGCTCGCCACGCCCTGGAGCAGGGCAGGGAGGTCTTTGCCGTGCCCGGGCCGGTTTCGCTGGCCTCTTCCAAGGGCTGCCAGGAACTGGTACGCCGGGGCGCGAAAGCGGTGTTCAGCGCGGACGACGTCCTGCGCGAACTGGTGCCTTTCCTGAAAGAGCATGTGCGCCGGGCCGTGGAAAAGCGGGACCTGGAGCGCTTCGCGCCCAAGCGGGAGAAGGATGGCGGTGAAGACCTGACGCTCACCCCCGGCCTGCTCCCCTGGCTGGCGGAAGGTGACGATGCCGCGCCGCCGTTTGCGTCCTTTTCCGGCCGCGCCGCCCTTGAAGAGGCGGCTCAGGGGGACCCGCCCCCTGTTTTGCCCGTGGCTGCCGAAGCCCGGGAAAAGCCCCTCCAGCGTCCGGAAATCGATGTGCCGGAAGCCGCAAAGCCCGTGCTGGCCCTTCTGCGGGAGAAGGATTTGCATATTGATGACATTTGCCGGGCTTTGGGGCAGAATGCCGGGGCGCTAAGCGCCCTTTTGGCCACGCTGGAAATACGAGGCCATGTGCGCCGTTTGCCGGGCATGGTCTACGCTCTGGCGCGGCCCTGATGTGTCCATGATGGTTGCGCTTTTTCGCGACGCGCACCTTTGTAACCTAAAGGCAGCTTGATGCAGAGAATCGCTATCGCAGCCGCTGAGCCGGGCATGGTCCTGGCCCAGGCCGTGAGCAATCCCGACGGCATGGTGCTGGCCGGGGCGGGGCTTGTGCTTTCTCAGGAGGCCATCACCCGGCTGCGCAATACCGGCATCGCCTCCATTATGGTGGACGGGGATGCGGGAAGCGAGGTTTGCGGGGAGCTGGAACGGGTGTCCGGTCAGTTGCCCCATCTTTTCCGCAAGTACAAGGGCGACCCCTTTATGATGACCCTGCACAATATGCTGGGCAAATATTTCGCGTACCGTATCGCGTCCTTTAAAGAAGCGGAGGCGTTGCGCGCCAAAGCGGCGAAGCAGGCCAAGGAAGCGGCCAAGGAAGCCGCCGGGGCGGCGGAAGAGGCGGCCGTCAAAACCGCCGGGGAAAAAGGCCGGGCATGAGCGACTTGTCCACGGAATACAAGGGCCGCATCCTGGCTATTAACCAGCTTCCCGCCCTGCCCACCACCCTGGACGAAGTGACCCGCATTATGGAATCTCCGGGCGCGTCCACGGAACAGATAGCCCGGGTCATCAGCGTGGACCAGGCGCTGACGGCCAAGGTGCTGCGCATGGTCAATTCCCCGGTGTACGGGTTTCCCGGCCGCATTTCCACGCTGCAGCACGCGCTCATGCTGCTCGGCTTCAACGTCATACGCGGCCTGATCATCTCCACGGCCGTGTTCGACGCCATGAACAAAAGCATGATGGGCCTGTGGGAACACAGTCTGGCCTGCTCGCTGTGCTGCGCGGAAATAGCGCGGGCCACGGAGCGCAAAAACCCGGAAGAATTCGCCGTGGCCGGTCTTTTGCACGACCTGGGCAAGGCCGTGTTCATTTTGCAGCTGCCGGAAGCAAAAGCGGAAGTGGACAACCTGGTGCGCGCGCAGGACTTGAGTTTTCTGGAAGCGGAAATCAAAGTGCTGGGTTTCGGCCACGACCGGGTGAACAAATGGCTGGCGGAACAGTGGAACCTGCCCCTTGTTCTTCGCGAGGGCATGATCCACCACCACAAGCCCCTTTCGGCGGAATTCCACCCGGAAGTGGCGGCCGCCGTGCAACTGGGCGACTTTTTCGCCCGGCTGTTCAGTTGCGGGTTCTCCGGCGACGACGGCGTGAGCCGCGTGGACCCCAGGAGCTTGAAACTGCTGGGCATAAACCAAAAACTGCTGGAAGGCATTCTGGACTCCGTCAGTGAGGAAATGTTCAGCGCGCTCGCCCAATACAAGGCGGAATGACCATGCACGCAGCCGAGCCGTTTTGCGTTCCCGCACAGCGCCGCCTGCAGGTGGCGCTGGTCTGCGCCGACTCCGGCCTGCGTGATTTCATCACCTCCGCCTGCCCGCTGGAAGGCATAGATTGGGCCTTTTTCAACTCCGGCCGCGAGGCCGCCGGCTCGCTGCTGTCCGCGCCGCCGGACTGCATCATCTGCGACGCGGAACTGCCGGACATGCCGGGTTTGCGCCTGGCCGCCCTGTTCAAAGAGGAAAACGTCTACAGCCAAGTGCCCGTCATCATTTGTTTCACAGAAAAGCAGGCCGAGTCTTTGACGGCCTGGGAAAACTTTGTGGCGGACGACTTTTTCATTGTCGGCGTCTCCCCCTTTCTGATCAGGGCCCGCCTGGAAATGGCGCTGACCAGGGCCACCAGAACCCTGGACGCCAACCCCCTGACGCGCCTGCCGGGCAATACGTCCATTATCCGGCACACCCAGTCCCTGATCGATTCCTGCCAGGACTTCGCCTTGGGCTACTGCGACGTGGACCACTTCAAGCCGTTCAACGACAAGTACGGCTTCTCGCGGGGCGATGAAGTGCTGATGATGACTTCACGTATCATTCTGAACGGCGTGAAGTTCCTGCAGCCGTCTTTTTCCTTTGTGGGACACGTGGGCGGGGACGATTACGTGTTCATAGTGCCTGTGGACAAGGCGGAAGAAGCCTGCAAGTCCGTTTTGCGCGCCTTTGACGCCATTGTGCCGCAATTTTACGATGAAGAGGACCGCAACCGGGGCGGCATTGTTTCCACGGACAGGCAGGGCGTATTGCGGGCCTTTCCGCTCATGGCCTTGTCCATAGCCGTGATCTGCAACCGGAACGGCAGCATGAAACACTACGGGGAAGCCTCGCAGCAAGCCATGAATCTGAAGAAAAAAGCCAAAGAAGATCCCTTGAGCAGCTATGTCATAGACCGGCGTGGCCTGTCGCCCCAAGAGCTTGTTCCACATGATAATTCTTGATTGGCGTCCGGCGTACGCCGTTGCGGGCGGGCAGTCCCGCCCTTCCGGCGGGGGCGTCCGCTGGCCCGCGGTGCTTTTGGCCGCGCTCTGCTCGTTCGCGATCAGCCTCGCGGTGCGCTGTCTGGAAATTCCGGCCTGGAACCATCCCGAGTTCCGCCTTGGCGACGAATATCTTTTGGCCACGCACGACGCCTACCACTGGATAGCCGGAGCGGAAGGCTTTGAGTTCGGCGCCGGGCACCCCATGTCGGAGTTTATTCGCATTCTTTCCCTTGTTTCCGGGGCCCTGCCCGCCAACGTCGGCTTCTGGCTGCCGCTGGTCATGGGCAGCGCGCTGGCTCTGGCCGTTTTCGCCTGGGCGGCTGTTTTCGGCTCGCCTTGCGCGGGCATAGTGGCGGGCGTGCTGGCGGCCTGTGCGCCGGGTTATCTGGCACGCACCATGCTCGGCTACTGCGATACGGATTTCATGATTCTGCTGTTCGCCGTATTGCTGGGCCTGGTGCCCGCCGCGTGGCTGCGGCCCTGGCTTTCCTCGCCCCTGTGCTGGCTGCGCGAATGGTGGCGCTTTGCGGGCATGGCGCGTGCCGCCCTGGAGGGGACAACTCTTGGGACTTGGCCCAAAAATCTGGCCGGATTCTGCCGCGCGGACAGGCGCGCCCGTGTTGCCGCCGTGCCTTCCGCAGCCCGGCTGACGCTGCTGCGCGCGCTAAGCGCGCCCTGGCTGCTGGCGGTGATGGTTGCCGGAGTTTTGGGCTACGGCACGCAGGCCTGGCATTCGTATTTCCCATACGCCATCCGCTTTTGCGCGGCCCTGACCCTGCTTTTGGCAGCCGTTCTGGGCCCCAGGGGCGGGCGCGGCCATTTGCTGGCCGCCGCGCTGTGCTACTGTGTGCCGCTTTTGGCGGGCTGGGTGGGGCTGGTTTTCGCCTTGCCGCTCAGTTTTGTGCTCCTGTTCCGCAGAGCCAGGCACAGCCTGGGAACGCGCGCGGCCCAGCCATGGCTGCTGACGGCCGCCTTCTGGCAGCGCGTGGCCCCGCCTCTGTCCCGCAGGGAAAAGACGCTGGAACGGGCAGGGGAGCTGCTGTTCGCCTCGCCCTGGCCGTTGACGGCCCTGTGGACGGCGGTGGGCGTGTTGCTTCTGGACGCCTCGGTCTGGCAGGCCCTGCTGCGTTCCACAGCGTCCTACCTGAAGGTCAGCGGAGACGCATCCCACAGCGGCCTGGCCAAGGACCCCCTGGTGTTTCCTTCCGTGGCCCAGTCCATTATTGAAGTCCAGAACCTGACCTTCATGGACTTTCTGGACTACTGCCACCCCGTGGCGCTGCTTTCGCTGCTGGGGCTTCTCGGCTACGGGCTGCTGCTGTTGACCCAGCCCGGCACGGCCTACCTGCTCGTACTGCTGGCCGTGGCGCTGAGCAGCCTGAAGCTGGGCGGCCGCATGGCCATGTTCGGGTCCCCGGCCATTGCCCTGGGCTTTTGCATGGCCGCGACGCAAGCGCTCAGGGCGTTCTGCGCGTTGGGCCGCAAGGCGCAGGGGCCTGCGCTGCTGGTGGACCGTTTTTTCAGCTTCGAACGCTTTTTTATCTGGCGGCGCTTCGCTTGCTGCGTCAGCCTGTCCGTACTGCTGTCCGTGCCCATCATGCAGTTGATCCTGGAGATGAGCAAAGGCTCCATTATCAGCCGCGAACAGGCGGAAGCCCTGATTTTTCTGCGCAACAACTCGCCCGAGGACGCGGTGGTCTGGAACTGGTGGGACTGGGGCTACGCCACGCACCATTTCGCGCGGCGCCATACCGTGAGCGACGGCGCGCGGCACGGCGGGCCTTCGCTGTTCGTGCCTGCCGCCGTGTACACTACGGCGGACCCGCATTTCGCCCGCCAGCTCATGGCCTACACCTCTGAAAAGGGCGGCGAGCCGGGGGATATTTTCGAAGGTCTGTCCGGCTCCGGTGCCGCCGCGCTCATGGCGGACCTGGATTCCGGCAAGCTGGCCCCCAAGCCGAAGTCCAAGCAATACATCATCACCGGTTTCGAGCTGGTGCCCCTGGGCTTCTGGATCAGCACCTATGGCAACTGGGACTTTGTCCGCAAAGAGGGCAAGGGCTATTTTATCAGCAGCATCCCCCAGTCCTTGCAGTACAACCTGGAGACGGGGCTGGTGCTGGTGCGCGGGCACCAGCCGGCCAACGCCGCCAGCATTGATCTGTTCGGCCCCACCAAGCGGGAGCGGCAGTTTTATTTCCGCACCGGGAACGAACTGCACTTTATTTTCAACCTGGTGACCGGCGAAAAGTACAGCGTCAAAAGCGACTTTTACGGCATGATGCTCTACCAGCTGCTGGTGGCGGAACCCAAAGACAGCCGCATCCGCCCGTATTTCAAGCCGGTGTTCGACAACAGCCTGGTACGGGTCTACGAGATGCTGGACCCTTCCGAGCAGTGACGGGTCGTCGGGAATTGTCGAAGCCATCCAAGAACGAGAGCAGGGCGCTGCCCTGCACCCGCAAGGGGGCTGAGCCCCCTTGACCCCGCGACAGGGTGGCTATGCGCGCCGTTGCTTGCCGCACGTCATCCTGAATGCAGTGAAGGATCCATCTTTTCTGCCTTTTGCCCTTTTCATGCGTAGGAAAAGGCGGAAAGCATCAAGATGGATCCTTCACTGCGTTCAGGATGACGTGTAGTAAAAGGCGATACTCCCGTGTCCACTCTGAATGGGTTCCAAGGGGCGCGCCCCTTGGCGGGTGCAGGGCAGAGCCCTGCTTCGACTCTTAATTGGCTTCGACAACTAAAGCGGAATAACCAGCTTGGCGGCCACGGCTATCTGGTAGACGATCTGCGAGATATCCTTGACCGCCTGCATATTTTTGGATTCCACGCGCGGCAGCACGATGATCTGGTCGCCGGGCAACACGGCGTCGCTGTCCAGTTCTATCTCGCCGTTGGGGCGGATGAGCAGGATTTTGTCCGCGTCCGCCCTGGTGGTGAAGCCGCCCGCGCCCTTGACGTAGGCTTTGACGTCTCTTTTCTTGCTCCAGACCAGGGCCTGGGGCATGACCACCTCACCACTGACCAGCACCACGTCGCTTTTTTCGGGAATGACCACGATATCGCCGTCTTCCAGGGCGATATCCGCCACTTTTCCGCCGCTGCCCACCACCACGATGCCCTGAGGTTCCACGGCCCTGGCTTTTTCCGCGAACTTGGCGATCATCTGGGCTTCGTGGGTGCGGATCTGGGCTTCTTCGGAACTGGAGGACGTGGCGGTCATGGAACTTTGCTCCAGGCGGCGCAGGGATTCGTCGATAGCGGCTTTCTGGCGCGCGGCCACGCTCTTGCGCTTGATGTACAGGCCGGAGAGGTTGGCGCGGGCCGGGTCCACGGCGATATACTGCTGCAGGTCGCGTAGGCGCGCGCCGTTGCGCAGGGGAAAGCGCGAAGCCCCGCGTATGGCCCCGGTGACGGCCACCATGATGGTGTCGCCGGGGGTGTCCGCCAGGAACTGCACCGTGTCGCCGTCCGAAAGCGGGGTGACGCGGAAATCGCGCATGGACAGGTAGAGGTTGTAGGGCGCGCCGCTCCGGGTGCCGCTGATGCTCACGTGCGTGGCGGTGGGCAGGGGTTCGGCCAGGGCGACCAGGGTTTCGCCCAGGTTTTCGCCGGGCCGCAGTTCAAAGCGGGCGGCGTTGCGGCTTTCGCCGTTGGCGTTCACGGAAATACCCTTTTCGCGCACCACGATGGTGTCGTTGTTCTGCAGGCGCACGGCCGGGAGTTCGCCGCGCAGTACAAAGGGGTACAGATCAAAGGTGGCCCGCGTTTCCCCGCCGCGCAGCAGAAGCACGTTGCGGTAGCTGCCGCGCCGGGGGTCTATGCCGCCCGCGCGGTCCAGAAAGGCCAGTACGGATTCCGAGGCCGCGCCGCTGTACCGGCCGGGCTTTTTGACGGAGCCGGTCACGGTGACGGAGATAGGCTGCGAATTGAGCACCCGGCAGTAAATCTGGGTGTTTTCCTGCCCGGCGGCGTTCAGTTTGCTGCGCAGGGCCTCGCTGAGCTGGCTTTCCTGCAGGCCGGCCAGGGTCACGGCGCCGATGTCCGGCAGTTCGATATCCCCCAGGTCGCCCACGGTCAGGGTGCCGTCAAAGGCCATGCCGCCCCACAGGCGCAGCAGGATTTTGTCGCCCGCGCCTATTTCGCGGTTTTCCGGCTTGGCCTGGGCAAAGTTGCCCTGAAACAGGCTGGAGCCGAAGGGAATGGAATCCGGCGCTGCAAAGGCGGGCTTGGGCGCTTCGGCAGGCTTGGCAGCAGCGGCCGGGGCGGCGGAGAGAGGCGCGTGGGATGCGAAAAGCAGCAGGGCGGCGGCAAAAAGCGCCGTCCGCAAACGGAAATGGTGATATTTCATAGTGGTATCGCTGGATGGTGCGTTATGTGGCTGCCGGGAGATTTTCCTGGGGAGCCGTACCCGGAGCCGCCTCAGGGGGCGCCTGGGGGGCCGTCTGGTCCGGCGCAGGTTGTTTGGTCTCTTCCGTGTTGCTTTTTGCCGGTGCTTTTGCCGGTTTCGACTGTTGGGGAACCGGTTGTTGCGGGGCAACGGACCGGTTTTTTTCCTGTTGCGTCACCGGCGGCAGGCCCTTGCCCCAGACGCGGGGGACCATAACCCAGGTTCCCGAAGCGTCACGGCAGGTGACCACTACTTCCGCCTCGCCGCTCACGGAAAACAGGGAGGCGCGGCGGCAGGTTTCCCCTGTGGCCGAGAGAAACTCCTGTTCCAGCACGATGCGCAGGTTGTAGCCGAATTCCGGGTCGCTCACCACGCCCGTGGACTCGGGCCCGCCCGGGGTGCGGCTGATCATGAATTCCTGCACCGGCGAGATCTGCCGCGCGGGCGGTTCCGGCTTGGGGGAAGCGAAGAGGCCGCAACCGGCGAGCAGGGCGGATCCCAAAAGCAGGCCCGGCAACAGCGCGCGCCTGGTAACGCGTTTCATGGCAACTCCTTGCGCCCGTGTCATGCAATACGGGAGAAAGACCAATACGACGAGTCGCGCCGCTAGGCAAGAGGGGAAAGCGGGGATGTTTTACACGTCGAACAGCATTTCCAGGTCGTCCCGGGTCAGGGACTTCCAGGAATCCTGGCCCGGAATGATGGCTTCGGCCATGCCGCGCTTCATGTCCTGCAATTGCAGGATCTTCTCTTCCACGGTGTTCTGGCAGATGAGCTTGTACGAGAACACCTGGCGGGTCTGGCCTATGCGGTGGGTGCGGTCCGTGGCCTGGTTCTCCATGGCCGGGTTCCACCAGGGGTCGTAGTGGATGACGTAGTCCGCGCCGGTAAGGTTCAGGCCCGTGCCCCCGGCCTTGAGGGAGATGAGGAAAATGGGGATGTCCGGCGAATTGTTGAAGCGGTCCACCTGCTCGAAACGGTCCTTGCTGGCCCCGTCCAGGTAACAGAAGGGGATATTGCTGATCTGCAACCAGGAACGGATGATGTGCAGCATCTGCACAAACTGGGAGAAGACCAGCACTTTGTGCCCTTCTTCCACGATATCCGTGACCATGTCCTTGAAAGCGTCGAACTTTCCGGAAGGCAGGTTGGTGGAAACATCCGGCAGGTTGAGCTTGAGCAGGCGCGGGTGGCAGCAGATCTGGCGCAGCTTGAGCAGCGCGTCCAGAATGGATATCTGGCTCTTGGCCATGCCCTTCTGGTCCACGTCGGCCAGAATTTGCTCTTTCAGGCGCTTGGCCAGCATGGAATACAGCTCGGCCTGCTCGTCCGCCAGCGCGCAGTAGTAGATGTTCTCGATCTTGGGCGGCAGGTCTTTGGCCACTTCGGACTTGGTGCGGCGCAGAATGAAGGGCCGCACGCGGGCGCGCAGGAAATCCAGGGTGGAATTGTCCCCGTCCTTGATGGGCTTGACCACGCCGCGTTGAAAGGCGTGCTGCGCGCCGAGAAAGCCGGGCATCAGAAATTCGAACAGCGACCACAGCTCGAACAGGTTGTTCTCAATGGGCGTGCCGGAAAGGCAGATGCGCAAATCCGCCTGGATACGGCGCACGGAACGGGCGGTAATGGTGTTGGGGTTCTTGATGTTCTGGGCTTCGTCCAGAATGACCGTGTTGAAGCGGTGTTTTTCCAGCTCTTCCAAATCGCGGCGCAACAGGGCGTAGGTGGTGATGACCAGGTCCGACTTGGCGATTTTTTTGAACATGTTCTCGCGCCGCGCGCCGTAAATGACCAGACGGGAGAGGCCGGGCACGAACTTGGCGGCTTCGCGTTCCCAGTTGGGCAACACGGAAGTGGGCACCACGATGAGCGTGGGCCCCTTGGCCCCTTTTTCTATGGTGTGCTGGATAAAGGTCAGGGTCTGCACCGTCTTGCCCAGGCCCATTTCGTCGGCCAGAATACCGCCGAAGCCGTATTCGCGCAAAAAATTCAGGTAGGAGACGCCCTGGAGCTGATAGGGGCGCAGCGTGGCGTTCAGGCCCTTGGGCGGGGGCAGGGCGCTGATGCCCGCGAAATTGTGGATTTTTTCCCGCAGGCTGCGCCAGAAACTGTCCGTGACCGCGCCGGGTAAATCGTCCAGCAGGCTGTCCAGCACCGGGGCTTCGAACTGCTGGAACTGCTGCTTGGGCGGGGCGTCCGCGGAAAGGCCCAGGGCCTGCAGCTTGTGGGCCACCTTTTCCAGCCAGGCTTTGGGCAGGCTGGTGTAGGAGCCGTCCTTAAGCTGCACGTAGCGCTTGCCTTCCACCCAGGCTTTCCACACTTTTTCCAAGGCAATGTTCTGGTCGTCGTACTGGACGGTAATGTCCAGGTTGAACCATTTTTCAGACTCGTTGCTCTTAAGCGTGGCTTCGATAACCGGCTGGGAAAGGCGCACCTTGAAGCGGGACAGGGCTTTTTCGCCGTAGACCCGGTATTTTTCCACCAGGGTGGGGTAGGCGTCCAGCAGAAAGTTGATGGCTTCTTCCGGCTCCAGGAACCAGATACGGCTGTTGCGCGGCTGAAAGCGCATTTCCGTGAGCAGGGCCAGCAGGGCGGTTTCTTCTTCCTGAGCCCGGCGCACCAGGTAGGTGGTGCCTTCATGGGTGTAGCTGCCGGTCTGGAAATCCGGGTTGGGGCCGGGCAGCAGGAATTCGCCGTGGGGCGTTTCGTACATGTTCTGGACGTTGAGGGTCAGGAGGCTCCCTTCCTCGTCCAGATACAGCTTGGGCGCGTAGGTGCCCTTGATGAACACCGGCTCCATGCGCTGGAGAAAGTCTTCCTGGCCGTAGAGGCTGGATTCCGGCAGCCGCGTCCAGACCCGGTCCAGAAATTCCGGAATATCTTCCTGGGGCACCAGGGGCGGCTGGTCCAGCAGCTCGCGCAACAGTCTGGGGGTAAGGTCCGTGTACACGGGGTAGAAGCCCTTTTTCCAGCACACCCACAGGGGGAGCTGACCGTGAAAGCTGACGTTGGTATCCTTGATGAACAGCGGGGCCTTGCCGTCCGAGTGCAGCAGGAGGGAAAAGGAAAGTCCCTGCCCCTCCTGGAACACCGGCTGGATTTTGAGGCGCACGGGCTGCGATTCCAGTCTGCAGGGACTGTCCGTGTCCTGCCAGAACAGGAAATATTCCTTGCGCACGGCCCACAGGAACCAACTGAGCAACCCGTCCGGAATGTCCACCCGGTGGCCCATGTAGTCCCCGTGCCTGGCGATCAGGGCTGCCACCTGGGGGAGCTGGGGGGAAAGCTCGCACCATTCCGGGTTCTGGATGATTTGTTCCAGGGTGATTTCGTTGTGCACCGTGGAAAGGCCGGACTTGTTCTGCCTGCCCCGGAAAAAGGCCACCTGCAGACGGCCGGGTTCCGGGTAAAAGCGGAAGATAAGGTAATGCTTGCCCGCTTCCGCCTCTATTTCGGTGCCGAAGAACGAGCGGAAGGTCTGCCGCCACTCCGTGGAGCGCTGCGCCGCGGGGGCCGCGTCGGCGGTGTCGGAACTTTCCAGGGTGGAGAGCAGCTTGATGGCCACGGCCGCAATGTGGGGACAGATGCCGGAAAAGGAGTCGGAACAATTACACAGCGGGTTGACGGACCCTTCGTTGAGGGCGATGGAAATTTTCGGGCTGTAGGTTTGCAGCGCTTCTTCGCCCAGGACGCTTCCGTCCACTTCCCAGTACGCGGGATCCTGCTTCAGGCTGAGTTTTTGCACTCCGCTTACAGCAAGAGCCTGGGCGTTGCTCAACACATAATCTGGAACAGTGTCCGCCAGGAACTCCCGCAGCAAGGCAGCGACAGTGTGTTCAGCAGCTTGTGACATGCGCGGAAGGTCCTGGTTTCATGTGGTAAAAAAACGTTCGCCAATATAGAACATCAGAATAGCTTATGATATTACACCAGCGGATCAGAGTTTTCAATAGCAAAGAAATTTGATAAGAGAAAAAATTGCGCTTTTGCGAGAAAATACAGCCCCGGCCCATGCCGCAGGCAAAAAACGCGGCGGGGCGGCAGGAGGAAATTTGAAAGAGGCAGACCGCAATTTCCAGACGCGGCAAAGAGTGTTCCTGTTCTTTTTTTTTCTGTTCTGGCTTTGCCTGGCGCTTGCGCCGTGCCTTTCCCCGCAAGCCGCGCAACCGGGGCAGGGCGGCCCTGACTACGGCGACCGCATTATCATGGGCAGCCTGGGGGAGCCTTCCAACCTCATCCCGCCCCTGGCTTCCGACGTGCCTTCCAGCGAAGTGGCCGGGCAGCTTTACATCGGCCTGCTTAAGTATGACAAGGACCTGAAAATCGTTCCCTGGGCGGCGCAGTCCTATGAAGTGCTGGAAGGCGGCCTTTTGCTGCGCTTCACCCTGCGGCCGGGCATACGCTGGCAGGACGGGGTGGAACTGACAGCGGAAGACGTGGCCTTTACCTACCGCATGATGATAGACCCCAAAACCCCCACGTCCTACGCCGGGGGGTACAAGACCATAGATTCCTTCACCGTGCTTTCCCGCTACAGCTTTGAGGTGCGTTACGCCAAGCCCTACGCCCGTTCCCTGGAAACCTGGATGGGCGCCATCATGCCCCGCCACGTGCTGGAAGGGCAGGACCTGATGACCACCCCGGTGGCGCGCAACCCTGTCAGTTGCGGCCCGTTCATTTTCAAGGAATGGGTGCCCGGCTCGCGCGTGGTGCTGGAAGCCAACCCGGACTATTTTGAAGGGCGGCCCAAGCTGGACGGCGTCATCTACACCATTATCCCGGACGCCACCACCATGTTTCTGGAACTCAGGGCGGGCAAGGTGGACATGATGGGCCTTTCCGCCCAGCAGTACCTGTACCAGACGCCGCCCTCCTTCCGGGAACAGTACAATGTTTTCCGCTACTTGAGCTTTGCGTACACCTATTTGGGCTACAACCTGCAAAGCCCCTTGTTCCGCGACAAAAAGGTGCGCCAGGCCCTGGCCTACGCCATTGATAAAAAGGCCGTTATCGCCGGGGCGCGCATGGGCCAGGGGGAGAGCACCATCGGCCCCTACGTGCCCGGCACCTGGGCGTATAACGACAAAATCCGGGATTACCCGCACGACCTGGCCAAGGCCAGGGCTCTTTTGAAGGAGGCGGGCTGGGAAAAAGACGCTTCCGGCGTGCTGCGCAACAAGAACGGGCTGCCTTTCGCCTTTACCGTGCTCACCAACCAAGGGAACGAGGAACGGGTCAAAACCGCCGTCATCATCCAGGCCCAGCTGAAGGAATTGGGTATTGACATGCGGGTGCGTACCGTGGAATGGGCTGTGTTTTTTTCCCAGTTCGTGAACACGGGCTTTTTCGACGCCGTCATCCTGGGCTGGACCGTGCCCCAGGACCCGGACGTTTACGACGTTTGGCACTCCTCGCGCATGTCTCCCTCGGGGCTGAACTTCATGAAGTACAGCAACAAGGAAGTGGACGAGCTTATCGAAAAGGGCCGGGCCACCTTTGACCGGGCTCTGCGCAAGCGCTGCTACGACAGAATCCAGGAGATTCTGCACGAAGACCAGCCCTATTGTTTTCTCTACGTGCCTTACAGCCTGCCCGCCGTGCAGAAGCGTTTCCAGGGCCTGGAAGTGGCCCCCGCGGGCATAACCTGGAATTTTGACCAGTGGTGGGTGCCCAAAGCCAGGCAACGCCACACGGTGGCCCCATGAGCGAAAAAGCGCCGGGCAATACACCGCCCGCGAACCACGGCATGCAGAGCCTGCTGTTTTTTATGAACACAGCGGCCCTGGTTCTGGTGGCGGCGGATTTGTTCACGTTCCTCTCCCTGCTGCAGGGGGGTGGCCTGGACCGGGTACTCAGCGGCAACGCGGCTCGGGACCCGGCCCTTCTGGAAGATACGCTGTTTTTTTTCAGCGTGCTGATGGCCCTGTGCTTTGCGGCCTGCGGCGGCTACATGGCCTGCGTGCGCTATATGCTGAGAGGGGCATTCGGCGTGGCCGCGCGCCTGAACTGCCTGCTGGCGGCCATCATGGCCCTGTTCGTGGCGTATTCCGACGTGGTGGGCCTGGCCTTTCAGGCACAGTACACGGCGTTGGCCCTGCTCTGGGCCTTGAACCTGCTCAGCCTGCGTCACGGTTTTGCCTTGGAGGCGGACCGCAGTCTGGCCGGGCTGTTCCATTCCGCCGTGGAATACGTGCGCGGCCTCTGTGGCCTATCCCGTTGAAAGAGAGTGGAGGACTATGCTGAAACGATACCTTGACGCTCTGACCCCGGCGCAAAAGGGCCTGCTGTTCTGCCACGCCTTGCTGCTTTTGTACGGGGTATGGGTGTTCCTGCCGGAATTTCTGCCCGCGCTGGGCCGGGGCGTCTGGTACACCTACGCGGTGGCGGCCGCCCTGGTGCTGCCCTTGGGCGCTTCGCTGCTGTATATCTTCTCCTGCGTGCGGCCCGTGCCGCGCCTGGTCATGCAGGCGGCCTGCGTGCTGGCCCTTGCCGCCGGGTTCGTGCTTTCCCTGGCCGGGGAATTTTCCGGGGGCGGGCTCATTCTTTTGCTTTATGCCGCGACTTTGTTTATCGTTACTCGTGCGTAACCGTATCGCATACAATACTTTTTTCGTGAGCGCCTCATGATCAGAATCCAGGATATCCTCGACTCCGTTGCATCCTACCGTCCGGACGCTGATTTTGAGATGCTCCAGAAGGCCTATGTTTACGCCGCCGCGGCCCATGCGGGCCAGACGCGCCTGTCCGGCGAACCCTACCTCTCCCACCCCCTGGCCGTGGCCGGCACCCTGGCCGCCATGCGCCTGGACGAAGCCACCATCGCGGCCGGTTTTCTGCACGATACCGTGGAAGACACCAAGGCCACCATTGAGGAAATTGACGAGGCCTTTGGCGAGGAAGTGGCGGATATAGTGGACGGGGTCACCAAGATCAGCCTGATGACCTTTGACAGCAAGGAAGAGCAGCAGGCCGAGAATATCCGCAAAATGATCCTGGCCATGAGCGAGGATATCCGGGTGCTCATCGTCAAGCTGGCGGACCGCCTGCACAACATGCGCACGCTTTCTTCCCAGAAATCCCACAGGCAGAAGCCCATTGCCCAGGAAACCATGGATATTTACGCGCCCCTGGCCAACAGGCTGGGGCTGCACCGGGTCAAGCTGGAGCTGGAAGACCTCAGCTTCCGTTACATCCGGCCCGACGCCTACGCCCATATTTCCGGCTGGCTGGAAAAGCACCGCGCGGACGACGAGGAGTATATCGCCCACGTCATCAGCGTGCTGAACGAGATTCTTCAGAAAAACGAGATCCAGGGCCAGGTCAAGGGCCGCATCAAGCATATTTACAGCATTTACCGCAAAATGACCGCCCAGGACCTGACCCTGGACGAAATGCACGATATCATCGCCTTCCGCATCATCCTGGATGACGTGAAGGACTGCTACGCCGCCCTGGGCCTGGTGCACGCCACCTGGCGCCCCGTGCCCGGCCGTTTCAAAGACTACATCTCCATGCCCAAGGCCAACATGTACCAGAGCCTGCATACCACTGTGGTGGGGCCCAGGGGCGAGCGCATGGAAATTCAGATGCGCACCTCGGAAATGGACCGTCTGGCGGAACACGGCCTGGCTTCCCACTGGCTGTATAAGGAAGGGGGCCGGGTCAAGGCCAAGGACGTGCGCCAGTTTTCCTGGCTGCGGGAAATGCTGGACTGGCAGAAAATCGAAAGCGACTCGCGCGAGTTCCTGCGTTCCCTGCGTTTCGACCTGTTCAAGGACGAGATTTACGTCTTCACGCCCAAAGGCGAGGTCAAGGAACTGCCGGAAGAAGCCACCCCGGTGGACTTCGCCTACCTTATCCATACCGAGGTGGGCAACCGCTGCGTCGGGGCCAAGGTCAACGGCCGCCTGGTGCCGCTCAGTACCCCTTTGCACAGCGGCGACATGGTGGAAATTATCACTGACGCCTCCCGCCGCCCCAGCCGGGACTGGCTTAAGTTCGTCAAAACCGCCAAGGCCCGCGCCCGTGTGCAGCACTACGTGCGCACGGAAGAGCGTTCCAGAAGCATTTCCCTGGGCCGGGAAATGTTGGAAAAGCAGGGCCGCCGTTACGGGGTCAATATCATTAAGGCCCTGAAAGACGGGGATCTGGTGCCGGTGGCCCAGGACCTGGGCTATTCCGGCGTGGACGAGCTGTTTTCCGCCGTGGGCTACGCGCGCATCACCCCGCAGAAAGCCCTGCGTCTGCTCATGCCCAAAGCGCCGGAAGAGGAAGCGGAAAGCGCCGCGCCCCACCCGGAAAAGCCCGCCGCCCCCCGCAAGGGCGAAGGCGTGATCATCCAGGGCCTCAACGATATCATGGTGCGCTACGCGAAATGCTGCAACCCCGTACCCGGAGACGCCGTTGTCGGCTACATCAGCCGGGGCCGGGGCGTGACCGTGCACACCTCCGACTGCCCCACCATTCTGGGTATGGAGCCGGAGCGTCTTTTGCCCGTGCAGTGGGAAAACGCGGAGAGCAAGCCCTATCCCGCGCGCATCCGGGTCGTCTGCCGCAACGAAAAGGGAGTGCTGGCCAAAGTGGCCTCCGTGCTGGCGGAAGAAAACGTCAATATCGACGCGGGCACCCTGCGCTCCGGCGTGGACAACCGCTCCGAGCTGGATTTCGTGGTCGAAGTCAACAACGCGGCCCACCTTTACCAGGCCATTGATAAAATCCGTAAGCTGGAAATGGTGTTTGAAGTCACCCGCTCCATTGTCAGTTCCGGCGAAAAGTAGCGGGTGGTGACGCGACGCCCGGAGGAAGGGAACCCCCTTCCAAAAAAGGGGGGTTCCCTTCCTCCGGACCTCCTCCCTTTCCCCTGAAAACTTTGACGGGGCGGGGCTGCCCGTCTGTAACGGAGCGTGTATGGGCGTGAAAGTGGATGCGGCGCTGGAACTGTTCAAAAGCGGGTTCGCCTGTTCGCAGGCGCTTTTGGCCGCCTTTTGTGGGGCCTACGGGCTGGACAGGGAAACGGCGCTCAAAATTTCCAGCGGGCTTGGCGGGGGCTTCAAGTGCGCGGAGGTCTGCGGCGCGGCCGGTGGCGCCGTGCTGGTCATCGGGCTGAAATACGGGCAGCATGACGCCACGGACAAAGAGGCGCGCAAGCTGTGTTCCGAGAAAACGGCGGAGTTCATGCGCGCGTTCAGGGAACCGCACGGCGCCGTGACCTGCCGCGATATCCTGGGCTGTGACATCAGCACGCAGGAAGGCCGCGAGCAGGCCATGCGCGAGAAGCTCTTTGCCACCCGTTGTGTGGACCTGGTCGCGCGGGCGGCCGTCATTCTTGAGGAAAGCGGGTACTGACGGGCCTTCAGGCATAAGCAAAGCGGAAAGGGAGGAAAGCGCTGCGGCTTTCCTCCCTTTTGTTTGTGAGACGCTGGCGGGGCTATGCTGAAACTTCGGCCCGGCCCTGTTCCCTCTTGGCAAAGTAATGCTGGCTGGCGAACAGCAGAACCAGAATGACCAGGCCGATCAGGTCGGTGCGCACGCCGCTGTCGATCAGGCCCATGGCGCCGCCAAAGGCGATGATGCGCGAGAGAACGTTGACCTTGGTGAAAAGGTAGCCTTCCACCGCCACGCCGATCATGAACACGCCCATGCAGGCCCCGATGACCACGCGCACCCCCTCCAGAAAGCCCGTGTTGATCAGCATCAGCTGCGGGGAATACACGAACATGAAGGGTACGATAAACCCGGCAATGGCCAGCTTTACCGCCGCGAAACCCGTCTTCATGGGGTCGCCGCCGGATATGCCCGCCGCCGCGAAAGCCGCCAGGGCCACGGGCGGGGTCAGGTTGGCGAACATGGCGTAGTAGAATGAGAACAAGTGGGCGGAAATGGCCGGTATGCCCAGCTTGGCCAGCGCGGGTGCCGCGATGGTGGCCGTGATGATGTACGCCGGAATGGACGGCACCCCCATGCCCAGGATCATGCAGGTGATCATGGTGAAGATCAGGGTGAAGACCAGGCTCTGGCTGCCCAGGGTGATGATGGTGTTGGCCATGGTCAGGCCGAAGCCCGTCTTGGAGGTCACGCCGATGATAATGCCCACGCAGGCGCAGGCAATGGCCACGGCCACGGTCTGCTTGGCGCCGTCGGCGAAGGCGTCGCAAATGTCCTTGAAGCTCATCCTGGTATTTTTTTTCAGGCAGGAGACGACAATGGTGGCCACAATGGTGATCACCGCGGAAAACACCACGGTGGTGCCGGAAAAGAGCAGCAGGTACAACAGCAGGAAAATGGGGATCAGCAGATGCCCCTTGTCTTTTAAGACGTTCTTCACCAGGGGCAGGCGGTCTTTGGGTATCCCGGTCAGGTTGGTCTTGCCGGCGCGCAGCTGCACCTGGATGATGATGCCCAGGTAATAGAGCAGCGCGGGAATGGCCGCGTGGATGATGATGGTGGAGTAAGGCACGCTCAGTATTTCCGCCATGATGAAGGCGGCCGCGCCCATGACCGGCGGCAGCAGCTGCCCGCCCACGGAAGCGGAAGCTTCCACCGCGCCCGCGAACTCCCTGGAGTAGCCCGTCTTTTTCATCAGCGGGATGGTGAACGCGCCGGTGGTCACCACGTTGGCCACGGCGGAACCGTTAATGGAGCCGAGCAGGCCGGAGGAAAGCACGGCCACTTTGGCCGGGCCGCCCTTGGTATGGCCGGCCAGCGCCATGGCCAGGTCGTTGAAGAACGCGCCCATGCCGGATTTGCCCATGACCGTGCCGAAGAGAATGAACAAAAAGATGTAGCTGGCGGCCACGCTGACGGACGTGCCGTATATGCCTTCCGTGTTGGCGAAAAAGTGGTTGGAAAGCTGCAGCCAGGTGTAGCCCCGGTGGCCGAATATGCCCGGCATGCTCCGGCCATACAGGCCGTAAGCGATAAACAGAACGCTCAGGATGGGCAGCGCCCAGCCGGAAGTGCGGCGCGAGGATTCCAGCACCAGCAGCACCAGCAGGGTGGCGATAACCGCGTCGGCCGTATCGGGCATGCCCGCCCGTTCCACCACGCCCATGTAATCCACCCACACATAGACCGGCACGGATACGGACAGGGCGATCAGCACCCAGTCCCACCAGGAAATTTCTTTATAGCTGCTTTTTTTGCCGAACGGATACATGACGAAGCTGAGAGCCAGCATCATGGCGACGTGCAATGAGCGGTGTTCCAGCACCACGGGCGTGCCCACGAACGAAGTGATGAAGTGGTACAGGGTCACCACAATGCAAGCCAGATAGAACAGCTTCGCCATCAGCGGGCTTGTCAGTTTGCGCGTGCTGGCTTCCTTGTCCAGATCTTCAATAAGCTTTTGCTGTTCTTCCGTGAGCACCCCGGCCATGGCCTGCGCAAGGGCCTCGTCGGAAATTTCCGGTTCCGTCTCAGCTTGTTTTTTCAGCAAAGCGTCGTCGTTTTCATGTTTCGTATCGGCCATAGGGATCACCTTTTTTCAATGACTAAGCGCACTCTGGTGTGCTGGGGCAACGCGCTGCCGCTGGTGATAAGCGTGCCGTCAAGCACCAGTTCGCGCGTTGCCGTGTGGGAATTAAGCCACACAAGTTCGGTAAAGGCCTGGTCAACTTCTTCCATGTGGATCAGCCCGTCTTTCACGTAGCAGACGCGGCCTTTGTCCTCCGGAATTCCGGCCCCGAAAGCCGGGAAGGTCACGGCGTCAAGCACCAGGTTGTGGTGCGCGTCCACATGGTAGTATTCTGCCCAGGGAATTTTCTCCTGGGAGTGGACCCAGGTGAAAAGAAGACGGCTGTTCACCTGGGCCGGGGCCTCGACATACAGTTCAGAACTTTTCCAGTCGTAAATGCGCAGTACCGCTTCTTTTTCCCCGCCGTGGCGGGTTGCGCAGCCCGCCAGCAGCAGTACCCAAAGGGCCGCCAGGGCGGCGGCATGAAAGGCGCGGCTACGCGTTCCATGCCGCCGGAAAAGTCGTTGCATGCCCATGCGGCCGCCCGGGGCTTACTTCATCATGCCCTTTTCCTTGTAATACTTGATCGCGCCTTCGTGGAAGGGCACCGGGGTGCCGACTATCCCGCGCAGGGCCGTTTCGGGCTTGATGTTGACTTTGGCCGTGGCATGGGAAGCTTGGATGGCTTCAAGCCCCTTGGGGGAATAAATGTTGGTCAGAAGATCGTAGACCACGTTGGCCGGGAGCTTGATGTCCACCAGCATGATGTTCATGACGGCGGCGGTCTGGGTGTCCTTGTCCGTGCCGTAGGTGGCCGCCGGAATGACGGCTTCGATGTAGAAGGGGTACTTCTTGATCAGCTTCTGGCGCGCTTCGCCTTCCACGGGCACGAAGGCGATCTTCTTGGTCACGCCCAGTTCGCGGATGGTGGCGTTGCCCAAGCCGGAGGTAACGAACGCCGCGTCGCACAGGCCGTTCTTCATCTGGTCGATGGCCTCGCCGTAGTTGAGGTAATCTATCCGGCAGTCCTTGTAGCTCATGCCGTGGGCTTCAAACATCATCCGCGCGTTCAGTTCCACGCCGGAGTTGGGCGCGCCCACGCCCACCTTCTTGCCTTTCAGGTCCTTGAAAGACTTGATGCCGGAATCCGCGGTGGTCACGATCTGGCAGTAGTTGGGCCACAGGCCCATCATGGCGCGCAGATTTTTGGCCGGCTTTTTGCCCTCATACGCGCCGAAAGCCTGTACGGCTTGAATAACCGAGTCCGCCATGGCAATGGCCATTTCGCCCTGGCCGGTCTGCAGCGCGTTGATGTTTTCAGCGGTGGCGCCGGTGGCCGTGGCCGAAGTTTTGTAGCCCAGCGTGCCGATAAACGTGGAAAAGGCCCCGCCGATGGGGAAATAGATCCCGCTGGAGGGGCCGGTGAGCACGGTGATAAAATAATCGCCGCGTTTAATGGCGGGCTGCGCGGCGATGGAGGGCGGAACGCACAGGGCAAGTGTCAGAAGGGCGGCAAAGGCGCACAGAAGTATCCGGGTACTTTTCATCGTGGAGTCCTCCTCATGGTGAATCGCTGCAATTTTGCTTCCAAAAAAACAACCGGCGTGTGTAAAAAACGTTTACGGTTCGTGGAATGCCATTCTTTGCCGGTGCTTACGCCACGTTTTCCCATTCTGACAAAACTAACACATTCTATGAGGTTATGGGAAGAGGCAGCCGCCTGGGAAAAGAGGTACCCGGGAGCGTCATGTTGCCCGTATGCCTCTCGATTCAGGCAGGGCTGCGTGCTTATTGCGAACACTGTGTTTTTTATAACATAGTATCCTGACTGAAAAAGTCAATAAAAACACTGCAGCAGCCGGACCGGCTTGACCCGCTTGCAGACGCGCCTTTTACCCGGAGGCAGCGGCGAGCAGTGGCGCCGCCTTTGCTGTCAATATTTTTTCCTCTTGCGGCGGTCAACGGGATAGGTATAAGGACGGTTTGGAACGGTGACCCGCCATGATAAGCCAAACAACGCCCTGCTACTGGTTTATTTTTTATCGCGACATGCTTCTCCTGCGGCCCAGCGCACAAGGGGAAGCCGCCGTGCCCCTCACCGTTACGCCGCCCTTGCCTTCGGCCCATGCGCCGCATTTCGCCGGTTTACACCTGGGTGTCTCCTGCTTTGCCTATGCGGTGGACGCACTGCCGGAAAACAGCGGCTGGGTTGCCGTGGGGCTGCGCGCCGCTTTCGACGTGCTGGGCAGGCCGCTGTACCTTCTCGCGGGCAAGGGCTACCAGCTTTTGTATTGGGATACGCATTCCCGCTTTTGCCCTGTCTGCGGCACCAAAACCGCTCCCTCGACGTCCATTTCCAAGCGTTGCCCCTCCTGTGGCCACGAGCAGTTTCCGCCCATCTCGACGGCGGTGCTGGTGCTGGTGCAAAAAGAGGATTCAGCCCTGTTGGTGCGTTCCCACAACTTCAAAGGACCCAACCACGGCCTGGTGGCCGGGTTTCTTGAGCCGGGCGAAACTCTGGAAGAATGCGTGCAGCGCGAAGTGCGCGAGGAAACCAGCCTCAGCATCGACGCCATCCGCTATTTCGGCTGCCAGCCCTGGCCGTACCCTTCCGGTCTTATGGTCGGGTTCACCGCCGACTACCGCGCCGGGGAAATCATCCTGCAGCAGGAAGAGCTGAGTTCCGCCGCCTTCTTCACCCGCGACAGGCTCCCGACCCTTCCCAACCCCCTCAGTCTGGCCCGCCGCATGATCGACTGGTGGATTGATGGTGAGGGCGGGCGGTGACGTGACGCCCGGAGGAGGGGGAAAACCTTTCTTGGAAGAAAGGT
>JAVBNC010000133.1:0-15134 GCA_031551765.1 Desulfovibrionaceae bacterium
AAGGCGAAGAATAATCCTTTGGGTTCGTATAAACTGTTGGCGGATTTCATCCGCAATCGCCAGCTTTAGCTGTTACTCGTTACCACCGGCTTCAGCCGGTGGAGTATTCCTTTTTGGCATGGCGAAACTGTCTGCCCACCCTGTCAAAGTTTTTAGGAAAAGGGGATGGGGGTTCGGGGGAAGGGGAAAAACCCTTTTTCCAAAAAGGTTTTTTACCCTTCCCCCGATTTTTACCTTACATATTAAACGGGATACCGCATTCCTTGCCCACGTCTTCCATATCTTTGATAACTTCGATGGGCAGCGAGATGCCTTCCTTGCGGTTGATCTTGTCCCTGTGGATTTCGATTTCGCCGGGGTAGAAGATTTCGTCCACGCCGTAGGCTTTGGGGCCGTCTTTAATTTCGCCGATGAACTGTTCGGCGCGCTGGCTGTATTCCTCAAAGGGCATGAAGGCTTCCACGTTCATGATGGTGATGCAGTGGCCGCAGTTGCTCTTCTTGTCGTACATGAACGGGCTGTTGACGCCGGTCAGGAAGCCGCTGCCGGAAAGCACGCCGGACAGCACGTCCACCATGATGCCGATGCCGGAACCCTTGTGCTGGGCCATGGGCAGGATAATGCCCTTGAAGGCTTCTTCCGCGTTGGTGGTGGGCTTGCCGTCAATGGTCAGTGCCCAGCCTTCCGGAATGGCTTCGCCGCGCTGCTTGGCCACGGCTATTTTGCCGCGCGCGACGCCGGTGTTGGCGATATCCAGCACCAGGGGCGGGTATTTGCCGCCGGGCGCGGCAATGGACCAGGGGTTGGTGCCGACCATTTTCTTGATGCCGCCCCAGGGGGGCATGGCCGGGCCGCCGTTGCTGGTCATAAAGGCCACGCAGCCTGCGGCCGCGGCCATGCGGGTATAGTACATGACCGTGCCGAAGTGGTTGGAGTTGCGCACCGTCACCACGGCCACGCCGTATTTTTTGGCCCTGGCTATGGCTTCCTGCATGGCGGCCTTGGTAATGGCCTGGCCCATGCCCGCGTTGCCGTCCAGGCAGACGATGGAGCCGGAATCCCGCACCACGCTGTATTTTTCGTTGGGGAACATGACCTTGTTCTTGATGCGGCGGTAGTACCAGGACATGCGCAGCACGCCGTGGGACTGGTGGCCCCAAAGATCGGACTGCACCAGGGTGTCGGTAATCAGTTCCGCGTTTTCCTCGCAGGCGCCGGCGTGGAGGTAGACGGCCTTGACGAATTTTCTGAGGGGCTCATGCTGGACTGTTTTGGTGTTTTCCATGGGGTGTCCTTTTGCACCGCTTGGTGCGGGTCACGGTTACTGTAAACACATACTCCGTGCCGGGCCCCGCAATAGCGGAACGCCGGTATGACACATTACTGCCAAATGGCGTCACAGATCTCGTTCAAGTAGACCAAGGCCTGGCGGGCGGCGGTTTCGCTGTCCGGGGTCTGGCTGATTTCCAGAGAAATGAAGCGGTCGTAGCGCAGGGCTTTGAGCATGCGCAGCACCATGGCGAAATCAATGCTGCCCGTGCCGGGGCGGCCCCGGTTGGTGTCCGCGAAATGGACGTGGAAGTTCAGGTCCGCCGCTTCCACCAGGCTGGCGGGAATGCAGGGGTCGTCAATCTGCATGTGGAAGGTGTCCAGCATGAGCTTGAGCCGGGGCAGCTTTTGCGCGCGCACCCAGTCCAGGGCCTCTTTGGTGCTGGTCATGTTGTCGATGCCGAAGCGGTTTTGCGGCTCCAGGGTAATGAACACGCCCGCCTTGTCCGCGTGGCCGCAGACTTCCGCAAAGGCGGCCTGCAGCCATTCCTTCGCTTCCGGACGGCCGCCCAGCAGGCCCCGGAACTTGCCGATATTCACCTGGCTGTTCACCACGGCGGCGAAATCCACGATGCGCTTGGCCCGGTCAATGGCTTTGCGGCGGCCTTTTTCGTCCGGGTCAGTGAAAGAGAGCTTGTCTTCCGCGCCGGTCAGGCCCGTGCCGATGGCGGGAATGGCCAGGCCGTAGCGCTGCGTGGTTTTGCGGTACCATTCCGCGTCCAGCTCGTCCGGGTCGCGCAGAAAAAGTTCCACCCCGGCGTAGCCCATATCGCTGAGCTTTTTAAAAATGATTTCCGGGTCGCCGGACCAGGCCAGGGCTTTGGTACGGGTGTCCGGGGTGGCGACGGTGTAGGAGAATTTGGGCTGCATGGAACCTCCGGCTGGCAAAGGGTGAACCGTTTTGGTGTGCAAGTAGGTCACGCGGACGCGAGTTTGCTCATGATGGAACGCACGCTGCTCTCCAGGCTGGTCAGCACGGGCAGGCCCAGGGGCGCGAGCAGCGGGACGGCGCGGGCCATGGAAATTTGGGCCAGCACCAACCGGTCGCAGTCCGGGGCCAGTTTTTTGGCCTGCTCAAGGATAAGGGCGTCGTGCCGCGCGGGGTCGCTGCCCAGGCAGGCAAAGGCTTCCGGCACGGCCACGGAGCGGATGGTCAGCCTGGTGCCCAGCGCTTCGGCCTGTTCCTTAAGCTGGACCACGGTCAGCTCTTCCGCTTTGGGCACGGTGGCGATAACCCCCACCCGGCCGTCCGTGGCGGCGGCTTCCTGCAGCATGGCCGCGTCCACGCTCATTAGCGGGACGCCGTAAAAGGGCTCCAACACGGCCAAGGACGGGGAAAATACCGAGCAGGAAAAAAGGATGCCGTCCACGCCGCTTTCTTCCGCACTGGCCAGCAGGGCGGCGAAGCGGCGCAGAATAGGCGGGGTGACGCCCCCGGCCTGTTGCACGGCGGGCAGCAGACCCTCGTCCATGAAAATTTGCAGCCGCGCCTGGGGGGCGTAGCGGGCAAAGCCTTCCAGCGTGGGCTCTATGGCGGCGCGGGTGGCGAAAATAAGGCCGATCAGGGGAGAGGGCATGGGCGCTCCTGTCAGCGGCGTTTAGGCCGCGTTTGCGGCGGGGTTTCCGGAGAAGAGGCGGACCAGAATATAGTGTTCACGTCGCTCAGGTGGGCGAGCACGGCACTTTCAGCCGCGTCCGGGTCATTTTTTTCCAGGGCGGCCAGAATGCGGCCGTGGGCTTCCAGGGTTTTTTCCATGCGTCCGGGGCGGCGCAGGTTGGAGAGGCGTTGTTCCAGCAGCCAGGCGCAAAAGGCGTCAAAGGCCGCCGTGACCAGGGGGTTGCCGCTTATTTCGCCCACGGCGCGGTGAAAGGCCACGTCCAGGGCCGCGAAGCGTTCCGTGGAACCCAGGGCTTCCCGGCAGGTTTCCTGAATTTTCCGCAACTTGGCGAGCTGTTGTTCCGTGGCGTGCGGGGCCACGTGACGGGCCACGGCGCTTTCAAAAATCAGGCGCAGCTCCTGCATGTGGCGCTGGCCCTCTTCCGTGCTCAGGCTTATTTTGACCGCGGCGTCCATTTCCTTAAGCAAGGGAGCCACGGTGGCGGTGCGCACCTTGGCCCGCAGGCCGGGGCGCACCTCTATAAGCCCCATGCGGGCGAGCTTGGCCAGGGATTCGCGCACGGCCGGGCGGCCCACGCCGAATTCCGCCATCAGCGCGCGTTCGGAAGGCAGTTCGCTCCCCACGCCGTAGGTGCCGTTGCGGATGTCCTGGAGCAGATATTCCGTGACGTCCTCATGGATTTTGCGGTGGTGCACTTCCCG
Source organism: Desulfovibrionaceae bacterium (assembly GCA_031551765.1). GTDB lineage: Bacteria > Desulfobacterota > Desulfovibrionia > Desulfovibrionales > Desulfovibrionaceae > JAVBNC01. The sequence goes on from JAVBNC010000133.1 coordinate 3,650, forward strand.
GATCCGGGAACGCGCTATGGCAGTGGGTGTTTTCATAATTGCCGTCATTTTTTTACTTGTCATACCAGTTACTATGTTGCCATGCAAGCATCTTTTATGCTAGCAGGGAGTTGTTCCGAAATTTTAGAAGTCATCCCAAATTTTAAACCCGCCGGGGAGGCGACATGAGCGCGACGAAACAGAAGACCATCGGTTTTGTGGGACTGGGCCAGATGGGCAAGCATATGGCGAAAAACCTGATGGGGCCGGACGTGTCCCTTATCGTCACCGACCTTTCGCAGGAGCATTTCGCGGCCTACCGCAAGGCCGGGGCCAAAGCCACCGCCAATTTGAAAGAGATTGCGGAAGCGGACATCATTTTTCTCAGCCTGCCGGGAGACAACGCCGTGAAAGCCGTGCTGCTGGGCGAAAAAGGCCTGCTCCCCCTGCTGCGCAAGGGGCAGATCGTGGTGGATCTCAGCACCATCACCTACGCCGCTACCAAGGAAATTGCCGTGGCCCTGAAAGAGAAGGGCGTGGAGTTCATGGACGCCCCCGTGTCCGGCATGGAGGCGCGCGCTCAGGATGCCACCCTCAGCATCATGGCGGGCGGCGCCAAAAAGACCCTGACGGCCGTTAAGCCCTACTTCATGCGCATGGGCAACAAGCTGCTGCACATGGGCGACGTGGGGGCCGGGCAACTGACCAAGCTTATCAACCAGCTGCTGTTCGACATCAACATGGCCGCCGTGGCGGAAATTCTGCCTCTGGCCGTGAAAATGGGCCTGGACCCGGAAAAGATGGGCGAAATCATCAACAGCGGCACGGGCCGCAGCTACGCCTCGGAATTCTTCATCCCCCGCATTCTGAAAAACCACTTCAGCGACGGCTACCCCATGCACCACGCGTACAAGGACCTGGTCAGCGCGGCCGTGGTCGGCGCTCAGGAAACCGTGCCCATGCCCGTGCTGGCCGCCGCCACGGCCACCTACCAGATGGCCCTGTGCAAGGGCTACGGCAAAGAGGACAAGGGCGCCATGGTCAAAGTGTACGAGGAACTCTTGGGCGTGCAGTGTCGTAAGTAACTGGGGAGGGTGAGGGTTGCCTTGGGCGGCCGGGGGAAGGGGAATGCCTTTCTTGGAAGAAAGGCTTTCCCCTTCCCCCGGACCCCCATCCTCTTGCCAAAGAACTTTGACCGGGCGGCGCCGTGTGCTGGCGGTTCCGCCTTTTTTTCTCTGTGTGGTGCGGGGAATAGAGGATTTGGACTTGTTTTGGACTCCAAATTGTTGACAGTTTACAATTAGCTTTTTATGGTTGGCCGACCGTCAATCCCCCTATCAAGAGTGTCGGATCATGAGCCCCATCGAGCGCCCGGAAGGGCTGACCGCGCAGGTCTACAAGGAAATGGAACGCATGGTGCTGGAGGGCGAGCTCAAGCCCGGCGAGCGCCTGAACGAATACGCCCTGTCCGTGCGCCTGGGCGTCAGCAGGGGGCCGGTGCGCGAAGCCCGGCGCGCCCTGGAAAAGGCGGGCCTGCTGCACAGCGTGCCCGCGCGGGGCGTGTTTGTCCGCAAAATGAGCCCGCGCGAAATTGTGGAAAATTACGAGATCCGCGCGCTGCTGACCGGCTTCTTGTGCGGCCGGGCGGCGGAACGGGCCAAAACCGGGGACAAGCGGCGGCTGTGGACCATGCTGGCCGCCATGGAAGACGCCGTGGCCCGGGGCGAGATTGACGAATACTACGGCGTGAACCTGGAATTCCACGCCCTCATCAACCGCCTGGCGGACCACGACTACGCCCGCAGCACCTACGAGGCGGTGATCAAAGAAACCCACCACTGCCGTACTTCCGTCATCGACCCCGTGGTCACCAACAGCCAGCACCGCCAGCTTCTGGAAGCCTTTGAGGCCAAGGACGCGGCCGCCGCCCGCCATCTTGGGGAAACCCACGTGCTGGCGGGCAAGGACCGCTGGGTCCAGGCGGAGTCCGCGGCCTTGAGGGAAGCGGAACGCGCGTCATAAATTTTCATGCGGCCGGTCTGTGTTCATCCAGACGCGGCACGCGGCACTTGAGGTCTGTGCTTTGAACGCATCTGTAACCAAAGGGGCGAAAGGCATGAAACGAATCTGGGTAGACGGCGACAAATGCCTGGGCTGCAAGGCCTGCGAGATAGCCTGCGCCGTGGAGCGCGGCTCGCTGTCCAAAACGCTGCTGGGCGCGGTGAAGGAAGACCCCAAGCCCGTGGCCAACGTGACCGTGGTCGGCGCGGCGGGGCGCAGTTTCCCCCTGCAGTGCAGGCACTGCGAATCCGCGCGCTGTCTGAGCGCCTGCCCCAGCGGGGCCATGAGCAGGGACGGGGAGAGCGGCCTTATCGCCGTGGACGCCAACACCTGCTGCGGTTGCTGGATGTGCGTCATGTCCTGCCCCTTCGGCGTGATCAAGCCGTTGGCGGCCTATAAAAAAGCCGCCAAGTGCGACGCCTGCATGAATATGGACGAAGCGGCCTGTGTAGCGGCCTGCCCCACGGGCGCGTTGCTGGCCTGTGACGCGAAAGAGTACGAAGCCCTGCTCGCGGCGAAAAAATCAAGCGTCGCCGCCCTGCTCAACGCCTGCGCGCAAGCGGAAACCAGATAATTCAGGAGACAGCCGTGTATACCGTACAGAAAAAAACCGCCCACGAAGAGACCAAGGCTTTGCTTATCCAGGCTTTCCGCGACCGCCAATCCCTGTCCTGGGACCGTTACGACGCCATGCAGCCCCAGTGCGGCTTCGGCCGCCTGGCCATTTCCTGTACCGAATGCCTGGAAGGCCCCTGCCGCGTAAACCCCTTTGACGAAGAAGGCCAGAAAACCATTTGCGGCCGCGAGCGCGCGGACCTGGTGGCTAATTTCGTGCTGCAAAAAGCCTATGCGGGGGCGGAAGCCCTGACCGCCCTGGCCGGGGCTTCCGGCGCGGGTGAAAAAGCCGCGCAAGGCCGCTCCTGGAACGCCAGCGACAGTATGCTGGGCGCGGCGGACGCGGCCGCTGAGCTTGCCGCCCTAGCGCCCTGGATCGCCAGCGCCATGAAGGCGCTTTCCGGCACCAGGGCCGCGCCCGCGAGGCCCCTGCAAAGCGCCGTCAACTTTGGCGTGCTCCAGGACGGCAAGGCCAATATCGCGCTGCACGGGCACCTGCCCGCCGCCCGGGTGAAAGAATTGCTGGAAGCGGCCAAGGGCGGCGCCGTCAATATCGTGGGCCTTTGCGGTTCCGAAGGCTATTTCGGCCTGCCTCTTCTGGGCAACTACGGCTCGCAGGAACTCGCGCTCATCAGCGGCAAGGTGGATCTGCTGATCACGGGCAGTCAGTGCGTCATGCCCGCCTGCAAGCGTCTGGCGGAAACCCTGGGCGTTCCCGTGCTGGCGGCTGTCTCGCTGGGCTCTGCCAAGGCCGTGCAGGAAGCCTTTGCCAAGGCCGAAGCGCGCGCGAAAAACAGAAAAGCCATGAAAGCCCCGTTGGGCGCGGTTCAGGCTTTCAGCACGGGCTTCAGCGCGGCTTCCTGTGCGGATTTATTCGCGGCTCTGGAAAAGGGCGTGGCCAAGGGCGGCGTGCGCGGGCTGGCCTATGTCGGCGGCTGCGGCAGCATCGCCCACACCCAGGACGCGGACCTGGTCAAGCTGGCCAAGGACCTGCTGGACCAGGGCTATGTGCTGGCCACGGCCGGGTGCGCGGGAACGGCGCTTGCCAGGGCGGGTCTGTGCGACGCGGGTTGTAAGGACGTCCCGGAAACCTTGCGCGCCGCCGTGCCCGCCGCGTTTCCGCTGGTTCTGCATTTGGGCGCCTGCCACGATGCCGCCGTCTTCATGGACCTGGCGGCTCAGTGCAAGGCCAAGAATATCCCGATGCTGGCCGTGGTGCCGGAACCCGTGCACAGCAAGGCCGTGGCCGTGGCCGTGGGCCTGGCGGGCGGCGGCGTTCCCACCTATCTGGATTCAGAGCTGTTCTCCTGGCTGCCGGAAAACATGCTGAACGGCATGTTGCGTCCGCTCAGCGCACTTTCGCAATAGGACGAGGGTCCTGATACCAAGGAGAACCTATGTATATCATCATCGGACAAGGGGCGGCGGGAACGGCGGCGGCCAAGGCGCTGCGCGGTTTTTCCCCGCAGGCTCCCATCCTTATGCTCAGTTGCGAGCGCGAGTCTTTTTACAACCGCATCGAGCTGCCCGCCGTCATTGCGGGCGAAACGGAGCCGCAAGCCATAACCGTGCACGACGAAGCCTATTTCGCGGACCTGGGCATCCAGTGCCGCCTGGGCGAAAGCGTAAAAAGCCTGGATACGGAAGGCCATATCCTGACCCTGGTTTCCGGCGAGCGGCTGACGTACCGGAAACTGCTGCTGGCCACGGGATCCGTTCCGGCCGTGCCGCCCGTGGACGGGTTGGACGGACCCGGCGTGTATTCGCTGTGGACCCTGGAAGACGCGCGCGCTATCCGCAAGGCGGCGGAAAAGGGCGGCCGCGCCGTGGTCATCGGCGCGGGGCTCATCGGGCTGAAAAGCGCCCTGGCCCTGAACTGCCTGGGCCTGGACGTGACCGTGGTGGAACGGGAAGCGCACATCATGCCCCGCCAGTTGGACGAAACGGCGGCCGCCCTGGTTGCCAAGGGCATCCAGGAGGCGGGAGTCATCCTGCGCACCGGTTGCGCCGTGCGTTCCGTCAGCCGCAAGGGGAACACCGTGACCGCCCTGGTGCTGGACGACGGCCCGCTGCCCTGCGACTTTATCGTCACGGCCGTAGGAGTGCGCCCCAACGCGCGGTTGGCCAGGGAAGCGGGTCTGGACGTGGGGCGCGGCATCCTGGTGGACGGCTCCGGCCGGACCTCCGACCCGGACGTTTACGCCGCCGGAGACGTGGCGGAAATCCGCGGGGAAGAAGGCGCTGTGAACCGCGTCCCGGCCATCTGGCCGGTGGCCGTGGAGCAGGGCAGGGCGGCCGCGGCGGCCATGACCGGCAACGCCGCGCCCGAAGTGACGTCCGTGGCCATGAATTCCGTGGAATTCGCCGGGGTGCCCGTGGCTTCCGTGGGCGATATCACCGAGCGGGAAGGCGATGCCGTGCTGGTTTCGGAACAGAACGGCGCCTACCAGCGTCTGGTGCTGCACGGCAACGTGCCGCGCGGCGTGCTCTGCGTGGGCGATATCAGCCGTATCGGCGTGCTGGGCAACTGCGTTGCGCGGCAAACCCCCTTGCCCGCCTGCGACCCTTTGGCGGCGCATTTCAGCTTTGGCGACCTTTTGTTCCCGGGGACGAGAAAAAGCCCGTCCCCCATGGAGTATGCCCATGCGAATTGACAAAACCAAATGCGGCGGCTGCGGCGAATGCGCCGAACAGTGCTCCCTCGGCGACATCACCCACCGCCGCAGAGACGCGAAAACCGGCCGTTTTTATTACCAGATCAACGAGGACGAGTGCGTGGAATGCGGCTCCTGCCTGCGCGCCGACGTGTGCAAGACCGGCGCGCTGCACATGCCGGAACTGGAATACCCCCGCAATCTGCGGGCGCATTTCAGCGACCCGCTGGTGGAGCACCCCGGCACCGGCGTGCGCGGCCGGGGCACGGAAGAGGTCAAAACCCTGGAAGTGACGCGCCGCCTGCCGGACGGGCACGTGGCCATTTCCTGCGAAATGGGCCGCCCCGCCGTGGGCACGCGTTTTTCCGAAGTGCAGAAGCTGACCATGGCTCTCGCCAGGCTGGGCGTGGAATTCGAACCCCAGAACCCCTGCACCCAGCTCATGGACGACCCGCACGCGGGCACCTTTAAAAAAGACGTGCTCAACGAAAAAGTGCTGTCCGCCATTGTGGAAATGACTCTGCACCTGGACATGGCCCCCAGCGTGCTGCAAGCCATCCGCGAAGTCTCCGGACAAGTGAACTGCCCCTTCAGCGTGGCGCTTATTTCCTTGCTGGACGAGCACAAGAACACCCCGGCCACCGAACTGCTGGCCAAACTGAACTGGGTGCCCAGGCCCAACGTCAAGATGAACACCGGCCTCGGCCGCCGTCCCGGCGAAACGGTCAGCCCCGGAGCAAGAGCATGACCCACACCTTGCACCGCCAGGGCACGGAAGAGAACCTGTCCAACGACTTTGTCATGCACTACAAGTTCGCCCGGGGCTTCACGGACAAACCCTATCCCACGGAAAAGCTGCAGCGCTTTTTCGATATCGTGCACGGCTACGAGAACATCGTGAACAGCGGGGAACTCAAGACCGGCAACCAGTACCAGCACGAGCTGGAAGAGCTGCGCACCAACATCTACACGCCCTGCGCCGTGTTCACGGACCAGGACGTGGTCACGGACGTCATCAGGGACATCAAGAAAGCGGACATGGGGCTTTCGCTCACGCTTTCCGGGCTGACCAAGAAGCTTTTCGAGTGCTGCGACCAGGCCCAGGTCAAACCCTACGCCATAGAGCATTCCCTGGGCGTGGAAGGGGACCGGGCCAAGCTGCCGCCCGCCGAGCTGCTGGAACTGACCACCATGTGCGGCCACGCCATGGTGGCCAAGGGCCTGATCTACAGCCTGATCCGCAAAATCAAGGCGGGCCGCGTCACGCCGGAAGAGGCGGGCATAGAGCTGGCCAAGCCCTGCCAGTGCGGGGCCTTCAACCCGGTGCGCGCCGCCGCGTTGCTGGAAGAAGCCTGCGCCCTGCACTGCGTTCCGGAATCGTAAGCAAAATCGGACGGCGCGGTCCGATCTGTCCGCGCCGCCCGGAAAACCCTTTTGCCGCGCACCCGCGCCAAGGAAGAGGGAACCATGACCCACACACTGCACCGTCAGGGCACGGAAGAGAACCTGTCCAACGACTTTGTCATGCACTACAAGTTCACCAAGGGCTTCAACGACAAGCCGCACCCCACAGAGAAAATGACCTGGTATTTCGACCTGGTGCACAGCCGCCCCCTGGTGAACAGCGGCGACCTCAAGGTGGGCAACCAGTTCGAGCGCAGCCTGGAAGACATGCGCAACTGCAAAATGTACACCCCCCACGCCGTGTTCACGGACGAGGACACGGTCACGGAGGTCATCACCGAAATCAGAAAAGCGGACCATGGGCTTTCGCTCACGCTTTCCGGTCTGACCAAGAAGCTTTTCGCCTGCTGCGACAAAGCGGGCATCAAACCTTACGCCATAGAGAATTCCCTGGGCATTCTCGGCGACAAATCCAAGGTTCAGCCCCAGGCCGTGCTGGATATCACCACCATGTGCGGCCACGCCATGGTGGCCCAGGGCGTGGTCCACAGCATGATCCGCAAGATCAAGCGCGGCCTGATCACGCCCAAGGAAGCGGGCGAGGAACTGGCCAAACCCTGCCAGTGCGGGGCCTTCAATCCCGTGCGCGCCGCCATGCTGCTGGAAGAAGCCTGCGTGCTGCACTGCGTTGTGGAACGGTAAGAGTATATTGTCGAAGCCAATTAAGAGTGAGAGTAGGGCGCTGCCCTACACCCGCAAGTGGGGTGACCCCCCTTGACCCCGCGACAGGGGACAATCTTCGCGCGCGGTGGGCATCCAACCGCGTGCAGACACAGAGGAAGAGTTTCGAGTAAGCTATCCTGTCGTCAACACCCTGAATGGGTTCCAAGGGGCGTGCCCCTTGGCGGGTGCAGGGCAGCGCCCTGCTCTCATTCTTGGATGGCTTCGACAGCTATTTAAGCCAGCAGCAAAGCCAGGGCGCGGCAGACTTCGTCCGCGTAGGCATTCTGGTCCAGGTTCGGGTTCAGGGCTTTGCGGTGGCAGTAGCCGTACAGGAGCAACAGCGCCACTTCCACGGTGGCGTTGATTTGTTTCGCGGGCAGATCCGGCTTGAAGCGGGCGCAGAGTTTCCGGAGCTGCTCTCGGGAAAGCAGGTCCAGGTCGCGCACCGTGGCGGTTATCTGGGGGTTGCGGCCCAGTTCCGCCATAATGTCGTGGATGAGGGAAAGCTGCTGTTCGTCGCTGATCTGGCGCACTTCCTTACGGGCCTGCTCCTGCAGGGCGCGGACCAGGGCGGGCAGGCTGTCCGTGTTTTCTCCCATTTCCACGAACAGGGTGGCGCACTCCTGCCCGGCAAGGGCGCTGATGATGTCCTCTTTGCTTTTGAAATAGTTGTAGATATGGCCGACGCTCATGTTCGCGGCCGCGGAAATTTCCGCCATGCTGGTGTTGTGGAAGCCGCGCTGCACGAAACAGCGTTCCGCCGCTTCCAGAACCTGGCGCCGCCGTTGCTCGGCGCGGGCTTCGTCCTGGTGTTTCTTAACTTTTACCATGAGAGCCCCCTTTTCCCGAGAAGATTTGCCGGATCAGCACATAGAACACCGGCACGTAGAAAATGCCCAGAAAGGTGGTGGTGAGCATGCCGCCCACAATGCCTATGCCGATGGCGTTCTGGCTGCCGGAACCCGCTCCGCTGCTCACGGCCAGCGGCATGACCCCCAGCACGAAGGCCATGGAGGTCATGATGATGGGGCGCAGCCGTATGGCACAGGCTTCGTTGGTGGCTTCCAGAAGACTCTTGCCGCTTTCCTGCAAGGTTTTAGCGAACTCCACGATCAGAATGGCGTTTTTGGCGGTCAGACCGATAATGGTCAGAAAGCCCACCTGGAAATAGACGTCGTTGGACTGGCCGAAAAGCCAGGCGGCCAGCTGCACCCCGATAACGCCCAGCGGCGCGGCCAGCACCACGGAAAAGGGTATGGACCAGCTTTCGTACAGCGCGGCCAGGCAGAGAAAGACCACCAGCATGGAAACCGCATACAGCACCGGGGCCTGCGTGCCGGACCGCCGTTCCTGCAAGGAGATGCCCGTCCATTCGAAGCCTATGCCCAGCGGCAGGCGCTGGGCGATTTTTTCCACCACCGCCATGGCCTGGCCCGTGCTGCGGCCGGGCGCGGGCTCGCCCACTATTTCGACGGAGGGCAGGCCGTTGTAACGCTCCAGGCGTGGGGAACCAAAGGTCCACTTGGTGCTGGCGAAGGCGGAAAAGGGCACCATTTCGCCGGAAAGGCCGCGCACCTGCCACTTGTCCAAATCTTCCGGCAGCATGCGCGCGTGCGGTTCCGCCTGGATGTAGACTTTTTTCACCCGGCCCCGGTCCACGAAATCGTTGACGTAGGCGCTGCCCCAGCCGCTTTGCAGGGTATCGTTGATATCGGCCAGGGAAACGCCCAGGGCGCTGGCCTTGGCCTGGTCTATGGTGACGCGGAACTCCGCCGTGTCGCTCTGGCCGTTGGCCCGCACGGCGCTGAGCTGGGGCGCGAATTCCGGGGAATAGGCCAGGCCCAGGAACATGTCGCGGGCCTGCATCAGGGCGTCGTGGCCCAGCCCGGCCCGGTCCTGGAGCTGGATGTCGAAACCGCTGGAGTTGCCCAGTTCCGCCACGGCCGGGGGCGTGAACACGAAAATGTCCGCGTCCCGCAAGGCGGAAAGCGCCATCATGGCTCGCCCGGCCACGGCCTGGGCGCGGGAGGCCTTGCCCTTGCGCTGGTTCCAGTCCTTGAGGCTCACGAACGCGAAACCCGTGTTCTGGCCGTTACCCATGAAGCTGAAGCCCGCCACGGTGAAAATGGATTCCACGGTGTGCTTTTCGCTATCGCCCATGAAGTGCTTTTCCACCTGCTCCAGCACTTTGACGGTGCGCTGTTGCGTGGCTCCGGCGGGCAACTGCACGGCCACCAGCAGAATGCCCTGGTCCTCTTCCGGCAGAAAGCCCTTGGGAATGATAACGAACAGGCCGCCCATGAGCAGCAGCACGCATACGTACAAGGCCAGCGGCCGTCCTTTTTTTACGGTAATGACGGCTACTTTGTCCCGGTACGCATGCATGCCCTTGTGAAACAAGCGGTTGAACCCGCCGAAAAAGCCGGCCTGGGCCGCGTGGGATTCGTGCCCGCCTTTGAGCATGCTGGCGCACAGCGCCGGGGTAAGCGTCAGCGCCACCACCACGGAAAGGGTCATGGCCGAGACCAGGGTTATGGAAAACTGGCGGTAAATAAGGCCTGTGGAGCCGCCGAAAAAGGCCATGGGCACGAACACCGCCGAAAGCACCATGGCAATGCCCACCAGCGCGCCGGTGATCTGGTCCATGGATTTGCGCGTGGCCTCTTTGGGGGAAAGCCCCTCTTCGCGCATGATGCGCTCCACGTTCTCCACCACCACAATGGCGTCGTCCACCAGCAGGCCGATGGCCAGCACCATGGCGAACATGGTCAGGGTGTTGATGGAGTAGCCGGCCATGGACAGCACCCCGAAAGTCCCCAATAGCACCACGGGCACAGCTATGGTGGGGATAAAGGTGGCGCGCACGCTCTGCAAAAAGAGCAGCATGACCAGGAACACCAGCACGATGGCCTCGCCCAGCGTTTTGCACACCTCCATGATGGAGACTTTGACGAAAGGCGTGGTGTCGTAGGGGTACACCACCTTGAACCCTATGGGGAAGAAAGGCTCAAAGGTTTTCAGCGTGTTGTCCAGGGCTTCGGCCGTGGCCAGGGCGTTGGCGTTGGTGGCCAGGTTGATGGCCATGCCCACGGCGGGCTTGCCGTTGTAACGGGAGAGAAAGGCGTAGGTGGTCTGCCCCGGCGCTATGCGCGCCACGTCCCCCAGCCGCACGCGGGAGCCGTCCTGGTTGACCCGCAAAAGAATGTCCGCGAACTGTTCCGGCGTTTTCAGCCGTTCCTGCACGTTGATGGAAGCGTTAAGCTGCTGGCCTTCCACAGCCGGGGTGCCGCCCAATTGCCCGGCGGAAACCTGCACGTTCTGCTCCAGCAGCGCGTTTTTCACGTCCGTGACCGTCATGGCGTAGCCGGTCAGTTTGGCCGGGTCCAGCCAGATGCGCATGGCTCTGGGTGCTCCATATAATTGCACCTGGCCCACGCCAGGCACCCGCGCCAGCGTGTCCTGCAGGTTGGAAGCCACGTAGTCCGCCAGCTCGCCGTCGTTCATGCTGCCGTCTTCGGACACGAAGCCCAGCACCATCAGAAAGCTGGCCGTCTCCTTGGTCACCCGCAGACCCTGCAGTTGCACTTCCCTGGGCAGCAGCGGCATGGCCAGCTGCAGTTTGTTCTGCACCTGCACCTGGGCAATGTCCGGGTCCGTGCCCGCCGCAAAGGTCAGGTTGATCTGGCCGTTGCCCGCGGAATCGCTCTGCGAGGCCATGTACAGCAAATTGTCTATGCCGTTCATGTTCTGTTCAATGGGCTGGGTGACGCTGCTGTCAATGGTGTCCGCCGAAGCGCCCGGGTATTCCGCCCGGATGCTGATCAGCGGTAAGGCAATGCTGGGATACTGCGCCACCGGCAACGCCGTGATGGCCAGCACGCCCCCAAGCATGATGATAATGGCGATAACCCACGCGAAAATAGGACGGTCGATGAAAAAACGAGCCATGTATGTGCCTCCGGCGGCCGGGGGAAAGGGGAAAACCCCTTTTTGGAAAAAGGGGTTTTCCCCTTCCCTTGGATCCCATCCCCTTTCCCTAAAAACTTTAT
>JAVBNC010000041.1:0-5051 GCA_031551765.1 Desulfovibrionaceae bacterium
GCCGCCTTCCGGCATTTCCGGTGCGCGGCCGCTGCTACCGGCTTTCGTGTCCAGGTCCCCGTCCCACACCCCACCCGGTTTTGACTGCATCGTCGTCGGCGGCGGCCACGCCGGGGCGGACGCCGCCCTGGCCGCCGCCAGGCTCGGTTGCGCCACCCTGCTCGTCACCAGCAACATGGACCATGTGGGCCAGCTTTCCTGTAACCCGGCCGTGGGCGGTCTGGCCAAGGGCCACATGGTGCGCGAACTGGACGCCCTGGGCGGCATGATGGGCCTGTGGGCGGACGAGGCGGCCATCCAGTTCCGCATGCTCAACGCTGCCAAGGGCCCGGCCGTGCGCGCCCCCAGGGCGCAAGTGGACCGCGAGCGCTACCGCGCCGCCGTGCAGCGCGACATCTTCGCCCACCCCAAGCTTGAAGTGCGCCAGGACATGGTCAGCGCCCTCTTGGTGGAAGAAGGCCGCGTCGCGGGCGTGCGCACGGCCCTGGGCCAGGAATTCAAGGCCAAAACCGTGTGCCTGACCAGCGGCACTTTTTTGAACGGCATGCTGCACCTGGGCGAAAACGCCTTTCCCGGAGGCCGCCTGGGCGACGAGCCCGCCGCCGCCCTGTCCGAATCTTTGCGCGCCCGCGGTCTGCGTTTGCGGCGCTTCATGACCTGCACCCCGCCGCGCGTGCTGGCCGGGAGCATCGACTTTTCCGCCCTGGAAGAGCAGCCCGGCGACCCGCTCCCCCAGGGTTTCAGCTTTCGCGGCCCCGGCGTCGCGCTGCCGCAGCTTTCCTGCTACCTGACCTGGACCACGCCCGCCACCCACGCCATTATCAGCGCGGCCCTTTCCCGCTCGCCCATGTACAACGGCGCCATTCCCGGCCCCGGGCCGCGCTACTGCCCGTCCATTGAGGACAAGATCGCCCGCTTCCCGGAAAAGGACCGCCACCAGATTTTCGTGGAGCCGGAAGGCCTGAACGCGCCGCTATGGTACGTGAACAACATCCCCACCGGCCTGCCCCTGGACGTGCAGCAGGCGGTGCTCAACTCCGTTTCCGGCCTGGAGCGCGCCGTCATCAGCCGCCCCGGCTACGCCATTGAATACGACGCCGCCGACCCCACCCAACTCACGCCCGGCCTGGAAAGCAAAATCCTGCCCGGCCTGTGGCTGGCGGGCCAGGTCAACGGCACCTCCGGCTACGAGGAAGCCGCCGCCCAGGGCCTTATCGCGGGCGTCAACATGACCCGCGCCCTGCGTGGCAAAGCCCCGCTCGTCCTTGGCCGCGAAAGCGCCCATATCGGCGTGATGATCGACGACCTGGTGACTAAGGGCTCGGACGAGCCCTACCGCATGTTCACCTCGCGTTCCGAACACCGCCTGCTCCTGCGCGAAGGCAACGCGGACCTGCGTCTCACCCCACTGGGCCGCGAGATCGGCCTGGTGGACGACGTCCACTGGCAACTCTTCTGCGCCAAAAAAGACGCCCTGGACAGTCTGCTGCACGAGCTGCACGCCCGCCGCCTCAGCCCGGACGCCGCCACGCGCGAGCGTTTCGCGGAGTTGAACGAAAGTCCGCCCAACAAAAACCAGGCCCTGGCCGAGCTGCTGCGCCGCCCCGGTTTCGACTGCGCCAAGCTGGCCGTTTTCTGGCCCGAAATTCTGGAATTCCCCGAAGCCGTGCGCGTGGAGGCAGAAACCACCCTGCGCTACGAAGGCTACCTCGCCCGGCAGCGGGAGCTGGCCGCCAAAAGCGCCTATCTGGAGGCCGTGGAGCTTCCCCTGGACCTCGACTACGCCGCCGTGGCCGGTCTGACCAGCGAGGCCGTGCAGCGCCTCAGCTCCATCCGTCCCCGTACCCTGGGCCAGGCCGGACGCATGCAGGGCATCACCCCCGCCGCTCTGGCCTGCCTGAATATTCACCTGCGCAAGATTCGGGGCGGCGTGCGCGGCTGACACCCGGAGGAGGAAAAACCCCCTTTTCCCCTAAAAACTTTATCAGGGTTTCATCAGCGCTTGCGCCGTTGCGGCTGTTGCGCTTTTCCCGTGCTTTGACCGGGTATGGGGAACGTGGTACTTGCCCCGTCTATGATCTCCAGGGCGCGCTATATTCTGCTCAACGTGTACCACATCGGCATTGACGGGTTGTATGACTCCATGCCGCTGCTGCTGTCCTTTATCGCGATTGCTTTCGGCTGCGGGGAAAAGGAAGTAGGCCTCATCGTGTCGCTCGCCATGGCCTGCAACACCCTGACCGGCCTGTTCACCATTTCCTTTTCCCGGCGTCTGGGTTTCGCGGGCGCGGCCGGGCTGGTCATGGCGCTTTACGGCGCGGGCTTTTTCGCCGCCGCCTTTTCCCAGCATATCGTTTACGCGGGCCTGTGCTTTGTGGTCGCCTTGTCGGGCCACGGCATTTTCCACAACATCGCCTTTTCCTACCTGACCCTGCACACGGAACGCCGCTCTCTGGGAAAAATGATGAGCGATTTTACCGCCATCGGGGATATCGGACGCATACCGCTGGTCTCCCTGGCGGGTTTTGGCGCGGCCGTCACTATTCTGGGTTTCCAGGGCTGGCGCGTGGTCTGCATGGCTTACGGCGCGGCCGCTTTGGTGGCCGCCGTCTGCCTGGTGTTCGGCTCGTTCCGGGCGCAGGACAAGGAAGAAGAGGCGAAAGACGCGAAACCCAAGCGCCACCTCCCCTCTTTCGCCCTGCTGCGCGACCGGGAACTGGCCCTGTCCATGATTGCCAGCGTGCTCAACGCCTGGAGCAACGACAGAATATTCACCTTTCTGCCGCTGTTTCTGCTGGCCAGAGGCTTGGACCCCACAATTATCGGCACCTTCGCCTTCGGCTTTTCCGTGGGCTCGTTTCTGGGGAAAATGGCCTGCGGCCGCATGGTGGACCGCTTCGGCTCGCGCAAGGTATTCGTCTGGGCGGAGATAATATTGACCGTATTGCTGGCTGCCCTGCTGCTGAGCAAAAACCTGGCCCTGGTCATTGTGATTTCGCTGCTGCTGGGCATCGTCACCAGGGGCACCGTGCCCGTCATCCAGACCATTATCACGGAGCCGCTGCCGGACCCCCAACATTATGACGACGTGTTCTCCATCAACACCTTTCTGCGCGGCGTTACCAACATCCTCACCCCGCTGCTGTTCGGATTTATCGCCGACGCCTTCGGCATAGACTGGATTTACGCGCTGATGGCGGTGGTCGCCGCCGTGGCGGCCGTTCCGGTGCTGATGATGGGCAGGAAGTAAGAGAAACTCCTGACGATTCCCGCGAACACCCCCTGAATGGGTTCCAAGGGGCGCGCCCCTTGGCGTGTGCAGGGCAGCGCCCCGCTCTCGTCTAAGATGGCTTCGACAAATAAATTTATCGCAAGATTGTTGCCAACTGCTCCGCCAGACGCAGGACCTGCGCGTAAACGGGCTTGCCGTAGTTGCCGTTTTGCAGCAGCAACTGCGTATAGCTGGTGAGGGGGCGGATAAAAACAGGGGCCTGCCGCCAGAAATCCAGGTCGTGCACCTGAGCTTGCGGGCCTTTGCGCATGCCTTGCGCGAGCTGGCGGCTTAAGGCTGCCAAGGCCTTGCCCAGTCGGGGGACCATGCGGGGAGACCCGGCGGCCAGTTCGCTCCAGGCCTCTTTGGCCGTCTCTTCCGGCATAAAACCCAGAGCGTGGCCGAAAAAGGCCTGCCAGAAAGCCCCCAGCAGGTCGCGGCCCGTCACTTGCCCTTCTTGCGCCCGCCGGTACGGAGTGAGCGTGTACAGCCCGAAAGCTCCCCGGTCTGTGCGCAGCAGTTCCTGGCCCGGCAAGTGCGCGCGGCCCAGATCCTCTTCTTTTCCGGTGACCAGCTGATGCACCAGGAAGGCCGTGCGCGAGGGGGAAAAACGCTCCCTGCACCACACATCCGGATGGGTGCACTGCCAGCAGCCTACACAGCTCAGCTTGGCGCGCAGCACGTGGTGGCCAGGGGAAAACGGCCCTGTCTCCCAGGCGCTGACCGGGCCCATGGACAGGTTGAGCGTGGGTGTGCCGGTCCAGGCGGCCACGTGCATGGGGCCGGTGTCCGGGCTGACCATCAGGTCCAGCCCCATGATGAATTCCGCCAGCTCCTTTATGGAAAAACGGCCACACAGCGAAAGCGCCGGAGCTCCCAAAGCGCGTGAAATCGCCCCTCCCATGCCCTTTTCCGCCTCACCGCCCAGCAGCACGGGCCGGTGCCCGGCCTGGAGCAGACTGCGGGCCAGTTCTATCCAAAACTCCTCGCGCGGCCGCTTTTCCGCCTCGCTGGCGCCCAGGAACAATCCGATATGGGCGGAACCGGCCGCTCGCCCTACGCGGGGCAAGGGCCAGTCCGTGCGCAGCAGGCGGTGGGAGTCGATAAGGTCCAGCCCGTTGAGGTCCGCCCAGTGGAAGCGGTTGTGCCGGTTGTTGTGGGTGAGCGAGGCCCGGTACAGCTGCCAGGCCCCGGCCACGTGCACGGTTCCGGAAGCGTCGTCCCGGTACGGGCCGAGCAGCAGTTCGGTACGCAGGGACCCGGCCAGGGCAAGAGTTTCCGGCCTGTGGCTGAGGTTGACGACGGCCCGGTACCGCCTGGTTTGTAATTCCTTGGCAGCGGAATACGGAAAATACACAGCCGTGGGCGAAAGCGGCATCAGCCCGGAGAAAAAGCGCTCCTCCCCCACCACCCACAAAGGATGGCCCGGAAAGACCACGGAGAGCCAACCCAGCAAGGGGTAGCTCATCACCAGGTCGCCCAGGCGCTGCATCTGAAGGATAAGGACAGGATCTTTGCTCATAGCACTCGCGACATTCTCATACCAACTAACCCCGGTAAAGTTCTTTGGAAAGGGAATGGGCCGGGGGGAGGGGAAAATATTTGTTTGAAAAAAGATTTTGCCCGTCCCCCGATTTCTAACGGGCCGTAAAACAGCAACCGGAGCGCGGTGGTGACCCCGGCCGGCGACGTGAGTGGGTCGGCTCCTCCTCCGGCGGGCGACGGAGGCAGGGCGGCGGGGCCATCGGTCGTCGGGGGGCGTGGGGCGGCGACCCCGGCC
>JAVBNC010000097.1:0-15422 GCA_031551765.1 Desulfovibrionaceae bacterium
CCCCCCCCCCCCCCCCCCCCCCCCCCCCCCCCCCCCCCCCCCCCCCCCCCCCCCCCCCCCCCCCCCCCCCCCCCCCCCCCCCCCCCCCCCCCCCCCCCCCGCCGGAGGCATTCTTGTCTTTATTTCGTCTGAAACAGCACCACAGCGGCGTTTTCGGCAAAAGACAGACTCACGGCCGCGCCGGGGTCGAACAGGGCCATGCCGGGCGCGTAGGGCACGAACGCGGCTATGCTGCGGCTGTTCGACAGCTCCAGCTCGTACTCCATGTGGTCGCCGACGAAAAAGCGGTGGCGCACGGTTGCGGGCAGCAGACCCTGGCCGGGCGGCACGGGCAGGATGTTTTCCGGCCGCAGGACCACGGAACAGGGGCCGGGCGCTTCCGGGCCGGAACCGGCCACGAAACGCAGGGGCAGGGCCGCGCCAAGCAGGTCCACGTCGACGCTGCCGTTGCTGATGGCGCGGGCTGTCGCGGGCAGCACGTTGGCCTGGCCGATGAAGTCGGCGACGAAAAGGGAGCGGGGGTTGGCGTAGAGGTCAAAGGGCGTGCCTATTTGCTCCACGTTGCCCCGGTTGACCACCATGACCCGGTCGGAGAGGGTGAGGGCCTCTTTCTGGTCGTGGGTGACGTAGAGGCAGGTGATGCCCAGGTGCTGCTGGATGCGGCGGATTTCCGTGCGCATGTGCACGCGGAGTTTCGCGTCCAGGTTGGAGAGCGGCTCGTCCATGAGCAGCACGCGGGGCCGCAGCACCAATACGCGGGCGAGCGCCACGCGCTGCTGCTCCCCGCCGGAAAGCTGGTTGGGGAAACGCGTTTCCACGCCGGAGAGGCCCACCAGTTCCAGTGCCTCGCCCACGCTTTTCCTGATGGCCTCGGCGCTTTCCTTGCGGGACTTGAGGCCGTAGGCCACGTTTTCGAAAATGCTCATGTGCGGGAACAGGGCGTAGTTCTGGAACACGAACCCTATGCCGCGCAAATGGACCATCAGCCCGGTGACGTCCTGGCCGTCGATGAGCACGGAACCGGAGGTGGGCGTCTCAAACCCGGCCACCATGCGCAAAACCGTGGTTTTACCGCAGCCGGAAGGCCCGAGAAAGGTCACCAGTTCCCCGGCGGCCACGTCCAGGTTCACGCCTTTGACGGCTTCAAAGACCTCTTTGCCCTTGGCAAAGGTTTTACGCAGATCCCGCAGGGACAAGGTGACGGACATACAGTCTCCCAAGCTTCGTATATCAACCCTGAAAGGGGTCCAGGGGCGCTAGCCCCTGGCGGGTGCAGGGCAGAGCCCTGCTCTCACTCTTGGATGGCTTCGACAAAATTTATTCACTCTTGGTCCCGGCCAAACGCGCGCTGTAGAGGCGGGCCAGCCAGGTCATGGCGCCGCTGCCTATGAACACGATGAGGATGAGCACCACGGAAAAGGCGGAAGCCTGCGCGAACTGGAGGCCGGTCATGCTTTCCAGGATGCGGGTGGTCAAAAGGGTCCAGTTGACGGAAACCAGGAAAATGGTGGCGCTGATGGCGGTCATGGAATGGATGAACAGGTAGCGCATGCCCGCCAGCACGGCCGGGATGACCAGGGGCAGGGTGATCTGGAAAAAGGTGCGGGCGGACCCGGCCCCGAGGCTGAGGGAGGCTTCCTCAATATTCTTGTCGATCTGGTGCAGGGAAGCCACCACGGCCCGGATGCCCGCCGCGAAATAGCGGTAGATATAGGCGGAGACGAGAATGGTCACCGTGCCGGTGAGCAGCAGGGGCTTTTCGTTAAAGGCCAGAATGTAGGCTATGCCCACCACGGTGCCGGGCAGGGCGTAGTTGAGCATGCAGGTGAAGTCGAGAAAGCGGTTGCCGAAGTAGCTTTTGCGCTGGGTAATGTAACCCACGATGACGGCCAGCAGCGCGCCGATGGGGGTTGCCAGGCAGGCCACGATAAGCGTGTCGCGTATGGCTTTCACGCCGTGCACGAACACGTACTGGAAATGCTGCAGGGTGAACTCGTGGTTGACCCCGAAGACTTTGACGAAGGACGCCAGGAAAATGATGGCGTACAGGTAAATGACCAATAAGCTGACGGCAAGGCACACGCCGAACACGAACAGCTCGCCGGAAAGCCCCATGCCTTTCACGCTGGTGCGGGCGCCGCTTTTGCCGGTAATGGTCACGTAGCTTTTGCGGCTCACCCAGTGGTGCTGTAAAAGGTACGCGGCCAGGGCGGGGATAAGCAGCAGAAAGGACAGGGCCGCCCCGCCTTTCAGGTCGTACAGGCCGGTGATCTGCAGATAGGCCTGGGTGGGCAGCACGGGAAAGCCGTGGCCCGCCAGCACTAGGGGCGTGGCGAAATCCGCCAGGGAGTTGGCGAACAGCAGCAGGAGCGAGTTGGCCAGGCCCGGCGTGGTCATGGGCAGGGTTATGGTCAGAAAGGTGCGCCAGGGGGAAGCGCCCAGGGACAGGGCCGCGTCCTCCATGTTGGGGTCCAGGGAAACCAGCACCGCGGCCAGGGCCAGAAAGGCCACCGGGAAATAGGTCAGGGTTTCCGCTATCCAGGTGCCCCAGAAGCCGTAAAAACTGAAATCCGGTATGCCCAAAGTCTTGAGCAGAATACCGTTGGGCCCCAGCGCCAGGGTCAAAGCCACGCTGCTGGTGAAGGGCGGGGAAATCAGCGGCAGCAGCGTCAACGTGGCGAACAGCCATTTGACGAAACCCGGCAGTTTCATGCGCACGGTCAGGTACGCGAAGCAGAACCCCAGAAAGGTGCCGGAAAGGGCCACGGTAACGCCCAAAAAGAGGCTGTTGACCACGGCCTTTCTGTCGTAGGCGCTGTTCAGGATGGCGCTGAAATTCTCCAGCGTGAAGCGGCCGTCCACGAAAAAGGTGGTCCAGAGCAGCTGGATCGCCGGGTACAGCACGAACACGCCTAAAGAAAGCCAGATAATGCCCAGCACGGGCAGCAGCGCCGGGTCTTTGCGCAGCACCCCGCCGTCGGCATGGAAAGAGCCGGAGCCGGGAAGAGAAGGCTTGCCGAGAGGTCGGGCCATGTACGCTCCAATTAGCTGTCAAAGCCATCTAAGAATGAGAGCAGGGCTCGATGCGGCACGTCCTGTGCCGCCCCCTTCGGGCGTCGCTGCGCTCCGTGCGCAACCGCTTCCTGCGGTTGCGAGATCCCTTCACCCCGCGCGAACGGCCCCGTCCGCGCGCAACTTTCGTTTCACCCCTGTCGCGGGGTCAAGGGGGCTCAGCCCCCTTGCGGGTGCAGGGCAGCGCCCTGCTTCGACTTTTCATTGGCTT
The DNA here is from genome assembly GCA_031551765.1 of Desulfovibrionaceae bacterium. Lineage (GTDB taxonomy): Bacteria > Desulfobacterota > Desulfovibrionia > Desulfovibrionales > Desulfovibrionaceae > JAVBNC01. The sequence continues at coordinate 3,284 of JAVBNC010000097.1, forward strand.
CGACAAATAACTCTTAGGCCGGCTCAAAGTATGGACAACACCACGCTGCGGCCGGCTTTCTGCGCTTCTTTATAGAAATCCCGCAGGGATTCTGCCGCGTTGCGCAGTTCCCGGAACAGGATGTGCGGGTCTTCGGCCCATATTTTGGGGTAGATGTCGCCCCAGAACATGGCTTCCGGGTTAAAGGCGGCGCGCAGGGCGTCCCAGTCCAGGCTTTCCAGCGCTTCAATGATGGAGGGCAGGTTCTGGTACGGAGTGTAGGCGATAAAGTCGGCCTCTTCGCCCGGAACGAACAGCTCGCGGCCCACCACGGCTTCGCTCAGGGCGTTGCCGGCTATGGGCGCGGCGGCGGAAACCCCGGTGAAGAGAAAGTGCAGCCCGTCCCAGAGCATGTCGATATCGCAGGCGTCCGCGCCGCGCTCCTCCAGGTCGAACACGGCTTCCGCCAGGTCGTCCGGGCTGGAGGCCGCCAGGTCCAGCAGACGGCCCAGGGTGTACTCGTCCACCATGAAATAGCCCGCGGTCATGCCCATAGGAAAACTCCCCTAAAGGGGCGTCCCGGCGCAGCGCGCGCCGGGACGCCGCAAAGCAGGGTTACTGAATGACCTCGTTCACCCAGCGGGTGACGTATTCCTTGCGCTTGGCGCCCTTCCACACCGGGTCTTCGGGGAAGAACTTGTGCTTGCTCATGTCCAGCACCGGGTCGGTGATTTTGGCGTCCTTGTGCACGGGGATGTAGTTGATTTTCTTGGCCATGAGCAGATTGGCGAACTCCACGCTGGAAGACCAGTCCACGAATTTTTTGGCCGCGTCCATGTTCTTCGCGCCCTTGATAATGGCTATGGCGTCTATGCCGTAGGTGGTGCCTTCCTTGGGGTAGGAAATGACCACGGGGTAGCCCTGCTGCTGGATATCCAGCGCGTCCACCAGGTAGAAAATGCCGGAAGCCGCCTGGCCGCTGGCAATGGGCATGGCCCCGCCCTGGCCGCTCTTGGTGTATAGTTGCACGTTGGCGTTCAGCTTTTTCTGGTAGGCGAAGGCTTCGTTTTCGCCGTAGCATTTGACCAGGGCGAAAATGCGCTCCGTGGCCGTGCCGGACGTGCGCGCGTCCGCCATTTGCAGGCCGTTTTTATAGGCGGGGTTCAAAAGGTCCTGCCAGGAAGCGGGCGGCTGCAGGTTCTTGGCTTTCAGGAAATTGGTGTTGGTCATGAACACCAGGGGGATGTGGCCGTAGCCTATCCAGTAGCCCTGCGGGGAGCGGAACTGCTCCGGAACCCCGAGGTTTTTGGGGGTGTAGGCTTCGAAAATGCCTTCTTTCACCCCGGCTTCAAAGGTGTCCGCCGGGCCGCCCAGGAGCAGGTCCACCTGGGGGTTTTTCTTTTCCGCCACCAGACGGGCCAGGGCCTCGCCCGAAGCGAAACGCACGAAGTTGATCTTGATGCCGGTCTTGTCCGTAAAGGCCTTGGTCACCTGGGAAGCGTACTTTTCCGGCATGATGGTGTACGCGTTCAGTTCCTGGGCCGCGCGGGCCGGAAGGGCCAGGGAACAAAGCAGGGCAAGGCAGAGAAGGAAACGGAGCGTTTTGGACATCTGCGAGAACCTCCCAGGGTGAAAAGTGCGGGTATATTCAACCCTATACCGGAGGAAAGAGCTTGGCAAGGAGGGTAGAGGCCTCTTTGGGCGTGAAGGTCCGAAGCCGGAAAAAAAACCGTCTCCGGGAATGCAATTGCGCGTTTCACGCGAATAGGATAAGCGGGAGACTCACTTTCTCCTCTTTTTTCACCTCACCAAAGGATTGCGGCATGCAGGCGAAGGACTACAAAGCCATCGGCATTTCCCTGGCGGTACTGGCCGTATTCTGTTTCGTGCCCGGCATGCTGGACGGGTTCATAGGCGCCACCAACAAAAATCCCTACCTGATGAGCTTTGCCAAATTCGCGGTGCTGGCCACCTTTGGCGAATGCATAGGGCTGCGTATTACCACCGGCGCATATAACCGGCCGGGTTTCGGGGTGCTGCCCAAAGCGCTGGTCTGGGGCCTTTTGGGCGTGGGCATCAAGGCGGCGTTCACCATTTTCGCTTCCGGAGCGCCCAACGTGCTGGGGGAACTGGGCCTGCCCGTTTCCGCGGCCACGCTTAAGGCAGGTTCTTTCGGCCTGCGCCTGCTCACGGCCTTTTGGGTGAGCGTGTCCATCAACTTCATTTTCGCGCCCGTGTTCATGACCCTGCATAAAGTCACGGACGCCCACATAGCGGCCACCGGCGGCACCATGCGCGGCCTTTTCATGCCCATGGACGTGGGCCGCATACTCCAGGACAGCAACTGGGGCGTGCTCTGGGGCTTTGTGTTCAAAAAAACCCTGCCCTTTTTCTGGGTGCCTGCCCACACCATCACCTTCATGCTGCCCCCGCACTTTCAGGTGGTGTTCGCGGCCCTGCTGGGCGTGGCCCTCGGCGTGATTCTGGCAACAGCCAGCCTGAAGGGACGCAAGTAACGCCCTAACCATATTGCTTCCTTTAATAAATGCGGATATGAGTGCCCCAAACAGCCGGAAACACTCCACGGCCGGAGGCGGCAACGCGCCTTTCCCGGCCTGAAAGGTTGGAAGCATGCCGCCGAAATACATCATCATCCAGTCTCTGTGCCGGGCCATGGGCATTCTGGAACACGTGGCCGGAGCCGGTAAAAACACCGGCATTACCGCCATTGCGGAACACGTGGGCCTGCACAAAAGCACCTGTTTCGGCCTTTTGCACACGCTCCAGCACCTGGGCTACGTGGTGCAGGACAAGGAAACCGGCCGCTACAGCCTGGGCATCAAAGCCTTTCAGCTGGGCCAGGCCTACACGGACAACCTGGATCTGCGCCGCCTGGCCCAGCCGCATCTGGCGGAGCTGGCCGAGCTTTCCCGGGAAACCGTGCACCTGGTCATCCGCGAAGGCCTGCACGCCGTGTATATCGACAAGATAGAAGCCCCCCACGCCATGACCATCTCTTCCCAGGTGGGCCAGCGCGCCCGCATGCACTGCACCGGCGTGGGCAAGGCCCTGCTCGCCTACATGACCCCGGAAGAGCAGGACAAGGCATTGGAAGGCGGCCTGCAAGGCTACACCCCCCACACCATCACCGATATGGCCGCCCTGCGCGAGCGCCTGCGCCAAATCCGGCGGGAAGGCGTCAGCCTGGACGAGCAGGAAATAGAAATCGGCCTTTGCTGTCTGGCCGCCCCCATTTTTGACGCCAAAGGCGCGGCCGTGGCCGCCATAAGCATCTCCGGCCCCGTCACCCGCCTCAGCCAGGAGCGTATTCAGGAGCTGCGCCCCGGCCTGCAGCGCGCCGTCGCGGAAATCTCCCGCCGCCTGGGCCATACGGCGGGGCGGGGGATGGTGTAGCGGCGTAGCGGGTGGTGGCGCGGCGCCCGGAGGGAGGGGGGAACCTTTCTTGAAAGAAAGGTTCCCCCCTCCCTCCGGACCTCCCTCCTCCTTCCAAAGAACTTTGACAGGGTGAAAAGATACGGCTCCCCGTTGCTGGAGCGGGGAGCCGTTTTGGTTTTGCAATGCCCTGGGACGAAGGTTATTCCCGGATCAGCGAAAAGCGCACGTCCCCGTCTTTTTTTATGCGCTCCACCAGGCCGAATTCCCAGTCGAAATAGCCTTGCATGGCTTCCGGCTTGGCGTTGATGTCCGTGTAGGGCTTGTACCAGATGTCGTCTTCCGCGCAGAAGGCTGTGGGCATGCCCTCTTCCAGGGGCAGTTCGGCGGCGGCCCAGGCCGGGGTGCCGCCTTCCAGGGCCGCGACCCTGGCTTCGGGCCACAGCTTCGCGGCATCGGCGGCGGCGAAACGGGCGTGGGCATCGCTGTCGGAGGTGAGCACCAACTCCTTCGCGCCGGGGCAGGCGGCCCTGATCCGCTCCAGATAGCCGCGCGCCACCCAGGCCGCGCCGGGGATGTGCCCCTTGCGGTGGGTTTTGCTCACCCCTACGTTGATGACCAGGGGCGGGTCGGCTCTGTCCAGTTTTTCCTTAAGCGCCAGGGCCTTGATGCTCGGGACGGAGGGCAGGGGTGGAAGCGTGGGGGGCACGTCCCCGCGTTCCAGCCCTTTTTTGCCGAAACCGGAACCGCCCAGGCCCCCGCGCAGCACGTGCACGTGGGCTATGCCCATTTGCAGCAGCCAGTGCGCGGTCATGATGGCGCGGGCTTCCGTATCGTCCACCAGCACGAAGCGGGCGCCGCGCACGGCGGCGTATTCGTCCGTGGCTTGCACCAGTTGGCCGCCCTGGGCGTTGCGCGAACCGGGGATGTGGCCGGAGGCGAACTCTTCCGGCTGGCGCACGTCAAAAATGTACAGGGTACGTTTGTCCGACTCGGCCTGCCAGGCTTCCACGGTTTTGGCGTCCACAAAGGACACACCGTATTTTTCGGCCACGGCGGCCGTGCGCTGCCGCGCGATATCCAAGGCTGCCGGGGAAGGCGGCGCGGTGCGGCGGGTGGTGCCGTACTCCAGGGTGTACCCGGCCAACTGCCAGTTCATGGTGCCGCCTTTCAGGGCCACGACCTTGTTGGGAACGCCCGCGTTGCGCAGGGTCTGGGTGCCGATGATGCTGCGGGTGCGGCCCGCGCAGTTGATAATGACCGTGGTTTCGTCGTCGGGCACCAGGTCCGCGAAACGGTAGGTGACCTCGCAGCCCGGCGCGTTGACACCTCCGGGAATGTTCATGTTGTTGTATTCGTCGCGGGGGCGCACGTCGATGACCACAAAGGGCTTGCCGGAATCCATGATGGCTTTGATTTCCGAAGGTTCCAGGCGCGAAGTGTGCTGTTCCTCCTCCACGTATTCGCCGAAACCCTTGCTCAGCGCGCCCACGCCGGTGAATTCCACGTACCCGGCTTCCAGCCAGGCGGGCATGCCGCCGCGCAGCGCCAGGGGGCTGGCGTAGCCCAGGCGGGAAAGGGTGAGGGCGGCGCGTTCCGCGCGGGAGGGGGAGCTTTCCGTGGGGCCGCCGTCCACCAGAATGACGGGCACGGTTTTGCAGGGCACCAGATCCAGCACCATCATTTCCAAACGGCTGAGGGGCGTGCAGCTGGCCAGCAGCATATGGCTGCGGGAGAATTCCTCCTGTTCGCGCACATCCAGCACGGCGAATTCACCGCCTTTGCCGAACAGTTCTTTGGCTTCGTGGGGGGTGCAGTAGGCTGTTTGCGTCATATATGCTTCCTCATTGATGCGTTGGTGCAATGGTTTGAAGGGAATGTTTTTTTACCAAAGACCCAAGAGCTTCCACCAGAACGGTCCTGTTCCCACCCAGATCACCAGATGCAGAAGCGAGGTGAGAAAGCCGATGCGCCACCAGGTGGGCAGCGGCACAAAGCCCGCGCCGTAGAAAATGGGGCCGGGGCCGGCGCTGTAGTGGGTCAGAGAGTAGCACAGACAGCCCGCGTAGGCGAACAGCAGGGCGGAAAGGTAGCCCGGCGCGCCCAGGCCCACGGCCACGGCCAGAAAAGCCGCATACATGGCGGCCACGTGGGCGGTCATGCTGGCGAAGCCGTACTGGGAATAGAGGTAGATGACAAAGAGCAGGCCCAACGCCGCGGGCCAGCTCAAACCGGCCATGGAGGCGCCCACGGTCTTGGCGAACCAGGGGATGAAGCCCTTGGAGGAAAGGTGTCCGGCCATGCCGACCAGCACGCCCATCCAGACCACCGTGTCCCAGGCGCCGTTTTCGTTGAGCACGTCCTTCCAGTCGATGACCTTGCCGATGAGCATGATGGAAACGGCGATCAGCCCCACCAGGGTGGGGTTCATTTTGGTAACCGGGCCGGTGCACCACAGCAGCAGCGCCAGCAGGAACACGCCCAGCAGAATGATTTCGGGCCTGCTGATGGGGCCCATCTTTGCCAGCTCCTCACGCGCGAGGGCTTTGGCTTCCGGCGAATATTTCACTTCCGGCGGATAGATGCGGTATACAAAATAGGGCACCACAATCATGCCGATAACCCCGGGCACCAGAGCGGCCAGGGTCCACATGCCCCAGGAAATCTCTATGCCCGCCGTTTTGGCGGCCAGCTCCGTGGCCAGGGGGTTGCCGGTCATGGCGGTCATGAATAAGGCGGAGAGCACGCCGTCCACCTGGTAATAGCTCATAATCAGAAAGGCCCCGGCGCGCTTGCTGGTGGCGCCGGGCTCGGAACCCAGAACGGAAATGACGCTGCGCAGGATGGGGAAAATAACACCTCCCGCTCTGGCCGTGGACGAAGGCGTGGCCGGGGCCACCACCAGGCCGCTCAGCGTGAAGGCGTAGGCGACTTTCAGCGTGCTGTCGCCGATGGCCTGCAAAATCAGGTAGGCGATACGCTTGCCCAGGCCGGTTTTGATGAACCCCCGGGAAAAGAAGAACGCGGCGGCGATAAGCCAGATGGAAGGCGACGAAAAGCCGCTGAGCGCGTCGCGCATGCTCAGGGTGTTGGTCAGGGCCGTGACGGTCAGGCCGATAATGGCCACCGCACCGATAGGCAGGGGCGCCACCACGAAACCCGCGATAATGGCCACCACCAGCGCGAACAAATGCCAGGCCTGGGCGGTCAGCCCGGCGGGCACCGGCATGAACCAGATGATCAGTCCCAGAAGAATGGGAATAGCCGAACGTTTTGCTGCGTCCATAGAGCCTCCGTGTGTTGGGGTACTGTGTGGCCCCGCCTTACGCTCCCGGCGGGTGAGAGTTTCAGGGGTAGAAAGCATTATTCGTGCCAAAATTCACAAACAGAAAATATCAGTCTTTCCAAAGCTTGGGGCGGTTTGACGCGCGGCGCTTTTCCTTCTATGCACATTGGTGCAATATTAGATTGCATTTTTGCAAAACAACGCGCTCAGGAGTATGCCATGCCCAAGGTCGCACCGTACCGCATCGCTTTGGTGGCCCATTCGCCCAATATTGTGGAATGCGTGCGCCAGGTGGCCGTGGAAGGGGAATACGAGCTGGTTTCCCGCCTGGCTGACTTTGAAACCGCCGCGCCCGTGGCCAGGGAGTGCCTGGAAAACGGGGCCGAAGTGGTGCTGTGCCACGGCGGCACGGGCAACAGCATTGTGCGGGAAGTGGGGCATTCCGTGGTGGCCATTGACCGCACGGACATGGACCTGATCAAAACCCTGCGCCACGCGGCCCAGGTGGACCGGAACATTATTCTGGCCGCCTATGCCGGGGAAGAGCACGACCTGTCCGTCATTGAGGAACTGCTGGACGTGCGTATCCACCATATCGAATACGCCTCGTCCAAGCCTCTGTTCACCGCGGTGGACGAGCTTTACGCGGCCGGGGTACGCGTGCTGGTGGGCGGCGGCATCACCAAACGCTATATGGACGATTTGGGCGGCACCGGTTTTGTCATCGCGCCCAACCGCTACAGCATCCAGCAGGCGCTGGACCAGGCGGTGATCCTGGCCCGGCAGAAGCGCCGCGCGGTGGCGCAGCACGAAAACCTGCTGGCCGTGTTTCGCCAGTTGGAAGACGGGGTGGTCTGCATAGACGCGGCCGGCAGCCCCGTGTTCATCAACCGCAAAGCCAGCCAGCTGCTGAAAATTCCCTCGGACGGCTCCGGCGCATCTTCCCGCGCCATGTTCAAAAGCCTGCACCTGCTGGGCGTGTTGGAAGACGCTCAGCCGCGCAACGATACCCTGGTGGAACTGGAAGGTGAGCAGCTGGTGGTCACGGCCCTGCCCGTCATCATCCACCAGGGCGCGCCCGGCGCCGTGGCCCTGTTCCGCGACGTGCCCTCGCTGCAGAAAATCAACCGCAAAATAGGGGAGGAGCTGTACGCCAAAGGCTTCATTTCCCGCTACGACACCGCGGATATTATCGGCGAAAGCCCGGCAGTGCGCGAACTGCGGGCCAAAATCGCGCGTTTCGCGCCCACGGGCGCGGCTGTGCTGATCTGCGGCGAAACCGGCACGGGCAAGGAGCTGGCCGCCCACGCCCTGCACGCCCAAAGCGAGCGTGCGGACAAGCCCTTTGTGGCCGTCAATTTCGCGGCCCTGCCGGAAAACCTGCTGGAATCCGAGCTCTTCGGCTACGAGGACGGGGCCTTTACCGGCGCGCGCAAAGGCGGCAAGGCGGGCCTGTTCGAACTGGCCAGCAAGGGCACCCTGTTCCTGGATGAGGTGGGCGAAATCTCCCACGAAATGCAGCTGCGTCTGTTACGCGTGCTGGAAGCCAAAGAGGTCATGCGTGTGGGCGGCAGCCGTTTCCTGCCCGTGGACGTGCGCATCGTCAGCGCTTCGCACCGGCCCCTTCTGGACCTGGTGGCCGAAGGCCGTTTCCGTCTGGATCTCTACCACCGTCTGGCCACGCTCAAGCTCTTCGTGCCGCCCCTGCGCGAGCGGCCGGACGACATCCCCCTCCTGTTGCAGCGCCTGCTCCGCCAGTACACCAAAGCGCCCGCCGTGCTGTCCCCGGCCGTCATTGCCATTCTGCGCGGCTACCACTGGCCGGGCAACGTGCGCGAGCTTCTGGCCGTCATGGAAAGCTACTGCATCCTTTTGGAAGGCGATACGGCCGATCCGGAGCTTCTGCGCACCATCCTGCGCGAAAACACCATGCCCGAACGTCCCGGCGCGGCCGCCGCCAACCGCTATCAGCCCGAGCGCACCCTGCGCGAAAACCTGCTCCACGCTCGCCGTTCCATCATCGAAGACGCCATCCGCTTCCACAACGGCGACAAAAAAGCGGCGGCGGAAGCCCTGGACGTCAATTACAGCACGCTCTGGAGAGGGGCGCGGCGGGGCGCGCGGTAACGCGACGCCCGGAGGGGGGAAACCTTTCCTCATACCCCCGGAGGGGGCCGGAGCGTAACGCAGGCCAGGCCCGCCAGGGCCTATCGAGCGCAGGGGCCGGGCGTGATCCGGCTTTGCCGGTCACGCATCTTACCGGCCTTGGAGCGGAAAGGGACAGAAAGGTTCCCCCCTCCCTCCGGACCTCCCTCCTCCTTCCAAAGAACTTTGACAGGGGTATGTAAGGTATCTCTTTGATGGGGCGGCTCCGTACAATGGCGGTGCCGCCCCTTTTGTTTGGAGGCGTGGGGCGTTTTTGCGCCAACTTCTCGATTTTGTCTGCGCTTACCCTGGCTAGGGCGGCGTGGCTGTGCTATATTGAACGCATGGACTTTCAAGCGCAAAATATTCTGTTCGCGTTCGGGCTGACACTGTTCGCCGGGCTTTCCACGGGCATAGGCTCTTTGCTGGCACTTTTCACCAAGCGCACCAACACCCGCTTTCTCTCGCTGGCTCTGGGCTTTTCCGCCGGGGTCATGATCTACGTTTCCTTTGTGGAAATCCTGGTCAAGGCCAGAGCCGCCCTTTCGCAACAGTGGGGGGACGCGCCGGGAGCCTGGGCCACGGCGGCGGCCTTTTTCGGCGGCATGGGGCTGATCGCGCTTATTGACCGGCTCATCCCTTCCGCTGACAACCCGCACGAAATCCGCAGCGTGGAGGAAATGGCGCGTATCCCGGAAAACAAGGGCGCGGACCCGGAAAAGCTGCGCCGCACCGGCATGTTCACCGCGCTGGCCATAGCCATCCACAACTTTCCGGAAGGGCTGGCCACCTTTACCGCCGCGTTGAGCGAACCCGCCCTGGGCGTGGCCATTGCGGCAGCCATAGCCATCCACAACATACCGGAAGGCATTGCGGTTTCCGTGCCCATTTTTTACGCCACCGGCGACCGGAAAAAGGCGTTCGCCTATTCCTTTTTCTCCGGCCTGGCGGAACCCGTGGGCGCGCTGGCGGGCTGGATGCTGCTCATGCCCTTTTTTTCCCCGTCCGTGTTCGGGCTGCTGTTCGGCGCGGTGGCCGGGATCATGGTCTTCATCTCCCTGGACGAGCTGTTGCCCACCGCCGAGGAGTACGGCGAGCACCACCTCTGCATCTACGGCCTGGTGGCGGGCATGGCCGTCATGGCCTTGTCCCTGCTGCTCTTTTTGTAAGACCGCCCGCGCCAAGCCAGCGAAACGGCGGACACGCGCTCTTCCTTTATATACCCCCTGAACGGGGTCCAGGGCAGCGCCCTGCTTTCATTCTTAGATGGCTTCGACAACTCTTTTGACAAACCTCCGGCCGCATGGCACGCAATGCCAAGCCAGGGGGAAGGAAATGAGCAGCGGGCCCGCCATCAGCGTTCTGTTTTCCGCATACAATGACGAGAAGTTTATCCATGAAGGGCTGGAGGCCATTCTGGCGCAGACTTTCGGGGACTTTGAGCTGCTGGTGCTGGACGACTGTTCCACGGACAGGACCGGGGAGATAGCCCAGTCGTATGCGGACCCCCGCATCGTATACGTGCGGCACGAGAAGAATATGGGCCTGCCGCTTTCCCTGAACCGGGGCTTTCAACTGGCCAGGGGGCAATATTTCGCGCGCATGGACGCGGACGACATCTGCGTGCCGGACCGTTTCGCCAGACAGTACGCGCTGATGGAGGAAAACCGGGAAATCACGGTGTGCGGCGGCTGGATGGACCTGTTCGGCGCCAGCGACCGGCGGGTGGAATACCCGGCGGACCATGCGCGTCTGAAAAGCCGCATTCTGTTCACCACGCCTTTCTCCCACCCCTTTGTGATGTTCCGGGGGGCGTTCGTACGGGATAACGGCGTGCGCTACAGCTCCCGCATGCGCTACGCCGAGGATTACGAACTGTGGCTGCGCCTGGCGCATGACGCGCCGGGCTGCTGTTTCGCCAATATCCAGGACGTGCTGGGCTTTTACCGCATCCACGGGAAAAACATCAGCCTGACGCATGCGGAATGGCAGCGTTCCGTGGCTGTGGCCGCCAGTTGGACCTATACCAAGCGCCTGGCCGGGGAGGGTTTTGCCGACGGCGAACGCCTGCACGCCAAGCTGTGCGGGGAAAGCAAGGCGGAAAGCCTGGAAGAGCTGGCCCGCAACCGGGCATGGCTGCTGCACCTGAAGGCCCGCAACGAGGAAAAGGGAATTTACGATCCAGAGAGCTTTGACCAGGTGCTGGGCGGCAAGTACCTGGATTTGTGCAAGAACAGCCTGCACCTGGGCGGCGGCGTGCTGGACGAGCTGCGCAAATACCCCGGCATGGAACGGAACGCGCTGTAACGGGCTTTACTTCGCCGCGTTGCGCCGGGGCAAAGCCCGCCGCTCCATGCCGGGGTAATCTTCTTTCACTTTTACAACAACGTCCCAAAAGACGATTTTGGGCTAGAGCAGTTGAACATTGAAAATGTTCAACTGCTCTGCAAGGATTTGTCTTCAAATCCTTGCCCTTTGCCCGCCGTTAAGCGACAATCTTAAAGCGAAACTGCTCTAGAGGTAGCCGCCGCGCTTGTCCTTGTCGCGGGCATCCTCCAGGTCCGGAATGCCGATGCGGCTGTTCACGGACTTCACGCCGGGGATGGCGCGCACCATTTTTTCCACGTTCCACTTTTCGTCCCGGGTTTTCACCGTGCCGTCCAGGTATACGGTGCCGTCCACGGCCATGGACCAGACGTCAGGGTAAAAGGGTTTGACGGCGGCATCCACTTTCTGGGTCAGGGCCTTGTCCTCGGGGGTGGCCGTCATGGTGGCGCAGGCCGCGGGCAGAAGCAGCCCGGCCAGCAGCGCGATGCTCAGCAGAAGTTTTCTGGTCATGTGCCGTCTCCCGTTTGTGGTCCGCATGGGTTACTTGCCGCCGTCGCTGTCCGGGTCGCCGTCGCCGCCTTCCAGGGCCAGGATCTTGACGTCGTCCAGCACGGTCTTGACGCCGGGCACGGAAAGGGCGGCCTGGCGTATGGCCTGCAGGTCGCTGAACTGCTCCACTTCACCGCTCAGGTACACCCTGTCGCCCACGGCCAGGGGCACCACGGTGGCAGTGTAATAGGGGCCCAGGGCTTCGTTGACGAGCTGAGTGCGGGCCCTGTCTTGCGGCGAAGCCAGGGTGGCGCAGCCCGCAAGCAGCAGGCCGCCGGCGAACAAAACGGGCAGGAGAATTTTTTTCAGCATGACACACTCCGGGGCTTGTGGCTGCGGCACATTAGAGCAGTTTCGCTTTGAGATTGGCGCAGGCGGGCCAAGCCCGCCGGCGCCCATCTCGCGGGCCGTGCCCCACGGCCGTTAGCAAGGCCAGAGCCTTTTTTCATAACATAAAAA
>JAVBNC010000143.1:0-40604 GCA_031551765.1 Desulfovibrionaceae bacterium
AGGAGGTACGCGCATGACCTCGGAAGCTTCCCATTGGTACCAGGAAACCATCATCTACGTGCTGCACGTCAGAACCTTTGCCGACGGCAACGGCGACGGCATAGGCGACTTCAAGGGTCTGACGGAAAAGTTGGACTACCTGCAAAAACTCGGGGTCGGGGCCGTATGGCTGCTGCCCTTCTATCCTTCCCCGCGCCGCGACGACGGGTACGACGTCGCGGACTACACGGATATCCACCCGGACTACGGCAGCATGGCCGATTTCCGGCACTTCCTGCGCGAGGCGCACGGCCGGGGCATCAAGGTCATCACCGAACTGGTGCTCAACCACACCTCGGACCAGCATCCCTGGTTCAAGCGGGCCTGCGCGGCCAAGCCCGGCTCGCCGCAGCGGGATTTCTACGTCTGGAACGACAGCCCGGACAAGTACCGCAACGTGCGCATCATTTTCCAGGATTTCGAGGAATCCAACTGGACCTGGAACGCCCAGGCCCAGGCCTATTACTGGCACCGCTTCTACTCGCACCAGCCGGACCTGAATTTTGACAACCCCCTGGTGCGGCGGGCCATGCTCAAGGTGGCGGATTTCTGGCTGGGCATGGGGGTGGACGGCATGCGCCTGGACGCGGTGCCCTATCTTATCGAGCGCGAAGGCACCACCTGCGAGAACCTGCCGGAAACCCACGCTTTTCTCAAAGAGCTGCGCGCGCACATGGACAAGAACTTCCCCGGCCGCATGCTGCTGGCGGAAGCCAACCTCTGGCCGGAAAACGCGGTCAGCTATTTCGCGGACGGGGACGAATGCCACATGGCCTTCCACTTCCCGCTCATGCCGCGCATTTTCATGTCCATGTGGATGGAAGACAGCTACCCGGTCATCGACATCATGCGCCAGACCCCGGCCATACCGGAAAGCTGCCAGTGGGCGCTTTTTCTGCGCAACCACGACGAGCTGACCCTGGAAATGGTCAGCGACGAAGAGCGGGACTACATGTACCGGGCCTATGCTCGGGATTCCCAGGCGCGCATCAACCTGGGCATACGGCGGCGCCTGGCCCCGCTGATGCAGAAAAACCGGCGTAAAATGGAGCTGATCAACTTCCTGCTCTTTTCCTTTCCCGGCACGCCCATCATCTACTACGGCGACGAAATAGGCATGGGCGACAACTTCTACCTGGGCGACCGCACCGGCGTGCGCACACCCATGCAGTGGAGCAGCGGCCGCAACGCGGGCTTTTCCACGGCCAACCCCCAGGCCCTGTTCCCGCCCCTGGTCATTGACCCGGAATACCACTACGAAGCCGTGAACGTGGAAGCGGAAGAGCGCACCCCGTCCTCCTTTCTCTGGTGGATGCGCCGGCTTATCGCGGCCTACCGGGCCTGCCCCGAACTGGGACGGGGGGAGCTGGCCTTTGTGGACGGCGAAAACTCCAGAGTGCTGCACTTTCTGCGCAGCCTGGGGGAGAGCCAGGTGTTGGTGGCGGCCAATTTGTCCCGTTTCGCCCAGGTGGCGGATCTGGATCTTTCGGCCCATGCGGGCTGCGTGCCCGTGGACGTGTTCGGCAACACCCGTTTTCCGGCAATCGGCAGCGAGCCGTACACGCTGACCTTTGGTCCCTTTGACTGCTTCTGGCTGCGCCTGGAGCGGGAAGAACGGGCCGCCGCCGCGCCCACGGTGCTGCCCGTGCTGGCTTGCTGCGAGGAAGGCGGCCTGCTTTCCTTTGAGACGCGGGCCAGGCTGGAACGCTCCATACTCCCGGCTCTGGCCGTTCAGCGTGTGAGCGAGCGGCAGCGCTTTTCCGGCCGGATCCCGCCGGATTTCGCTCTGCTGGACACGATGGCCGCGCGCACGCCACACCTGGAAGCCTCTTTGATGCTGGCGGAAGACAGGAACGAGACCGGCCTCCTGAGCGCCCACCTGTTCCTGCTGGCGGCCGTCACGGAGCGTCGCGGCCAGGAAGGGGCGGAACCGCCGCCCGAAGCTCTGGCCCGCATAGCGGGCAAGGAACGGGAAGGCGTGCTGGTCGACGGCTTCAGCCAGCCGGAAGCGCTGCGCCTGCTGCTGGATCTGATGGGCACCTCCCGCCGCTATGGCCGCTCCGGGGCTTTCCGCACCCAGGCACATGCGCCCGGCGCGCTGCGCGGCCTGCTGGCCTCCGGGCCGGGGCAGGTCCGCCGCGTGCGCAGCGGCAGCCACACCTGCACCCACGCCCTGGACAAAGCGGCGTACATCAAGTTCTACCGCCGCCCCTCAGAGGGCATTAACCCGGAAGTGGACATTCTGCGCCGTCTGGCTGAGCGGGAATTACCCGGCGTGCCCAGGCTGCTGTCCAGCCTGTCCTTCCGGCCCCCACAGGGCGAGGTCATGACCCTGGCCGTGGTCATGGAGTATCTGCAGGGCGCGCGGAACGGCGAAGAGTTCACCCTGGAGGCCCTGGACCGCTATTTCGAGGCCGTGCTCGCTTCCGGCCTGCCCGCCCCGGTCATGCCGCCCCTGGACCCGCTGTCCAACGCCTATCAGCCGGAACCCGGGCAGGCGGCCATGCTGGACGCCTACGCCATGGAGTTTTTCCGGCAGATCGGCGGCCGCATCGCGCAACTGCATACGGTGCTGGCGGAACTGGACGCGCCCGGCATGGCTCCGGAGCCGTTCTCCCCCTATTATCTGCGCTCCATGTACCAGGCCACGCGCAACCAGACGCACCGCGTCTCGCAGGGCGTGGAAGGGTTGCGCCGCGCCGCCGGGCGGCATGGGGAAGAGGTGCCGAGGGCCTTTCCGGGCCAGAGCATTCTGGAGCGCTTTTCCGCTATCCTGCACCTCAGCCCAACGGGCCTGCGCATCCGGGGGCACGGGGATTTCCGGCTGGCCAACGTGCTGCACCAGGGCCTGGATTTCACGCTGGTCAATTTTGACGGAGACCCCCGCCTGCCCGTGAGCGAGCGCTCCGTCAAGCATTCCCCGCTGCGGGATATCGCGTCCATGCTCTTTTCCATCGGCATCACGGCGGACAAGGCTTTGCGCCGCCACCTTGAGCGCGGCCCCATGGACAAAGCGGCCCTGCTTTCCTGGCTGGCGCTGTGGCGGCACACCGCCTGCCGCGCCTTTTTGACCGGCTATTACGAAGCCTGCGGGGATGCGGCCTTTCTGCCGCGCGGCGATGAAGAGGTGCGCCGCGTGCTGGAATTCGAGCTGCTCAAACAGATTCTGCACGCGCTGGAGCGCAGCCTGGAGGAAAACCCGGAAGAAACCCCGGTGCTACTGGATATCGCCACCGTGCTGCTGCGGGTTCTGCCGTGAACACCGGCGGCTTGCGCGAACTGCTGCGGTCCTCGTTTTGGGAAGCGTTGCGTTCCGGGAGCCGCCCAGGCCTGCTGGCCCTGGATTACGACGGCACCCTGGCCCCCTTCCGGCCGGAACGCGGAGAAGCCGTGCCCTATCCCGGCGTGCGGGAGCTTTTGGCGCAACTGCCCAAAGAGGGGCCGGGCCGCTGCGTGATCGTCAGCGGGCGGGACGTGCGGTACTTGCCGGAACTGCTGGGCATAAACCCGCTTCCCGAACTGTGGGGCGGTCACGGCGCGCAGCGGCTGTTCGCCGGATCCAGGCCCGGGGATACGCCCGTGTGGACCGCGCCCGTCAGCCCGGAGCGGCGGAAAGCCCTGGCCCGGGCCGAAAGCCTGGCGCGCGCCTGGCCCGTCCCGCCCGGCGCGCTGGAAGTGAAAGCCTGTTCCCTGGCCCTGCATGTGCGGGGGCTGCCGCAGGAAGAGGGTGACACTCTGTTGCGGGCGGCGAAACAGGGCTGGGGCCGCCTGGCCAGGGAAAGCGGCCTGAAAACCCGCGTCTTTGACGGCGGCCTGGAGCTGCGGCCGCCCGGCATAGACAAGGGGGCCGTCATGCACGCGTTGCTGCGGGAAAACCCCGGCCACCTGCTGGCGTACCTGGGGGACGACGCCACGGACGAGGATGCGTTTAAAACCCTGGAGCGGGAGGGTTTGAGCGTGCTGGTGCGCCGGGAATTCCGGCGCACGGCAGCCGCCTTCCGGATACGGCCTCCGGAAGACTTATTATTATTTTTAGAAGCCTGGCTGGAAGCGTTGCGCGTTGCGCCCGGCACAGCCGACCAAGGTTGTTTACTCCCCTGACGGGGTTTTGGGGAAGAGAAAGGGGGCCGGAGGCATTCATGACCTATATTGACACTCGCAGGCTGGTGGTGGTTTCCAACCGCCTGCCCATTACCGTTTCCAGCCGGGAAAACGGGCAACTTGAGATTTCCCAGGGTGCCGGGGGCTTGGTGACGGCCATGGCGCCCGTGCTGCAGAACCGCGGCGGCTTGTGGATAGGCTGGCCCGGCCCGCGCCAGAAGGGCATGGGCAAGGTGCTGCGGGAATTTTCCCGTGAAGCGGGATACCTGCTGCACCAGGTGGCGCTGGACGACAAGGATATAGCGGGCTTTTACCGGGGCTTTTCCAACGAAATTCTCTGGCCGCTGTTTCATGAGTTCCAACTGCCCAGCGACTACAAACCCTCCCACTGGGAGTATTACTGCGGGGCCAACGCCAAGTTCGCGGCGGTCACGGCGGCCAACAGCCGTCCGGACGACTTCGTCTGGGTGCATGATTACCACCTCATGCTTCAGGCTTCCATGCTCAAGCAGATGGGGGAGGAACGGCGCACGGGCTTTTTCCTGCACATTCCCTTCCCGCCGGCGGATATTTTTATGAAACTGCCCTGGCGGCGGCAGATTGTGGAAGCGCTGCTGGACTTTGACTTGCTGGGCTTCCAAACCATGCGTGACCGCAGCAATTTTTTCGAAGTGGTGAAGCGTCTGGACCATCGGGCGGCCAAGCGCGGCCGGGGGGCCGTCTCCACCCTGTCAGCCGGGGGCAGCCTTACCCGTATCGGCACTTTCCCCA
Organism: Desulfovibrionaceae bacterium; assembly: GCA_031551765.1. Lineage (GTDB taxonomy): Bacteria > Desulfobacterota > Desulfovibrionia > Desulfovibrionales > Desulfovibrionaceae > JAVBNC01. The sequence goes on from JAVBNC010000143.1 coordinate 4,912, forward strand.
TCAGCATAGACTACGCGTCCTTCACCCGTCTGGCGGCCAGGGAGGAAACCAAAACGCGGAGCCGGGAAATACGCGAGGCTTTCGGCGACCGTTTCCTGATTTTCAGCGCGGACCGGCTGGACTACACCAAGGGTGTGCCCCAGCGGCTCAGCGCCATGCGCGAGGCGCTTTCCAGCTACCCGGAACTGCGCGAGCACATCTGCATGGTGCAGGTGCTGGTGCCCAGCCGGGAGGAGGTGCCGCAGTACCAGGCTATGAAGGTGGAAATAGAGCGCATGGTGGGGGAGCTGAACGGCCAGTTCGCCACCCCCGGCTGGACGCCGGTGCACTACGCCTACCGCAACCTGAACCGGGAAGAGCTGGTCAGCTACTACCGCGCTTCGGACCTGGCCCTGGTGACGCCGCTGCGCGACGGCATGAACCTGGTGGCCAAGGAATACGCCGCCTGCCGCACGGACAACCAGGGCATACTCTGCCTGAGCGAATTCGCCGGGGCGGCCATGGAATTCCACCGCCACGCGGTCATGGTCAACCCCTTCGACATTGTGGGGGTGGCCGCCGCTATCCGCCAGGCCGTGGACATGGGCCCGGCCAAACGCCGGGGCAGCATGCGCAGAATCCGGGAAATAGTGCGGCGCAACGATATTTTCCAGTGGGTGGACGCCTTTTTGATGGCGGCCTTTTCCACCCGCCTGGAGGCTTTTCCGGCTTGGGGCGAAGCGGCCTGGCAAAAGTGGGAGGCTGTGCAGGGCCCGCCCTGGAACGACGAGGTCTGATCCATGGGTTGAAGCATAAAAAAAGCCCCCAGGCGGGGGCTTTTTTTATGGCATGCGGCAACCGCGCTACTTTTTGGCGGAACGCATCAGGCCCTGCTTGGTCATCCAGTCCTGCACGATCTGCGCTACCTGGTCGGAGTTCTTTTCCACGTAAATCATATGGCTGTTGCCCTTGATGCCCATGGCGGGCAGGTCTATCCAGGTCATGTTCGCGCCCTGGGCCTTGAGGGCGTCGTAGTACTTGCGCACGTTGTCGCGGTATTTGGCCCACAGCGGCACCTGGTCCACATAGTCGCCCCAGACGAAAAGCTGGGGGATGTTCTTCAGGGCGCTCAGGTCGGTTTTGGCCGGATCGGGCGCGCCGGAAGCCTCGATGAAAATCAGGGCCTTCACGTTCTTGGGATTGGCCAGGGCGGCGTTCATGGCAAAGCTGCCCGCCTGGCTGTGGGCCAGAATGACGCTGCCGTCCTTGAAGCTGGGCACGTACACGTTGTACGCGGCCTGGATCATGGCGTTGGAAGTCACCCAGCGGGGTATGGCCTGTTTGGTGAACTGGTCGAAGGCCTGCACCGGGAACTGGGCGCCGGGGTAGGCCACGCGCTTGGCCGGGTCCGTGCTGTACGTGGGTCCGATGCGGAAGCTTTCCCAGGATTCCTTTTTGGTACGGAATATGGCTTCGGAAGTGTTGATTTCCGGGAAGCGCGCCCAACTGGCGCGGCCGCGTTCCACGGCGTCGGAAACATAGACGTCGTGCCCTTTGCGCAGGAAGAACATCTGCCAGCCTTCGCGGCCGTCCGGGGTGTTTTCCCAGGTGGAACCGCACAGGCCGCCGCCGTGCCACAGCAGCAGGGGGTATTTGGCCTTGGGGGAAGCCAGTTGCACGAACTGCACGTACATCTGGCCGACCTCAAATTCGCCGTTGGGGTCCACTTTGCGCAGCGGGCCGCCCGGCACAAAGGATTTTTCCGTCACCGGCAGGCCGGTAAGCGCCACTTCCTTGCCGCCGACATAATAGCCGCCGACTTTTTTGACTTGCAGCGGCGCGCTTGACGCCGCCTGGGCCGCGGAAACCGTGAACAGGGCGCAGCAGGCCCCGAGGCAGAGAGCCATAACGAACCGTACCATCATAAGCGCTCCCGAAAAGCTGAAGGGTGGGGACAGGGGGACGGCAACGCGGCCGTTTCCCGCACAAAAAAATACGCCGTGGAGCGGAAACCGGGGCGAACCGCCAGAACGGAACACCGGTTGACTATACAAGATGAGGGCCCGGCTGCCAAGAAAAAAACTGGCAAATCCGCACGGTTGGGGCATCCTGCGCGGCCAGGCCGCGCGCCTTGCCGGGAGTGAAACTTTCCTGCTACTACTTAAAAGATGGGCGGCGATTGCGCGGCCCGCTTTCGGCATGGCGGCGGGAGGCGGTTTTCCCGGCGACATGCGCGTCCGGCAACACAGCAAAGGAGAGGCGCCATGGAGATGATGCAGTGGATCGACAAAAATGAACAGGCCATTATCGATACCTACAAGTATCTGCACACCATTCCCGAGCTTGGGCATCAGGAATTCAAAACCTCCGCGTATCTGGCCGAAGAGCTGAAAAAAGCCGGCCTGGAGGTGGAAGAAAAAGTGGACGGCACCACCGGCATTATCGCCACCCTGCGCGGCAAGGAACCGGGCCTGACCTTTGCCATGCGCGCGGACATGGACTGCCTGCCCCTGACCGAGGAAACCGGCCTGCCTTTCTCCTCCACCCATCCCGGCCGCATGCCCGCCTGCGGCCACGACGGCAACAGCACCATGGTGCTGTGGGCTGCCAAAACCCTGGCGCAAAACGGCATCAAACGGGGCACGGCCAAGTTCGTGTTCCAGCCCGCCGAGGAAATTTTGACCGGCGCGCGCTCCATGATCGCCAGCGGCAAAATGAAGGGCATTGACGAAATGGTGACCATCCACTTCCGCATCCAGTCGGAAGTGCCTTTCGGCCAGGCCTGCGCGGGCATTTCGCACAGCGCCGCCTGCCCGCTGAAAGTCACCATCAAAGGCCAGGCGGCCCATGGTTCCCGGCCGCAGCTGGGCGTCAACGCGGCGGAAACGGCCGGTTTGATCACCCACGCCGTGGGCCTGGTGCACTGCGACCCGGCGGTGGCCCACTCCGCCAAGCCCACCCGTCTGGTGGTGGATACCGGCACCTTCAACATCATCCCGGAAAATGCGCTTATGAATTTCGACCTGCGCGCCCAGACCAACGCGGTCATGGACATGCAGCTGGAGCGGGTCAAGCGCGCCATTTACAAGTGCGCGGAAGCCATGGGCGCCACGGCGGAAGTGGAGATCATCGACCGCATCCCCGGCGGCGAGTTGGACGACAAGCTGGTGGCAGAAACCGCTGCGGCCATCACCAAGGTGCTGGGTTCGGCCGTGCCCAAAAAGTACGTGCCCAGCAGCGAGGACTTTCACTGCTTCGCGGTGGAGGCGGGCATACGCACCACGGTCATCGGCCTGGGTTCCGGCGGGGACCGCAGCCACAGCAGCACCGTGATCTACAAGCCGGAAGCCCTGGCCCACGGCGTGAAGATCCTGACCACGCTTGCGGCGGGCAAACTCTGTTAGGGCGGCTCCGGGACGGCGCGCAAGCGGCGCGCCGTCCCGCGCGGTAATGATGAAAGGCCCTTCCGGGGCGAAACGCGCCGGCCGCGGCGGAGGATTGCATTGTATGGCAGTGGGCCCTTACACGGAATCTTTTACCGTGCGCGGGTATGAAGTGGGCGCGGACAGCGTCCTGACCGTGCAGAATTTGAGCAATTACTTTCAGGAAGCGGCGGGCCTGCACGCGGCGTCCCTGGATGTCTCCCTGGAACGCTTGCAGTCCGAAGGCATAAGCTGGGTGCTGAGCCGTCTGAACATAGGCGTCAACGGCCTGCCCCGCGCCGGGGAAAGCCTGAGCGTGGAAACCTGGCCCGTGTGCATAGAGGGCCTGCAGTTCCGCCGGGACTTTGTGGCCAGAACGGCGGACGGCGCCGTGGCCGCCGCCGGGGTAAGCCGCTGGCTGGTGGTGAACCTGTCCACCCGGCGCATCGTGCGCATTCCGGCCTTTATCAGCGGCATGGACCTGGAAAACCCCAGAACGGCCATGGAAGACGCGGACGCGAAACTGCCGGACCTGTCCGGCGAGGAAGAGGCCCTGCGCGTGCGCGTGCGCCTGGCGGACATGGACCGCAACCGCCACGTCAACAACGTGCGCTACGCGGACTGGATTCTGGAAGCCACGCCGGGAGCGGTGCGCGAAAGCTGCGCGCTGCGCGGCCTGGACCTCTCCTTCCGGGCGGAATCCCTGCACGGCGACACCGTCATCGTTCGCACCCGCCGGGAAGAGGGCGAAAACGGAGCCGTGGGCTTCAATTACGGCCTGTTCCGCACTGGGGACGATAAAGAACTGGTGCGCGGCCGCGCCCTGTGGCAGAAAAAGAGCGTGCAGGCAATTCCGGCGCCTGACTTGGCAGAGAGTAAAAAAGCCCTAGATCTTTAGCAAGCGTATGAATGCCGTTTCCCGCGCCGGGAAAACGGCCAGGGCCGCGCGGAGAGCCGCCGGTCCCATTTGAACCGGGAGTTTGTATGCGAGCCGTTGCGGTGGCCGGACTGAAAAAATCCGGCAAAACGTCCCTGATGGGCCTTCTGGCCGAAGCGCTGGAGCGCCGGGGACTCTCTGTTTCCATTGTAAAGTACAGTTCCCGTCCCCTGGATACCGCCACCACGGACACCTTCTGGCTTATGCGGCCCGGCCGCACCGTGGCCAGCGTCAGCCCGGAAGAAACCGTGCTGTTCTGGTCCAGGGCTATGACCCTGGCGGAAATGCTGCCCATGCTCGCCTGCGATGTGCTGCTGGTGGAAGGCTGGGAAAACGGTGAAAAGCTGCCGCGCATCATCTGCCTGAAAGACGGCGACAAGGAAGAATGGAAGGCGCTTTCCGCGCGCAAGGGCACTTCCCCCGCGCCGCTGCTTGCCGTTGTCGGCCCCGGCAACGGCAAGGACGGCGTCCCCTATTTCGAGGAACTGACCGCTGAAAGCGCGGACGAACTGGCCGGGCTGATCCTGTCGCAGGGCAAGGACCTCTCCGAGGATTCCGTATGCATGTGCGGCCCCGGCACCCTGAGCCTTTCCGCGGGCAAGGAGGATATCGCCCTGCCTTCCGAGGCCATGCGGGAGCTGGAAGCGGCGCTGAGCCGCGTGCTGCGCCAGTGCAAGGGCGTCAGTTCCGGCGATGAGGTGCGTATCCGCTTTGTCGCGGGCTGAGGCGGCCATGGAAAAATTCCCGGTCGATCTCCTGCTGCGGGGCGCGCGGGTGTTCAACGTCTTTCGCCGCGACTTCCGCGCCTGGGACGTGGCGGTGCAGGACGGCCGCTTCTTTTATTGCGGCGTGGAGGACAGCGCGGCCCTGGAACCGGCCGCCGTGCTGGACGCCACGGGGCTGTGGCTGGTGCCCGGCCTTGTCGACATCCACATGCACATTGAAAGCTCCATGGTCACGCCGCAGGCCTTTGCCTGGGCCCTGGCCAGGGACGGGGTGACCACGGTGGTCTCCGAGCCGCACGAAATGGCCAACGTGGCCGGGCTGGCGGGCATCCGGGCCATGATGGCCCAGTCCGCGGAAGGCCCGGGCGGCGGCACGGCGGACATTTTCTACGCCATCCCCAGTTCCGTGCCCGCCACCAGCCTGGAAACCACCGGCGGCGTCATTGACGAGGCCGAGGTCCGGGAACTGCTGCGCGAGCCTTCCGTGCTTTGTCTCGGGGAGGTCATGAACTTTCACGAGGCCGTGGGGCCGGAGAACTCCCGCACCCGGCGTATTATCCGCGCCGTGCGCGAGCATGACGCTTCCATGCCCGTGGAAGGCCACTGCCCGCGTCTGATGGGCCTGTCCCTTGCCCGCATGCTCTACGCCGGGGTGGATTCCGACCACACGGATCAGACTCCGGAACGCATGCTGGCCCGTGTGGAGCAGGGCATGTTCGTGGAACTGCAGTACAAGTCCTTGCTGCCGGACGTGGTGGCCTGTCTTGTGGAGCACGGCCTGCACGAGCACGCCTGCCTGGTCACGGACGACACCATGCCGGACACGCTGCTGGCGGAAGGCCAGCTCAGCCGGGTGTACCGCCGTGCCGTGGCTCTGGGGCTGCCGCCTGAAACCGCCCTGTACATGAGCACGTACACCCCGGCCCGTCGTATGCGCCTGACGGACCGGGGGGCCATTGCGCCCGGCAGGCTGGCGGATTTCGTGCTGCTGGACGACCTGGAGGCGTTCGGCGTGCACAGCGTCTACAAAGGCGGGCGGCTGGTGTATGACCGCGCCAACCCGGCTCCGGAGCCTGCTATCACGCCGTTCCCGGATTCTTTTTATCACAGCGTGCGGCTGGCTCCGCTCTCGGAAAAAGACTTCACTCCGGCCGTGGACGCGCCGGACGGCGAGCACGCCTTTCGGCTTATGGTCCGTTCTCCCAAATTGACCGCCGTGGAAGAGGGGCGCATTACCCTGTCCGTGAAGGGCGGCGAACCGCAATGGCAGGGCGGAACCGCGCTGCTGGCCGTGTTCGAGCGCTACGGCAAAAGTAGCGGCAACCGGGCTTTCGGGTTCTGCGGCGGCACGGGCATTACGGCCGGAGCCGTGGCCGCGACCTCGGCCCATGACCACCACAACCTGCTGGTCATGGGGCACAACCCGGCGGACATGGCCCTGGCCGCCAACATGCTCATCGCTTCCCAGGGCGGCTACGCCGTGGCGCATCAAGGGAAAGTGCTGGCCCACGCGCCCCTGCCCATAGGCGGCATCCTTTCGGGCAAGCCCCTTTCCCAGGCCGCCGCTGATCTGGCCACCGTGCGCAAGGCCATGGAAGATTTGGGCGAAACCCACCTCAACCCGCTCATGGCCTTCAGTACCCTCAGCCTGGCTGTCAGCCCGGCCCTGAAACTCACGGACCAGGGCCTGGTGGACGTGAGGCGAGGGTGCGTCGTGGGGCTGCTGGCGGATGCGGAGAGTGCTGGCTAGACGCCCAGAGGAAGGGGGGAACCTTTCTTGGAGGAAAGGTTCCCCCCTTCCTCCGGACCTCTTTCCCCTTTCCAAAGAACTTTGGCGGGGTGGGTTGGTGGTTTTTTTGTCTGTCACTTTGCTTAGCCAGATGAAATAGCAAGGCTCCCCGTTCCTGTGGAACGGGGAGCCTTTTACGACGCCCGGCGGTATGGGGGTGCCGGAGGCGTTGGACGGGCGCGTTACCCGGTAATCTTGGCGAACTTCGCTCTGGCGTCGGCCAGGGCGGCGTCGAATTCTTTCTGCAGGCCGCCCATAAGCTCACGCACGGACACAATGCTGTCCACGCGGAAAGCGTTGGCGCCGGTAAAGGTGAAGCCCTTTTCCAGGTTGCCTTTCATGGCGTTGAGCAGCGCGGCCGCGATGCAGTAGGGAGAGGACTTGGGGTCGCAGGTGCTGATGCAGTGGAAAATGCAGCGGAAATTCTTTTTGCCCTCTTCCAGGGCTTCCAGAAAGCGGTTCTTGATGGCCCGGCCGGGAAGGCCCACCGGACTTTTGATGATGGTGATGTCGTCGGACCCGGCATTGACGATGCTTTGCTTGAAGCGGATGTCCGCATCGCATTCATGGGTGGCCACGAAACGGGTGCCCATTTGCACGCCGGCGGCGCCCAGATCCAGGAAACGCTTGATGTCCGCGCCGGAATACACGCCACCGGCGGCGATAACGGGGATGGCGCGGCCCTTCTGGTCTTCAAAAACCTTCATGGCTTCCACGGTTTCCGGGATGACCTTTTCCAGGGAAAAGGCGGGGTTGTCGAGATCCTCTGGCTTGAAACCCAGGTGGCCGCCGGCTTTGGGGCCTTCCACCACAAAGGCGTCCGGCAGGGTGCCGAAGCGGGACACCCACTTTTTGCAGATCAGGCTCGCGGCCCTGGCCGAGGAGACAATGGGCACCAGCTTGGTGCGAAATTCCTCTTTTTTGGCCTCGCAGGTGTCCAGCAGGTGCTTGGGCAGGTCCATGGGAAGCCCGGCGCCCGCGAAAATCACGTCCGCTTTTTCTTCGACGGCCGTGCGCACCAGGTTTGCGAAATCCGTGAGTACCACCATTATGTTCACGCCGATGGCGCCCTGGGTCAGTTCGCGGGCCTTGCGCAACTCCGTTTGCAGGGCGCGGATGTTGGCGCCTTGCGGGTTGCTGGCCACGTCCGGCTCGCGCATGCCGATCATGGCGGCGGCGATAACGCCGATGCCGCCTTCATTGGCCACGGCGGAAGCCAGACGGTGCAGGGAAATGCCCACGCCCATGCCGCCCTGGACAATGGGCGTGCGGGCGGAAAGGTCGCCTATTTGTAAGGTGGGAAAAGCCATTGCTTTTTCTCTCTCGTAAAGTGGGATAAAAAGAGGGGTGTCTCTCCATGAAAGAGAGTGATACTTACTCTCTTTTGCCCAACACTATACATGCTTTTTGACAGGAACACCAGTCGCAATATGCGCCCGGTTTCGGGAAAAAGCGCTCCGCGTGCTCCAGATGACGGAGCAGAAAGGCGAGCAGGGCGGGAATCCGCTCTTCCAGGGCCGCGCTCCGCGCCGGATCATCAAGGCCGGGGCCGAGCAGAGGGTGTTCCTGGGCTTTGTCACGCAGTTCCACATACGCGGCGTCGTGCGGGTCCAGGCCCGTGCCGTGGGCGAAAAGATAGAGATACGCGGGCAACTGCACGCTGCTGAAACGGCGGGAGGCTTCGGACAGCAGTTCCTCGCCCTCGTCTTGGCCGTCTCCGGTACGCGGGTTCCAGGCCTGTAAACGCTGCCAGAACGGCTCGTCGTCCCAGACCCGTTTGTCGTGGCGGGGGATGTGCCCGGTCTTGTAGTCCAGAATGTGCAGCGCGCCTTCGCGTTCGTCCACCCGGTCCAGGGTGCCGGCCAGGGTTCGGCGGCGGCCGTCCGCCAGCAGGGGCGCGCGCAGGTTTTCTTCCAGCATGCGCACCGTGGTTTCGCCTTGGCCGCGCAGCAGGCGGGCAAGGCGTTCCGGCCCCGCTTCTTCCAGCATGATCAGGGCGTCGGGCGGCAGGTTGGCGCTGAGGGGCGAAGCGGCCAGGCTGGCGAGGAACAGGCTGCGCAGCTCCCGCTCCAGCAGCGGGGAAGGGCGGATGACCCGGCCCAGGCGCTGGGCGTAAAATTCATGCAGCACGTCGTGCAGCAGAATGCCCAGGGCCACGGGGTCCTCCTCTTCCATCACGCCCTGCACCGGGGTGAGGCGGCCCAGGCGCTCATGGAAAAAGCGCAGCGGGCAGCGCAGGTAGGCATCCAGCAGCGAAGGGGAGATATCCCCGGCCAGCAGCGCGTCCAGGCGGGAGCGGGCGGCTTCCGTCACCGGCGCGCCGCGCCGTTCCAGGGGCAGGGCGGGCAGACGGCAGGAAATGCGGCGCAGAGGGCTGGCGCCGTTCTTTTTCTCCTGGTCCAGCAGGCGGCCCAGACGGCGTTCTTCCCGCCAGAGCAGCTCTTCCACAAAGCGGGAGCGCTGCTTTTTGCCGTCGGCCAGGCCCTGGGGTTCCACGCCTTCCTGCCAGAGCAGCACGGCCTCCTCCGCTCCGGCCAGCAGGCGGAAAAAGTGATACGCGCTGACCCGTTCCCGGCCACGCGCGTCCGGCAGCCCGGCCAAGCTGCGCAGGGAATCCGGCAGCAGGGGGTCGTGGTGCGGCGCGCCGGGCAGGCGGTCCTCGGTCAGGTCCGGGATGAACACACGGCGGAAAGAGAGCAGCCGCGTTTCCAGCATGCCCATGACCTGCAGGCCCACCAGGGGGTCGGCCTCAAAGGGCACGCGCTCGGCGGACAGCAGTTCGCGCAGCATGGCGAACAAGGTGGCGGGCGGGAGCGGCTCGCGGGCCAGGGCTGTGTGCGTCAGCTGCGGGATGACGGACTGCATGAGCCGATACAGGCACTCCCCGTCAATGGGGAAACGCCGCCACAGCGCGTCCCCGCCGCCCAGCAGCAGGCGGACCAGCCCTTCCAGGGCGGCGGCCAGGTCCGCCAGGCAGGAGACGCTCTCCCAGGCCGTGGCCGTGGCGCGCACCAGGGCCTGGAACAGCGCCAGCGCGCGTTCGTCCGGCGCGTCTTCCAGAGCGTCGGGTGGCGCGCAGGCCTGGGCCACGGCCTGCGGCAGGGCGGCGAGGTCCACGAAACGCTGCCCGCCCCGCAACTGCTGTTCCGCGCGGTGCAGCAGGCGGCGCAGGGAAGCGCCCTCCGCTTTGGCGGGGGCCTCTCCCTGTGCCGGGCTGAGCATTTTCAGGTAGGGGTGGCGCAAAAGTTCGACGCAGGCTTTCCAGTGGTACAGCGGCTTGGCCGCCTCCCGCCGGGTTTCCTGCAGGGCCAGCACGCTTTCCAGCAGCCGGAACAGGGGGGAGCGGGCCAGCGGGTAGCCCATGGAGATGTTGACGTCCGCGTCCGGCAGGTGGTGGAGCACGGGCAGCAGCAGGCTGGTATCCGGCAGCACCACGGCGCTGGATTCCGTGTCGTTGGCGGCGAGTTCTTCTTGCAGGGCCGCGAGTTGGGAATGGAGATCATACCCGGCGAAATAGCGGATACGTGGTGCGCGCGGCCCGGAAAGTGCGCCGTCCGGCGCGACTTCATGCAGGTCCAGGCTCGACCGCCAGCGGCCGGCCCAGCGCACAAGCTCCACGCAGCTCCAGTGGGGGCTGCCGTTTACGACGGCCGGGTCCGCGTGCAGGCAGACCGTGGCCCCGCAGTTGGCCCACAGGTGGCGGAACAGCAGGTCCTCCGCGCCGCTGAGAGTATGGAAGCCGGCCAGGAACAGGGTCTTGCCTTGTACAAGCTCCCGCGCCTTGTCCAGGTGGCGCAGGGCGCAAAAGGCGTCAAAGCCCGGCGTGGTCCAGTTGCCCTCCCGCAAGGCCGCCATGTAGCGGCCGTGGATGGCGGCCAGGCTGCCCAACAGCGCGGCGGCAAAGGGGCTGACTTCCCCTTCCATGCCGCCGTAGTCGGCGGGGGTGCGGTTGTGGCGGACAAAATCCTCCATCAGCGCGGCCAGCCGGACGCCCCAGGGGAAGAAGCGGCGGGCCTCGCCCAGGGGCAGGCCCTGCAGCGGGGTGTGCCCTTCCGCCTGCAAGCCGCGCACGCAGGTGAGCAGCAGGGCCACCTGGTCCAGCAGGCCCGCCGGGGCGGGCACCGTGCCTTCCCCCCGGCCGCGCAGGGCGCTGAACAGCACGGTCACCGGCTCCATGCGCGGCAGAATGCAGGGCTTGCGCACGGCGGCATGCGCGCGCAGCAGGTCCGTCAGGTAACGGGCCGGGCGGGCGTGAGGAAAGACCAGAAACGCGGAACCCGCGTCCCCGCCTGTGCGTTCCAGCACCAGGTCCAGCAGGGCGGGCAGAAAGGGCCGCTGCCAGGGCACGGTCACGAAAGCTTGGCGGCCGCTCATGTCACGTCCTCCACGGTGCGCAGGTCCAGGTACACCAGCACGCCCCTGGCGGGCCTGTCCGTGGCGGCTCGGAGCAGCCCCAGGTAGCGCTTGACCTGCGCGGCGTGGGCGGGGTCCGGCCTGCCGGTCTTGTATTCCACGGTCAGCAGGCCCGCGTCGCCGTCATCCACCAGCAAATCCACCCGGTGCAAGTGCCCGGCGCCGTCCATGACGGACTGCTCCGGCGCGCCGTGGGCCAGCCAGGCCGCCGTGCGCGGCAGGGCGACATACCAGGAGAGCATGGCGGAAAGCTCCCGGAACACGGATTCGGGATCCGGCACCGACAGGGGGAAAGTGAGCAGCCCGTGCCGGATGGCCCGTTCCACGTCCGCCTGCGAATTGTCGCCCGGCCGTAGCGCCTCCAGGCAGGAGTGGGCCAGCATGCCGCGCCGCCGTTCCGTGAATTCCAGTTCCGCCAGGGTGTTGCGGAATATTTTCAGGCGGGGCAGCCAGTGCATGGGCGGGGCCGCGTCGTCGGAGACCCCGGAAGACGAAGGGAGGGGCGTCATGGGAGCTTGGGACGCTTCGGACGGGCTTTCCGTACGGGCGGGATCCGCCTGTCCCGTCTCGTGCACGTCGTCCGTAAAGGGCAGGTCCGCGAGCAGGATATCCAGGGCCTTGGCCAGGCCGGAACTGCGCTGCGAGCGGCCCGTGCCGGTGAGAAAGGCGTGCAGTTCCCGCGTGGGCCGGGTCCAGGCCACGTAGAGCAGGTTCAGGCCTTCCAGGGCGGCCCGCAGGCGCGTTTCGTAGTAGGCCGCGCCCAGTTGCTTGGCGCGCCGCACCAGCAGCGGCAGCCCTTCCACCAGGGCCGGGGTTATGGCGCTGTCCGGCGGGTCCGTATGGTGGTGAAAAGGCACGATGACCACGGGGAACTCCAGGCCCTTGGCTTTGTGCATGGTCAGAATGCGCACCGCGTCCATGCCTTCGGGCATGGGTACCTTTTCTTCCACGCCGCTGCTTTCCCAGAACTCCAGAAACGCGGACAGGGAGCTTGCGCCCTTGCCTTCCGCCGCGTGGGCCACTTCCAGGAAACGGCGCAGGAAGGGCGCGTGCTCGGGCAGGCGTTCCAGCAGGCCGAAACGGCGGATGCTTTCCTGAATGGTGTCGTAGGCGCTCATCAGCCCGGCCCGGTCGTAAAAGGGCGCGATGACGCGTTCCCAGGCGGCTGGGAAGTCCCGCCGGAAGCCCCGGGCCAGAGGGATGGCGTCCGGCCGGGCGCGCACGGCGGCCAGCCAGTTGCTAAGCGCTTCATGGCTGATGCCGCTCAGGGGCGGGAAGCATTCCGGTCCGGAAATGAAGCTCCAGAAAGCCGCGTCATCCGGCGGGTATTCCAGAAAGGCCAGAAAGTCCGTCAGCCGCGCGATGAGCGGGTGGCGGCCCAACTGAAAGCTGTGCTCCGTAACCACGGGCAGCTTCCAGGAGGCCAGCAGGGCGGCCATGTCCGCCGCTTCCGTATTGCGGCGCACCAGAATGGCGACATCACGCGGGGCGTGGCGTTGAAGCACTTCATCCAGCAGGGCGCGCAGGCGCTCGGCCACTTCTTCCCGCAGTTCCTCGGCCCCGGCCGCCTGGATGCGCGTCAGCCGCACCAGGCCGGGGGACCGGGACAGGGCCTGGGGCGGGAGCTCCTGCTCCGTGCCGGTAAAGGTGCGGCAGAGGGTGCGGGCGGCCTGGTCCAGCAGATCCGGCGGGGTATCGTCCGCCAGCATGGCGGAGGCCACGGCCTTGGCCGTGACCGGGTCCGCCAGGCGGGAGAAGACCGCGTTGTTGTGCCCCACCACGGCCGCGCCGCTGCGCCAGTTGCGGTCCAGGCTGGTGACGGACGGGCCGTGCGGCAGCATGGCGGTGAGTTCCTGGTTCCGCGCCACCTCGTCGAACAGGGCGGCATCCCCGCCGCGCCAGCTGTAGATGGCCTGCTTCACATCACCCACGTAGGTCAGGGAACCGCCGCGCGAGAGGGATTCCACAGCCAGCGGCGCAATGGAGGCCCACTGCGCGCGGGAGGTATCCTGAAATTCGTCGAACAGCAGGTGGGAGAGGCGGTTGCCCAAACGGCAGAAGGCGTCGGAAACGCCACCCTCTCCGCTGACCACCCGCTCGGCCAAGTGTGGCAGCAGCCGCGCGCTGACCCGGCCTTCCTCTTCCTGGGTCGTGGTCAGGGCCTGGGCTAAAGGGGCGGCCAGAAGCGCCAGGGGGCCGAGTTCCGCCGCCGAGCGGTACAGGGGGTCCAAACTGGTGGCCCGCTCGTAAGTGGCGCACAGTTCTCGAAACGAGGCCCGGCTGTCCGCCGAAGCCTTGCCCTTGGCGGCCTTGAGCAGGCAGTCATCCAGGTCCGCTTTGGATGCATAAACGGATTCCGGGATTTTTCCGCGTATTTCCAGCGCCGCGCAGTTGCGGAGAAAGGTGAGGAAGTTCACGCTGGCCGTCAGATTTTCCTCTTGCAGCAAGGCGGCAAGAGCCTTGGCGGCATCCGCCAGGTCCTGGCGCAGCACGGTGCGCCGGGCCTGGACCTGCTCCAGCACGGCCGCGTCCGGCAGGGGCAGCTCGTTGTGCAGGGCCAGGGTCACGATTTCCAGCAAGCGCTTTCTCAGCCTCCCGCCGGGCATGAAGCCGGGGATTTCGCCGTGCAGCACCAGGGCGCGGCAAGCCTGGCGCAGGCCGTCGCGCAGTTCCGCGTTGCCTCTGGCGGCGCTGTCCAGCAGCGCGTCGTAGAGCGGGTCGAACAGTTCCGCGTCGTCGAACACCGGGGAGAAGTCCGGGGGCAGGTTCAGGGAAAGGGCGGAAAGGCGCACCAGCAGCGTGAGCAGGCTGTCTATGGTGCGGATGTTCAGGCTGTCAAAGCGGCGGAGTATGGTTTCCACCCAGGCGGTGGCTTCTTCCCTGCTGAACAGGGCCAGGCGGTCCGGGTCTTTTTCCAGGCCCAGGGCCAGGGCTTTCAGGTCCCGCAGCACCCGGCTTTTCATTTCGGCGGCCGCTTTGTTGGTGAAGGTGGCCGCCAGAATTTCCGCCAACGCGTAGGGCGCCGCCGGGTCGCTGGAAAGGGCGCACACCGGGGGCGCGCCCTGCGCGGAGGCGCCCCGCAAAAGCTCCAGGAACCGGCGGGTCAGGGCGTAGGTTTTGCCGGAACCGGCGGAGGCTTTGATTTGCTCAAGCATGGGCCGCACTATGCCAGACTAAGTCCAAATCGTCGATACGGCGGCGGAAGGCAAAAAGGGTGCCGGATTCCCGCGTGTGCGGGAATGGCGGCCGGGGTGCGTTTATGTCGGCTGCGCCATCTCCCGGCTTGAACAGGGGATCCTTGCCGTTCCGCATTATCCGCGCCTGGCGCCTATCCGCGCGCGGCGTCTTATTTTTTGGGGCGTTCCCTTAAGTAATATCCCAAGCCGCCGAAAAGAACGCTGACGGGAGGGAAATACACGGTCAGAGGAGGCATAGGGCTTACGACCGAACCCTTATCGGCTGAGGCATGGTGGACGTGACGCATTCAAGGAGGAATGGTCATGGCACTTATTATCTATCACAACATGATGGCGATGAACGCTTCGCGGAACTTGTCCACGTCGTACAACAACCTGGCGACGTCCGTGAACCGCCTTTCTTCCGGCCTGCGCATCAACAGCGCGGCCGACGACGCGGCGGGACTGGCCATCCGCGAATTGATGCGGGCAGATATCGCAGCCCTGAACCAAGGGGTGCGCAACGCCAACGACGCCATTTCGATGATTCAGACTGCGGACGGCGCCCTCGGCGTTATCGACGAAAAGCTGATCCGGATGAAGGAACTGGCCGAACAGGCCGCCACGGGAACCTATAACTCCGACCAGCGCCTGATGATCGAATCCGAATATCAGGCCATGGCTTCGGAAATCACGCGAATCGCCAGCGCCACGGACTTCAACGGGGTGTATCTGCTCAACGGCAACCTGTCGGGCAACACGCACGATGGCAGCGCGCTGCAGTCCACCGGCAAGATGAAGATCCACTTCGGCACGGCCAACGATTCGTCTGAGGATTACTATTACATCCAGGTGGGCAACGCCACGGCGTCCTCCCTGGGCGTGGGGAACCAGGCGGCCTCGACCAACAAGGCCTACTCCATTTCCACGCAGGCTAGCGCCCAGAAGGCTCTGGAAGGTCTTAACGACGCCATCATATCCAAGGACAAGATTCGCGCCAGCCTTGGATCGATGCAGAACCGACTGGAAAACACCATCAGCAACCTGCAGATTCAGGCTGAAAACCTGCAGGCGGCGGAATCACGAGTCTCCGACGTGGACGTGGCCACGGAAATGACGGAATTCGTACGCAACCAGGTTCTCACGCAGGCGGCCGTGGCCATGCTTTCGCAGGCCAACTCGCTGCCCAGGATGGCCCTGCAGCTTTTGCAGTAACAGGGTCCACGGAAAACAAAGGCAATGATCTGTAACGAATAACCCTGGTCCTAACCAGAAAGCCATGCCAAGGCTGAGCCATTATGCCGGCTCATGGAAAGGCTGAGTGTTCCCTCCCGTACCAAACAAAAACGCCCCGTGAGGGGCGTTTTTGTTTTCGGCCGAATGTGTTGCGGAACAAAGGAAAAGTCCCACCGTCCCTGGATCAGGCCGGGCAGGCGGGCGCGGCGGAAGCAGGGGCGAAACAGCCCTGGATAATGCTGGCGTCGTCCGGGCCGGCCACGGCGTTCACGTCCGCGTCGCCGCCATGACAGATGAAGTGTTCCCCCCGCAGCAGAATGTAGCCCGCGGAAAGAATTTTGGTGTAGGGAAGCTGTTCGCGCATGTCCGCGTGCGTGACCCGGTCCGGAAAAATGAACGGCACGGGCTGCCCGGTAAAATCTTCCGCGATAAGGTATTTCACTGCGGCCTCCGGCTGTTATTCGAGGCAGAACTCCACGGTAAAGTCTCCGTCCGGCGTGGTAAAGGGAATGGCGACCACGGGGCTGGTGGTGGAGTGGCTTACAATGTGGCCCTTGCCAATAATTACGGTGGGGGTCGCGCCCTGCAGGGTAAGCCCCTTGGCGGCGAGCGTGGCGCGGGCCTGGCCGGAAACCATGTTGGCCACTTCCCCCACGGCGTCTTGGGTATCCTGCATCAGGTCCTGGATATCGTCGCCCAGCATGCCTTTCACCAGGGCAACGGCGCAGGGTTCCGTAAAGGAAACAGCGATGGTGCCGCGCTTGGGGCCTGTAACGCCCACAATGGCGGAAACGTCGCCCTTGGCTACGGCGTTTTTCTTGACATAGGGCGCGCCGGACTTGGCGTCTATGCCCGCCATGGTGCCCAGTATTTCCGTGGTGGCCTTGATAAAGGCCTTGGCTATATCAATGTCGGAAAGCATGTTGCCTCAACGAAAAAAGCGATTGGCATATCGGTCTTGATAATTTGTAATCTTTTATTGATACATGGTTGCCGGTCAAAAGGCAACGCAGCCGGCGGCGCGGGCAAGCGCCGCCGGCTGCGCACGGGTAGGAGTAAGCGGTGTCGGAAGAAAGCTCTTCTTCCGTCACCTTGTGCATAAAGGTGTAGTACACCCAGGTCTGGTAGCCGATAACCACGGGCACGGCTACCAGCGCCACGCCCAGCATGATTTTGAGCGTCAGGGGGCTGGAAGCCGCGTTGTGGATGGTCAGGCTCGCGTCCCCTCCCATGTTGGAGGGCACGAGGCGCGGGACCATGCCCGCCACCCCGAACAGGGTGACGAATAAAATGTACCCGGCGCTGCAGCCCCAGGCCCGCAGGGCGTCGTCTTTCGCCAGCATGATGCGCGCGCCGACCTGGCAGGCGACGGCCAGCAGCGGCAGAAGGAAGAGCAGGGGCCACTTCACGTAGTTGGCGAACAGGTCCGTGTAGGTCCAGGTCATGAGCAGGAAGAGTACGGAAAGGCCCATTACCCACGGCCAGAGGTTCCTGGCCCAGGCGAGCGCCCGCTCGTGCAGCAGGGTGGTGGATTTCACGGCCAGCCAGAGCATGCCGTGCAGGCAGAAGAAAAACACGAACAGTATGCCGCCCACCAGACCGTAGGGGTTGAGCAGCTTGAGAATGTTGCCGTGGTACACGCCGTCCACGTCAATGGGAATGCCCATGAACAGGTTGGCGAAGGCAACGCCCAGGAGCAGGGCGGGCACGAAGTTGCCCAGGAACTGGCAGCCGTCCCACAGCTTGCGCCAGCGGTCACTGTCCACTTTGTTGCGGAATTCAAAGGACACGGCCCGGATAATCAGCCCGAAGAGCAGAATGAGCAGCGGCGCGTACAGCGCGCTGAACATCACGGCATAGGCCTTGGGAAAGGCCGCGAAAGTGACCCCGCCCGCCGTGATCAGCCAGACTTCGTTGCCGTCCCAGAAGGGACCGGCGGCGTTGTAGATCACGCGGCGTTCGGTTTCATTGGCGGAGATAAAGGGCATGAGCGTGCCCATGCCGAAATCAAAGCCGTCCAGCATGAAATAGATGGCCCACAAAAGTCCCCAGAGGATGAACCAGGTTGTTTCCAGCATTGTCATATCCTCCTTAAACCTGGCCCGAAGGGGCTTGTTCAGAGGCCGCCTGAGGGGAAGCCGTTTCAGGGGCTTCGTCCGGCGGGCCCAGCCGTGCGTATTTGCGCAAGAGCCAGATATCAATGACGCCCAGCACCGTGTACACCGCCAGGAAGGCCAGCAGCGAAAGAGCCACGGAGGAGCCCGGCACCGGGGAAACCGCGTCCCTGGTGCGCATCAGCCCCCAGACTATCCAGGGCTGGCGGCCTACTTCGGCCACGGTCCAGCCCGCCATAATCGAAATATAGGGCAGGGGAATGGCCCAGATAAGGATGCGGCCGAACCAGGCTTTTTCCGCGATTTTGCCCTGCCACAGCCAGGCCAGAATGGCCAGCAGCGGGAACAGGCTGCCCAGGCCCACCATGGCCCGGAAGGACAGGAAGGTCAGCAGCACCGGCGGCCGGTCTTCGGCCGGGTAGTCTTTCAGGCCCTTGACCTCGGCGGAAAAGTTGCCGTGGGCCAGGAAGCTGAGCAGACCGGGAATTTTGATGGCTTCCACCAAGTTGCCTTCATTTTTTTCGTCCGGGATGACCAGCAGATACATGGGCGCGGACTTCACCGTGTCCCAGTGCGATTCCATGGCCGCCAGTTTAGGCGGCTGCATCCTGGCCACCATGGTGCCGTGGTGGTGCCCCTGCAAAGCCACGAGCAGGGAGAAAACCAGGGCGAACAGGGCGCCCATGCGGAAAGAGCGGGTGAAAAACTCCACCTTGTTGCGGCGCATGAGGTGCCAGGCGGAAACGCCCAGCACGAAAAAGCCCGCCAGCATCCAGGAGGCGAAAATGGTGTGGAAGAACTGCCCCCAGGCAAAGGGGTTGGCCAGCACGGCCCAGAAGCTGTCCAGTTCCGCGCGGCCGTTGCGCAGCACGTGGCCCACCGGGTTCTGCATCCAGCCGTTGGCCAGAATGATCCACACGGCGGAGAGGTTGCCCGCGACAGCCACGGCCCAGATGGCGAACAGGTGCGCTTTTTTGGACACCCGGTTCCAGCCGAAGTGCCACACCGCCAGGAACGTGGATTCCAGGAAAAAAGCCAGCGTGGCCTCAATGGCGAGGAGCGAGCCGAAAATGTCGCCCACATAGGTGGAGTAGCGCGACCAGTTGGTGCCGAACTGGAATTCCAGGGTGATGCCGGTCACCACCCCCAGCGCGAAGTTGATGAGAAACAGTTTGCCCCAGAATTTGGCCATCTGTTTGTACATGACATCGCCGCTGCGGACGTATTTCGTCTCCATAATGGCGATCATCACGGACAGCCCCAGAGTGAGCGGGACAAAGATGAAGTGGAAAAATACGGCGGCGGCGAACTGCAGCCGCGAAAGCATGACGACATCCATGACTACCCCCAGGCAGTACAGGTGAAACCGGCCGCCGGGTTCAAACGCCGACGGGAGAGGCCGCTATTCAGGAATTGTTATTATTATGGAAAGGCGGGAGGATAGCAAGCGCTATAGAGAAAAAACTTCGCAAAAATCAAAGTAAGGTGAGGAGAGGCGCGTGCCCGTGGGGTTTGGCAGGACAACACGCCCGTTGCGAAGAGAACATGTCTGCCAGGCAGGGGTGGGCGTCACTGCTTTTGCGACGCGCGGTACCGGGCCACGGCCTTGTTGTGGTCTTCCAGGTTGGTGGAAAACTCATGCGCCCCGGTCTGGCCTATGGCCACAAAGTACAGGTACTTGTGTTGTTCGGGGCTGACGGCGGCACGCAGGGCCTCAAAGCCGGGAGAGCAGATGGGGCCGGGCGGCAGGCCGGGGTGCTGGTAGGTGTTGTAGATATTCTTGGGGTCCGCGATCTGAGATTTGCGGATAGCGCCGCTGAAACTCTCCCCCAGGCCGTAGATGATGGTGGGGTCGCACTGCAGCAGCATGCCCAGGCGCAGGCGGTTGGCGTAGACCCCGGCCACCCGGGCGCGTTCGCCGGGCACGGCCGTTTCCTTTTCCACCAGCGTGGCGAGAATGACCAGGCGGCGCAGACTTTCAGCGGACACGGGCGCGAGCAGGTCCGGCAGCCTGGCGGGCTGCGCGGGGCGCGTGGCGTTGGCGGAAGCCGCCTGGGTAGCGTTGGCCGCCGTGGCGTTGGCGCTCCGTCTTTCGGAAACTGGGGCGGCAGCCGGAGCGGGACGGGACACTGCGAAACGCAACGCGCCCTCCCGGAAAGCCGCGGTTTTCAGATATACCGGAGTCCCGCCGCTCTCGCCGGAACGGGCGGCATAGTCCTGGAACAGCGGCCAGTTGCGCTTCCAGAACTGTTCCACCAGCACGCGGGCCACGGCTTCGGCCTCGGCCCGGCCGCCCAGGGTTCTGGGTTTGCGCAGGTGGTAGGTTTCCGGGAACAGAAAGCCTTCCGCATTGGCAAAGGGGATGCCGTAGGCGCGCAGAAATTCCGGGTCGTGGATGACTTCCTTGAAGGCCGAGGCTTTGGCGAACCCGCCTTCTTCCACCAGCCTGGCCACTTCCCACCAGGCCAGGCCCTCGCGCAGGGCCAGCGGGTAGAGCAGGGGACGGCCGGAAACCAGGTGCTGCAGGATACGGCTGGGCGTCCAGCCCGTGTTGACCTGGAATTCCCCGGCCTGGATGGCCCCGAGTTTTTTGTGCAGTTGAGCCAGCAGCCGGAAGCGCCACACGCTGGTAATGGCCTTGGCCTTGTAAAGGTCCCAGGCCACGCGGTCAAAGGTGGCGCCGGGCGCGATATAGATGGTGACATCCTGAGGGTTGTCTCTGCCCGCCGGGCGGTGCATGAAGGTGGCGGCGTCATAAGCCACATACCCGCCCGCGCCGAGAAGCAGCAGCCCCAGCACAAGCAGCATGCGCACGAACCACGAGAGCCTCTTGCGCGGCGGCGGGTTTCCGCCCGCGTCACCATGGCCACCGTCGCCCTGCTCGGTGTGATCCGGGCCAGATTTCTGCGGAGGCTGCGTCTGACCGCCTGCAACGGGCGGATTTTCCTGCTTTTCTGGGGGCTGCGTCGCGTTCATGCGCCCACCCTAGCATGTTCGGGCAGCGCGAGGAAAGACTCCAGAACGCGGGCGGCGGCCACGTGGTCCACGGGCGCGCGGCGGTTCCTGCCGCCCCCCGCCTCCCGTGCCTCACGCAGCAAGCTTTCCGCTTCATGGGAACTCAAGGTTTCCGGCATAAAGTACACGGGCAGCTCGCTCCGTCGCTGCAGGCTTTTCACAAAGTTGCGCACCTGCCGGGCCGTCAGCCCGTCCGTGCCGTCCGCTTGCAGTGGCAGGCCCACCACCACGGCGTCCGGGGCTTCTTCATCCAGCACGGCCAGAAAGGCCGCCCAAAAGCGTTCACGCGTGGTCATTTCCAACACCACCCGCGCAAAAGCCATGCGGCCCCCGGCATCGGAAACAGCTATGCCCGTGCGTTTCTGCCCGTAGTCAACGGCGAGGTATTTCCTGGGGAGAATGCCTCCGGCGGCCGGGGGAAGAGGGAAACCTTTCTTGGAAGAAAGGTTTCCCTCTTCCCCCGGACCCCCAACTCCCTTCCAAAGAATTTTGACAGGGGGTATGGGGGCGTTTCTCTTTGATGAAGCGGTGCCGTACAATTACGGCACCGCCTTTTTCAGCCTATCAAGCCAGTACCTGCTACCAGATGAGCGCCACTTTTTGCATCACCCTGAATGGGTTCCAAGGGGCGCGCCCCTTGGCGGGTGCAAGGCAGCGCCCTGCTTTCATTTTTAGATGGCTTCGACAGCTATTCGTCGTCTTCAGCCGTATCCGCCGCCGAGACTTCCACGGCGCCCAGGGCGGACAGGTCCACCACGCGGGCCGCGCCCTTGCCGTTGCCGTTTTTCAGGGTCTGGAGCAGGAGCTTGCGGAACTTTTTCCGCCAGTCTTTGCCCGTGTAGCTTTGGGCCAGATACTCCAGGGTGTGGAGCACGGGCCGCTTGTCGTGCAGGGCCAGGAGGGTCCGGCCTATACCCATCTTGCAGGACGGGCAGCCCACAATGACGGGGGTCTTTTCGTCCGCGGCGCGGTCCGCGTCGTGCAGGGCGGTGAAGTCGCGCTCAAGCTGGGCGGCTTTTTTGCCCCGGATCTTGTTGTAGATGGCCGGACTGGTCATGGCGCCCATGCCGGATTCGCCGCAACAGCCGGGGGAAACGCGGATCTGCGCGCCGGACAGCTCCGCCAGGGCGGCGGCGTAGATGCCTGCGGCCTTGACCTTGTGCACGCCCGTCCATTCCGAGTGGCAGGGGGAATGGTAGAGCAGGTTGGCGGTCTCGGATTTCGGGGCGGCGGGCAGACGCGTGAGCAGGAACTGGGCCACGTCCTGATGCATGAGCTTTTCGCCGTCCGGGCGCGGGGATTCCACGGCCAGGGCGCGTTCCAGCCCGTCGCGGCAGGAACCGCAGGCGGTGAGCAGATGGGACGGCGCAAGACCCAGGGCGGCGGCCTTGTCGCAAAGCTCGCTGAGGGCGTTGAGGGTGCGCTCGCGCAGGGTGGTGTAGGCATCGTGCATGCCGGCGGAAACCAGGGGGTAGCCGCAGCAGAGGTGTTCTTGCGGCAGAATGACGGTGTACCCGGCCTTGAGCAGCAGGAGGATGCCCGCGCAGGCGATGGCGCGGTCGAACAGCGCGGCCCCGCAGCCGGGGAAGTAGAGCACGGCGCCTTTGGCCTCGCCCTGCGGCGTGAAAATGGAGCCCTTGTCCAGACGCAGGCTTTCCGTCAGGTTGTAGAAGCGGGGCTGCGGGCCGGGCGCGGAAAAGAGCGGATTTTCCAGGCGGTTGCGCCAGGACGGGGGGATGACGCCCAACAGGCGGTTCTGCATGCGTTGCCCCGTGGCCGCCAGTTTGGCCGCTTTGGGCGCGCGCACGGCGACGTCTTCCGCCAGATAGGCCAGGACTTTGCTTTTCAGGGGGTGGCCGCCCTGTTTTTCCCGCTCCAGAATGGCGCGGGAGGTCAGGGCCACCTCGGCGGAATCTATTTTCACCGGGCACACGGCCGTACATTTGCCGCAGCCGGTGCAGTGTTCCATAATCCCGCGCAGCTCGCCCATCAGGAAGGGGTCCGCCTTGCCGGTGTTGATCTGCGCGTAGTAGACAGCTTCGATCAGCGCTCCCAGCACCAGGTTCTTGTTGCGCGGCTGGTAGAGCATGGAGGCGCCGGGGTAGTGCATGGGGCAGACCTGCTTGCACTTGCCGCAGCGGGTGCAGATCTGCACGTTGCTCAAGAGGCTGATCAGACGTTCCTTGTCCTCAATGCCGCTCTGCCGGATATCCTGGATCAGGCGGTTGAAGGAAAAGGTGAACGGCGCGACGGGCAGCTCTTTTTGCGTGAGCTTGGCCGGGTTCATGATGTTGCGCGGGTCCGCCAGGCGCTTGACCTCTTTGATGGCCGCCATCTTCTCCGGCGAGAGAAAGGCGATTTTGGTAATGCCTATGCCGTGCTCGCCGGAAACCTCGCCGCCTATGTCCTGGGCCTTTTGCATCACGCGCATGGCGGTTTCTTCCGCCGCGTGCAACATGACCGGGTCGTTGGAGTTCACCGGGATGTTGACGTGCGAATTGCCGTCGCCCGCGTGCATGTGCGTGGCTACGATAATGCGCTGGGTGATCATGCGCTCTTCAACGGCCGCGATTTTGCGGGCCAAAGCGGGGTGGGCTTCTCGCAGGGACGCCAGAAAAAGGGTGGCGCGCAGTTCCAGTTCTTCGTCCGACTGGTCGGCGGCGGAGACTTCGCCCTTGATGACTTTGGAGCAGTAAGTGAATTCCCGGTTAAGGTCCTTTTCCTCGGTGGGGAAACCGGTGAGACGCCCCACTTCCTGCAGGGCGTTTCTGTAGGCTTTGGCCATGCATTCCAGGTTCACCTGCTCAATGAACTGGGCGAATTCCGGTACCGTGTCGATGGGAATGACCACGTCCTCGTTGATCTTGAAGCCCGAGGTGCGTTTGGCAATGGCGGAAAGGCGGTGCCTGTCCTCCCAGAACACTTCCGCCTCCTTGGCGTCCTTGGCGATAAAGGCGTCCACGCCGTCGTAGGGCTTACAGATTTCCGCCACCTTGGCCACGGCGCCCAGCAGGGCTTCTTTGTCGTCGCCTTCCAGTTGCAGGATAAGCACGGAAATGGGGTCGCCTTCATAGGTGACGGATTTCTTTTTATATTCAATGGCCTGGACGTACTTGCTGCCGAATTCCTCCAGGGCGGTGATCTTGAAAATATCCCCGAGCTGGCGGCTTTCGTTGCGCAGGTTGACCACGTCCTTGATGACCCGCATGGCGTTGACCATGGAGCGGCCGAAGAATTCCAGCACAATGACCCGGATGTGGCGCGGCTTTTTGTGCAGAATAAAGGTGGCTTCCACAACGATGCCGTCCACCCCTTCTTTCTGCATGCCGGGCAGGCCGCCCAGGGCCTTGTTGGTCACGTCCTTGCCCAGGCCCGGCGCGCGCAGTTCGGAGCCGTGCAGGGTCACCACCTTGCGCACCCCGCCGGAAATATCCCGCACTTCAAAGACGGCTTCTTCGTCCTCCATTATCTTGTGCCGGGGGTGGTTCACGCGCTCAATGTCAATAATTTCGCCTGTGGGCGTGACCATGCGGTAGGAGAGCACGTTGTCGATGGTGGTGCCGTATTCGAAACACAGTGGGCCGCCGGAGTTTTCCGCGATGTTCCCGCCTATGGTGGAAGCGGTTTTGGACGCGGGGTCCACGGTGAACAGCAGGCCGTGTCCGGCGGCGGCCAGTATGGCGTCGTTGGTGATGACGCCCGCGCCCAGGCGTATGGTCATGGCTTTTTCATCCGCTTCCAGCGGGGCGTTGAGCCGGGTCAGAGAGAGGATGACCGTGCGTTTTCTGGCGGGAATGGCCCCGCCGGTAAGGCCGGAAGCCCCGCCCCTGGGCACCAGGGCGAACTGCATTTCGTTGGCCAGTTGCACCACCGCGCTGACTTCCTCGGCCGTGGCCGGGGTGACCACCAAAAGCGGCAGTTCCATGCGCAGGTCCGTGGCGTCCGTGGCGCTTTCCACGCGGGAATGAGGCCGCGCGTCGATGCGGTCTTTGGGCAGCACCGCTTCCAGCCGGGAAATAAGCGCCTTGCGGTATTCCGTGTCGCTGTCGTAGGCGCTCCAGAACATGGTCAGGCCTTCAGCGATGGAATTGGCGTAGTGGTGCGCCAGCGCGCGGCGGGACTGCTCAAAACGCGCGGCCACGCTTTCCTTGACCAGGGCGCTGTTGATAAAGGGGTTGTAGCTGACCAGGAACAGCTCGCCGGCCAGGCGCATGGTCAGTTCGCGCACACCTTCCGGCCAGTCCGCGAAGTCGTCGACGGGAATGCGCAGGATACGGCTGACCAGCGATTCGACATTGATGGAAATATGGGGGCCTTTGTGCGGCATTATAATCTCCCCGGATCAGGGCCCGGCGCAAGGCTCGGCCGTTCCGGCGGTAGGGCGTCAAGCAGCAGCATTATAGCTGGGCATGGGAACTGATTAGTATACGGCGGAAGCCAAAGCTTGACAAGAGACGCCACTTTGGCGGAGGCAGACGCCATGACGCAAGCAAATATCGTATACCTCGCTCCGGAGGGCTTTGAAACGCCGCTGGAGGAAGAGCTCACCCTGCGGGGCGTTTCCGTCGTGTGGCGCAGGGGCAGGCTGTTCGGCGCGAATGGCGAAGGCATAACGCCGGCCTGGGCGCAGAATATCTGGTACGATCCCGTGCTCATCCCTATCCGTTCCATCGGGGACGGGGTGAAAAAACTGCGGGCCGTACAGCGCAACTGGGCGCTGGTTTCCACGGAGCACCATCGCCGCGCTGAACTGATCCGCCAGCAGCTTCCGCCTGTGGGGACGAAGCCCTTCGTATTTGGCTCTCCTCCGCCCGCCGCGCCCATGGGCGGCTGGACCCTGTGGGACGAAGGCACCATTCTGGCTTCGGCCGTCTGTGCCAGTTCTTTTGCGAACGGGGAACCCCGCTTCGCGGAAGATACCCAGGGGCCGCCCAGCCGGGCCTACCGCAAGCTGTGGGAGGTGTTCACAGTCATGGGCAAGCGGCCCCAGCCGGGGGACTTGTGTCTGGACCTGGGCAGCGCGCCCGGCGGCTGGACCTGGGTCCTGGCCATGCTGGGCGCGCGGGTGTTCAGCCTGGACAAATCCCCGCTGGACCCAGCGGTGGCGGCTCTGCCTTTGGTGAACCATTGCGAGAACAGCAGCGCTTTCGCGCTGGACCCGGTTTCCGCGGGCGCTGTGGACTGGTTGTTTTGCGACGTTGCCTGCTATCCGGACAGGTTGTTGCGTTTGGTAACGCGGTGGCTGGAAAAAGGAAGGTGCGGAAATTTTGTGTGCACCATAAAGTTTCAAGGAATAACAGACCATAGTATTGCCTCGTCGTTTCTCAATATTCCCGGATCGCGCCTGATGCATTTAGCGCATAACAAACATGAGCTGACCTGGACGCTGTTTGACAATGGCACGCATAGTTAGAAAAACACTATGCAAAAGTAGTAAAATCAAAAAAACCATAATTTCCACAAGGTAAAAAAATCAATGTGGTTAGTATGTTTTTCCGGGCAGGCTTCTACAATAAGAAAAAAGCACAACGGCGCGAGAAGTCTGTTGATTTTTTTTGGGGGATTATTTATGGACTTGAAAAGTAATTAATTCTGGTGAAGGGTATTCGCGCGAATCTGCAAAATTATTATGGGGAAATGCGCGAATTTTTTTATGCAAAATTAAATAAAGCTATATGTTGCTGCACGTGCATGTATTTTAATGCACATCCAATGCAGCGTAAACAGGGGGGGAGAATGGAAGAACATGTACGCCAGGCGCTGGAAATTGTGAAAGCGCAGGCAAGTTGCCGCACCATGACGGAAGAGGAAATCAGCTCCATGGTCAAGGGCCTGTCAGCGGCCATTCAGCGCATGCTGGTCTCCGGGTGGGAGGATGTTTCGTCAAGCGAGCAAGCCGGCGCGGACAGGACTCCTAAAGATACGTTCATTATCTGCCTGGAGTGCCGCAAGTCGTTCAAGATGCTTACGCGTAAGCATTTGCTCTCGCACGGTCTTTCACCGAACGAATACCGGGAAAAGTGGGGGTACGCGAAGAACGCTCCATTGGTGTGCCGCGCGCTGCAGCGTCACCGCCGGAAGAAGATGAAAGATATGAAGCTGTGGGAAAAACGCCGGAAAAAGGCTGATTAACTAAACACGCTGAAAACCGCCCGCTCCGGCCGCGACCTGGGTGGGCGGTTTTTTGTTCTCTGGCGTATCCGTGCAGGTGCCTTGACAAAAATCCTAGTTAATAATAGTTATTGATAAACAGTTACAAGGATGTGTGCCGTGCAGCGCCAAAGCAGAACCACCAAACAGCGCATGGTCATTTTAGAGACCCTGCGCTCTGTGCGCAGCCACCCCACGGCGGACGAGATCTACACCATGACCAGGGTGAGGCTTCCGCGTATCAGCCTTGGCACTGTGTACCGGAACCTCGACCTTCTCGTGCGCCAGGGCGAGATTCTCTGCCTTGAAAGTGCCGGAACGCAGAGGCGTTTTGACGGCGCCATGCATGCGCACCAGCATGTGCGTTGCCTGCGCTGCGGTAAAATCGCCGACGTTTTCCCCGCTTTGAAAGTGCCGAGCGTGCAGGAGTTGAGCGTGGACGGCTTTACGCTGAGCAGCGTGCGCCTGGAGTTTGAGGGCGTGTGTGCGGCCTGCGCTGGTGCGGAAAAAGAGGCATAGTCCGCGCTGTTTTTCAGCGCGGAGTTGGCAGTTACGGCCAGGAGCGGCCCATGCGCGACCCAAAAGAATATTACCGCTGCACCACGGTGAATTGCGGCTATATGTATGACCCCGACCGAGGGGACCGCAAAGGCAAAGTCCCCAAAGGCACCCCTTTTGCCGAATTGCCTGAGGATTGGCGCTGCCCCGTGTGCGGGGCGAGCAAAAAGGCCTTTGTGCCCATGGCCTGATGGAGGTGAACCATGTCCTTCTGGGAATTTATTCCGCTGGGGGCTTTTGCGGTGGTCTGTTTTTTCCTGGTGCGCTGGCTGCCGGAAAACCGCGGCCTTGGCGGTTGAGTGGGCGCTGTGTGCAGCCGGGTGCTGCACCTGGAAAAGGAGCCGGCAAAGCCTGAACAGGCGGCGGGGGACGGCGCCGAGGCTGCCGCTCCTGATGCCGCGCGGGGCAAACAGTGACCCCGCCCGAAAGATACTCGCGAAACCCGCCGCCTTGCTAAGGGTGGCGGGTTTCGCGATTTATGGCGTGGGCTGTGCCGTCTCTTAGATTGTCGCTTAACGGCGGGCAAAGCCCGCCTACGCCAATCTCGCGGGCCTTGCTGCGCTGCGTTTCGCAAGGCCAGAGCATTTTGTCATAAGATAAAATCTCAAAGGTAAAATGCTCCAGAGCCGTTTCGTTCCGAGATTGCCGCTTGACGGTGGACAAAGTTGACTCGGCCGTCGTGGCTTTGCCCCTTCAGGGCCTCGTTGGATGACCGGGGCGGGCAAGTCCGCTATCTTGGGAATCGCCCAGCTACGCTGATCTTACGCCAGGATTTAAAGATAAATCCTGGCAGAGCGGTTCGACTTTTTCAAAGTTGAACCTCCCTAATCTATAGGCAGGGTTATGCTGAACGTGGTGCCGGAGCCGGGATGCGAGCTCACGCTGAACGTGCCGTTGTGTTTGTTGGTGATAATGAAGTTGGAGACCGGTATGCCCAGTCCGGTGCCTTCGCCCGAGGGTTTGGTGGTGTAAAAAGGTTCGAAAACCCGCGCCAGCGAGGCATCCGGTATGCCTGGGCCCGTGTCGCTGATGTCAAAGCGCAGATACCCGCCTTCCCGGTAGACGCGGATGCCGATGCGCGGCCCTCCCGGACGCGGTTCCTCTTGCGCCATGGCCTGCGCCGCGTTTTTGAAGAGGTTGAGCAGCACCTGCTCTATTTCCAGCGGCGAGCAGAGCAACTGGGGCAGGTCCGGCTGGTACTCTTCCTCTATGGCTATCTTTTTGAAATCGCAGTGTTTTTTTAGGCTGTAGTCAAGGCTAGCCAGACGCAGGGCGTTGTGGACGAGTTGGCGCGGGCTCACGCAGGTTTTGGCGTACGTGGTGTCATGGCTGAACTCCAGCATGGCGGCTACAATGGCCGCGGCCCGCGAGCCCGATTCGCGCACTCCCTCGAGAAAGTGTCGGATGCCTCGCTGTTCCATATACGCCTGCATGGCTTGCAGGTCGCAGCCAAGCTGTTGGGCCGTGGTGATATTGGCGGGCAGTTCGGGATCAAGACGGCGGAGTATGTTCTGCGCGCCCTGCAAAACGCCGCCCAAGGGGGTGTTGATCTCGTGCGCCATGCCTGCGGCAAGTCCGCAGACGGAAAACATTTTTTCCGTCCGGGCCATAATTTCTTTCATATGCTCGGGAAATTCCACATCATCCATGTGCACAAGGGCCCCGCTGACGCCTGGCGCGTTCAGGGGGCAGATAGTGATGGTGTGGAGGCGTTCCGCGCCGTCGGGCGGGCACGGCAGCGCCCTGGAAAGGGCGCAGGTCTGCCGCAGATCCAGAGCCCGGGCAATGTGGGGGAGAAGAAACGCGTATTCGGGCGCGGCGGCGCCAAGCGGCCGGCCTTTGGCCCGGGCCGAGTCCATGCCTGTCCGGCTCGCGGCCGCGCTGTTCCACACGATGACTTCCCCCGTGTCATCCACCCCCATCACGGGCGACGGGATGGCGTCGGCAAAGACTTGCAGCAGTTGCCAACGCTCTGCCCGGGCAGAGGGGGGGAGCCCGTTTTTCAGAAGCGCCCGGGCAGCAAGATTCTCTTCATGCGCCGCGGCTTCGTTGTGTAAGGGCTCGCTCTCGCAATGTTTTTTGGGAGAAGGCCGCATGCGATTGGGGTGCGGTGGTTTCATGGGAGCCTGCGGCTGGGTTGTGGTTCATCGTTTGAGCGCGGGCAGCGGCCTTGGGTCAGCGCCCACTGGTAGCCCGCGCAGTCGCCAAGGGCGCAGGCATCGCGAAAGTCCCGGCACATGGGCTCGGTCTCTTCCCGCACCAGCCAGGCCGCAGCCCGGTCGCGCCGGTATTCCGCGTTGTGCGGAGAGAGGCGTATGGCCTCCGTGAAATCCGCGACAGCCAGGGCGGGCAGGCCCAAAGCCAGGTTGGCCGCCCCGCGCGCGTGAAAGGCCCTGTCAAAATCCGGGACCAGGGCCAGGGCTTTGCGCTGGGCTTCCTGCGATTCCTGCAGTCGGCCCAGCAGCAGGCAGCATTCGCCATATGCGTTGAGCGCCGGGGCGTTGTCCGGGTCAAGGGAGAGGATGCGCTGCATCAGGGCGGCGCTTTCCTGGGGCCGGCCCCAAGTGCCGGAGAAGTCCCGCAGGGCTTCAAGGTACAAGTCCATGCCTTCCAGCGCGGCGGCCAGCGCCCTGAGCCGGTCCGGGATTTCCTGCAGCGCGGACAGTTCCGGTTGGGATAATTCCTGCTTTGAAGCGGATGCCCGCAACAGGCGCGTTGACAGCGTGTCATACTCCGCAAGCAGGACTGTTTCCCTGGTCACGGCCCGGGCGTAGAGAGCAAGGCGGGCGGTTTGGAGCAGGGCCTGGCGCAGTTCCTGGTCGTCCGGCCAGCTCACGGCCAGGCGTACCGCGACGCGTGCCTGCAAGGGACGGCCCTGCGACTGGGATTGCGGGGGCTGCAAACGGGCGGAAGCATAGGCCAGGGCCAGGGGGTCGCGGGGAATGGGGCTGGGGCCCGCCTTGCCCACGAACTGCACGTCAGGCCGGGTTACCAGGTCGCGGGCCAGGGCCTGCATGGCCGCCTGCCTGGCAGCCGCCTTGGCCGCCTGCAGGGCCATGTCATGGGTGATGGGGCCTTGAAAAGGCCGCTCGGCAATAAACTGCGGCCCGGAAGGGGCGGGAGCGGCCGCGCGGGGAAGGGCCAGCAGCAAAACGGCGAACAACACCGGAAAAAGCGCGGGCGGCCTGAAGCCGGAAACGCCTTTGCAACGCCACGTCATGCTTGGCCCCGTCAGCGCGCCGTTTGTTCGATTTTTTGGGCCGCCGGCTGGACAATGTCTCCCAGAGTTTCGGTCAAAACGTCCGGGGCCGAATCCGTACCGGGGATGACGCGCTTGGAAAGGCTGGCGGTAAAGGTGTTCTTGAACACATGGGTTCCGTTGCCGCGCAGCAGGGATACCGTGGCGCGCATGGAGCAGGTGAGGGAGGTGAGTGAGCTTTCCTTCAGCCACACTTCTTCAATAACGCCGGTGGCGATGTAATTCGGGTTGGACTGCTTGGCCTGCTCAAGATCGTGGGCGTAAGTCACCACAAGGCCGTACTTTGCCAGGGCGTCGGCCATGGCGCGGGAGATCCAGTCGTCCACGGAACTGCGCGGCAGGAACAGGTCGCCGTTACGGCGCTGGCCTATTTCGGATTTGTTGCGTTTGTCTTCAAAAAGCACGACGCATACGGAGGGCGCGCCGGTTTTAGCAATAACCGTCTGGGAAGACGGGTTGTTGAGCCGCACAACGTTCTGGGCGCAGGCCGTAAGAAACAGCGCGCTTGCAATGATAAGCAACAGGAGACGCCGTGCGCCTCGCGGATCAGCCATGGTTCCTCCTCCGCAGCGAAACATACCGTGCGGCCGCAGCTTACCCAAAGTCCCCGCAAAGGGGAAGGGCTCAAGGGCGCCTCCTTTGGGAAAAATAGAGAGTGATTTATTTGTGTTTGCAGTATCCTTATAATATGATGAAATATAAATATAATTTTCAGAGCTGTTGCGCACGCGCAACCCGGTTCCAAAAAATTCTGTTGTAAGAAGAGGATTTTGTGCTGTTTTTTTGCAAATTCTGTTGACATTAAGACGCGCCTCTGTAAAACCATCCCATGCTTTTGTCGTCCGGCAGACCGCCGGATGCGGGTTCACAAATACACAACCACTGAATGGAGAGAATCATGACTAAAGCTGAACTGGTGCAAAAGATCCACGCTAAATCCGGCCTTTCCACCAAAGCTCAATCCGAAGCCGCTCTCGACGCCGTTGTCGCCGTTCTGACCGCGGCCCTGAAAAAGGGCGAGTCCGTTGCCTTTACCGGCTTCGGCAGCTTCAAGGTCACTGAGCGCGCCGCCCGTAAAGGCCGCAACCCCCGCACCGGCAAAGAAATTCTCATTCCCGCCGCTAAGGCCGTGAAGTTCACCCCCGGCAAAGCTCTGAAAGAAGCGGTGAAGAAGTAGTCAGCAACGAGTGGGCCCTCTGAATTTTTTGGTTCAGAGGGTATTGTTTTGCTGAATGAAAAGCCTCCGGTTGTTACCGGAGGCTTTCGTTTTGTCAGAGGTCTTACAGGCGTTCAGGGAGACGGCGCGCGCTTGGCGTGACACCCGGCGCAATCCGTGTTGGCCGGTTTCTTGATGTTCATGCGCTCGTGGCAGGTCATGCACTGCTGGTGGTAGGCGAACTGCAGCGCTGGCCTGCCGTCCGGGGCGGGAGCCGTCAGGGTTTTGGGGTGGCAGTTGGCGCACTTGGGGGGTGCGGCGCTGGCTGGGCTGTTGTGGTGGCAGCTCTGGCACAGGGTGTAGCCGCCCTCATGGGTGGCTTCCAGGCTGGGGGCCGCCTGGCGTATGCCCTTTTCCAGCGCCCGGATAATGGCGCCGTGCGGGAATTGGCTGGGCACGAATTCCTGGGAGAGAACGCCTATGCGTACCACTTCCGGCGCTGTTTCCGCCGCGCTGCGTGCCGGGGCGCGTGTGCCGCTTTGCGCGGCCGGTCCGCCCTTGGCCGCCGTCTTATGGCAGAAGGCGCAGTTCTGCTTGGCCCGCACCGCTTTGGGGATGTGGCATCCGGCACACTGCTGCAGGGTGGTTTTGCGCTGTTCATGGCAGCCGACGCAGGAATAGGTGGAATTGGGCGCGTGCATGGCTTGGCCAATGGTAATTTGCTTGCCCTTGGCGTCTCCCGTGCTGGTATGGCAGGAAGAGCAGGCTCGCAAGGAGTCGTGGTGGCAGCTGCGGCAGGAAGGCAGGGCGTTTTCGTGCAGGCTGTGGTTAAAGGAAACGCCGGGCAGGGAACGCGGCGCGGCCTGCGGCTTGACCCCGGCTTCCGGAACGTCCGGGCTCTTCATGCGCACCATGTCGGGCTGGCCCACGGCCAGGCGCGGCACGGGCGAAACCTTGGCGTAACGCGCCCAGGTGGCGGCATCGTGGCAGCCGGAACAGGAAACGGGGCCGCTGGCCTTTTGAGCCCTGGCCGTGCTCAGGTGGCAGGAAATACAGCTTTCGTGCGCTATTTTACCGAAAGGCGCGCCTTCTTTCTCCGTGCCCTTTCCGTGGCAGGAGCGGCAGGAATCCACTTGGGGCGCTTTGCCCTGCGGGCTGCCGGTGGGGTGGTGGCAGGCGCCGCAGTTGGCCTGGGCCGGGCCGCTGGCGTCGCCGGATACTTCGGGTGCCTTGATGGTGGACGAGCGTATATGGCGGTAATGGAGCGAGGCGTCAAAAGCGGGGGCGGAACGCCGCGGGGCCGCGGCCGGGTCCTGGTGGCAGGAACGGCACTGAGCGGCCTGGGGACCGGCGGCGCGGTCGCCCTTGGCCTCCGCGCTATGGCAGCCGATACAGCTTTCATGGAAGCGGTTTTTCCGTTCTTCACCCTTGGCGGTTGCGGTGTTTTTGAAGCTGGGGGAGAAGTGGTCGCGGTCTTCCGGAACCAGGGGCTGATGACAGGAAACGCAGTCTTTGCCCTGGTTCTGCAAGGCCTTGGCGTGGGCGTCGTGCGGGAACGGTACCGGGGGGAGCGTGCTCTTTTCGTCCGGGGAGGCCGCTTGTAGAATAATGATGTCGCTGGCAAGGGGGGCGGGGTTTTGCGCCGGGGCGCTTTGGGCGGCAAAAAGCAGCATGGCGCAGGCCAGGCCGAAAGCCGCTGCGAATCCGAAAAACCGAGCAGGCGAAAAGCGAACTTTCATAAACGGCCCCAATACGTTGCGAGCAATCCCGACGTGCGGAAGATGTTGGGAACAGGTAGGCTATTGGAAACCCTGAGTCTTTTATGGGTGTAAACTCTTCCGGATACGGCGTCAAGGGCGTGGCTCTGGTGGGTAGTGGCCTATTTGGGCGTCAGACAGGGAAGGCAAGTTCCGGGCGGGCAAAATGTATCAAAACATATATGAGCTTCGCACGGGACGAGCCCGCTCCGAGCAGGGCGCAGGATCACGCCAAAAGAGGGCACTACCGCTTGGGCTTGCATACGGCGGGGCTTTGCTCTAGAGTGCGGTCCGCTGGAAGCCGGAGCGTGGCGCAGCCTGGTAGCGCACCTGCTTTGGGAGCAGGATGTCGCAGGTTCAAATCCTGTCGCTCCGACCAGATATTACAAGGGCTTGCGAGTAATCGCAGGTCCTTTTTTCTTCCTGCCGCACTTACTTCCCGTTGATCAACGCGTTCAGGGTGACCAGCTCTATCTGCCGGTTGCGGACGTGTGCCCACTCTCTGAGGGCGGCCAGCGTTTCCGGCAGGGGGTGGCCTATGGCCACGGACCGGCCGGTAAGCATGGCGATTTTTTCCGCTTTCTGCAGTTGCACGAGAATATCCGCGCGCTTGGCCGAGACATCCAGAAACACATCGCGCCGCAAGGCCGGGAGGCCCTGGCGTTTCGCTTCCCCGTAAAAACGCGAGGCCGGGTGGGTGAAGCTGTCCAGCGCGAAAAGATGGCGGCTTTTCAGGCCCTGCACCACGGCGCGCACCCCGGCCGCGTCCTGGGTGGTAAAGCGCGAGCCCATGTGGTTGTTCAGGCCGACGGCGTGTGGCACATGCGCCAGGCTGGAGCTGAGGGTGCGCTCGATATGCTCCTGGTTCGCGCCCACCAGCAGGGGGTTGGGGCCGGGCTTGACCTTGGGGTAGCCCAACGGCTCCATGGGCTGGTGGACAATGACTTCCCGGCCCGCGTTGTGCGCGGCCACGGCCGTTTCCCGGGCGTGGCTGCCGCTGGGCCATACCGCGAAGGTCACTGGGTAGGGCAGGGCCAGCAGGCTGCGCGTGGCGGCCATGTTCTGGCCCAGGTCGTCCATGACGATGACCATGCGGGCCGCTTCCCCTGGCCGCCGCGTGGGCAGCTGGGGCGCGGCCTGTTCCGGTGGCGCGGCGTCCGGACGGGCGCGTTCCATGTGCAATTCGTGGGTGGGCGTGCCCAGCACGGAAATGGTCCACAGCGCGCCCTGCCCCTGGCGCAGTTCCGCCTTGTCCGCCCAAGCGCGCAAGGCTTCGTGCAGCGCGGCGGCAAAGGGCAGCGGGTCCGGGCCGAAGCGGAGGCGCAATATTTGAAAATGGTAGGCTTCCGCGCCCTTGTGGCGCAACTCCACCTTGTCCAGGGACACGGCTTCCGGCTTGATGCCCAAGCGCAGCATGGCCTGGAGCAGGGCGTAGTCCGCCTGCTTGACCCCGTCTTCCAGCGGCGCGGAAAGCGATTCCTCAAAGGGCAGGCCCCGCATGTCCACCAGGG
This sequence comes from Desulfovibrionaceae bacterium, assembly GCA_031551765.1. Taxonomy (GTDB): domain Bacteria; phylum Desulfobacterota; class Desulfovibrionia; order Desulfovibrionales; family Desulfovibrionaceae; genus JAVBNC01. The sequence continues at coordinate 40,109 of JAVBNC010000143.1, forward strand.
CGCGCATGATGGTGGCGTTGGCCGCGCGTTCGGCCTGCAACGGGTCCGTCTTTTTTTCAACACGCGGGGCGCGGGCGACGGTATCCCGTTTCGGGGCGGGCAGGGGGGCCAGCCAGGACCAGAGGCAGAACAGCAGCCAGAACACGGCCAGCAGCGCGGCCGAGAAGGCCACAACCAGATAGGGGGAGCGGGCTGTGGAAGAGGCTTTGCGTCCCGAAGCCCGCGTTTTGGAAGGAGCGCGCCTGGGACCGGCCGCGCCTTTAGGGGCGGCCTTTTTAGCCTTGGCAGGGCCTTTGCGCTGAGGGGGAGGGGAAGAAGCCATTGCATATCCGGACGTGCGGGAAAGATTGGCCGGAGCTACGGCCGCCCGGCGCGCTCTCTATACCCGGAAATCACCCCTGTGCCAAGAAGCGAAAAAGCCGTGGAATTCCCGCCGAGCAAGAGATCAGCCCCTGATAAAGTTTTAGGGAAAGAGGATGGGGGTCCGGGGGAAGGA
>JAVBNC010000039.1:0-9045 GCA_031551765.1 Desulfovibrionaceae bacterium
CAGTTCCGGGATATGGCCAACTTTGTGGCGCAGCATTATGCCAGAATTGACAAGAACCCCGTATCGTCCATGTGGACGGCACGGACAACAAACCCCGCCCCTGACAAAGTTCTTTGAAAGGGGATAGGGGGTCCGGGGGAAAGGGGGAACCTTTCTTTCAAGAAAGGTTCCCCCTTTCCCCCGGCCGCCGGAGGCATCATCCATGAAAAAAGTACTGATCATCGGCGCGGGCGGCGTCGGGCAGGTAGTGGCGCACAAGTGCGCGCAGCGCCCCGAGGTGTTCGGGGAAATCATGCTGGCCAGCCGCACCAAATCCAAATGCGACGCCATAGCCAAAGGCCTGCCCCGTCCCATTCAGACGGCGCGGGTGGACGCGGACAACGTGGCCGAGACGGCGGCGCTCATCCGCTCTTTCGGGCCGGAACTGGTCATCAACGTGGCCCTGCCCTACCAGGACCTGTCCATCATGGACGCCTGCCTGGAAACGGGCGTGCATTATGTGGACACGGCCAACTACGAGCCCCTGGACGAAGCCAAGTTCGAATACAAGTGGCAGTGGGCCTACCAGGAGCGCTTTAAAGAAAAGGGTCTGACCGCCCTGCTCGGCTCCGGCTTTGACCCCGGCGCCACCAACGTGTTCTGCGCTTATGCCCAGAAACACCATTTCGACGAAATCCACCAGTTGGACATTATCGACTGCAACGCCGGGGACCACGGCAAACCCTTTGCCACCAACTTCAACCCGGAAATCAACATCCGGGAAGTGACGGCCAAAGGCCGCTACTGGGAACGCGGCGAGTGGGTGGAAACCGACCCGCTGTCCTGGTCCATGACCTTTGATTTTCCCGAGGGCATCGGCCCCAAAAAGTGCTTCCTGCTTTATCACGAAGAGCTGGAATCACTGGTGCTGAACCTGAAGGGCATCAAGCGCGCCCGCTTCTGGATGACCTTTTCCGACAACTACCTCATGCACCTCAAGGTGCTGGAAAACGTGGGCATGACCCGCATCGACCCAGTGCCCTTCCAGGGGCAGGACATTGTGCCCATCCAGTTTTTGAAGGCGCTTTTGCCGGACCCGGCTTCCCTGGGCCCGCTGACCAAGGGCAAGACCTGCATCGGCTGCCTGATGAAAGGCGTCAAGAACGGCAAGCCGCGCACCTACTACGTGTACAACGTCTGCGACCACCAGGACTGCTACAACGAGGTCAAGTCCCAGGCGATTTCCTATACCACCGGGGTCCCGGCCATGATCGGCGCCTCGCTGGTCATGACGGGCGAGTGGAAAAAACCCGGCGTCTGGAACATGGAACAAATGGATCCTGACCCCTTCATGGATCTGATGAACAAGCACGGCTTGCCCTGGCAGGAGCGTTTTTTGGAATAACACGGCATTCACGCACTTATACGGCGGCCCGGGAACGGGCCGCCAGCGAGCACCGCATGCAGGCATACAACGACTTTCCCCAACCGGAACACGAAAACAGCCCCGTGTACCTGCGTATTCAAAACGACCTGCGCGCCGGCATCCATTCCGGTGCGTACAAGCCCGGTGACATTCTACCCTCGGAAACGGAACTGGCAAAACGTTACCGCACCACCAGGGCCACAGTGGCGCACGCCATGCAGGGACTGGTGTTCGAGGGGCTTATCAAGCGCCGCCAGGGTGTGGGCACCTTTGTGGCCCGGCCCGCGGTGGCCACTGACGTGGTCACTTCCCGGCTGGGGATTTTCGAGCACGACATGCTGCTCACCGGGCAGAAAGTCTTTTACAGGCTGCTGGAATTTTCCTCCACGCCGGGCACGCCCGCCATCCGGGGACACTTGAAGCTCCCACCGGACGAGCCTGTGCACGAACTGCGCCGCCTGCGCCTGGTCCAAGGCGCCCCCCTGGGCATTGAAATACGCTACATGGCCTCGCGCCTGGCGCTGCGGCTCTCACAGAGCGAACTGGGCCAGGTACCCTTGCAGGATATTTTTGAAGGCCGCCTGACTATTGTGCTCACCCACATCAACAATACGGTGTACACGGCCACGGCCGGTCCCTACATTGCCAAACATCTGAACCTGCCCAAAAACAGCCCCGTGCTGGTGCGCGAGCACACCCAGTTCAACGATGAGACACCCGTGGTCTGGGGAAAAACGTTTTACCGGGAAGAATACCAAATTCGCTACACCACCGTGGCCGGGCAGATGAAGTAACTTCACTTTACCCCCGCGCGCCTTGCGGCTATGGTGCGTTTCATGCGTATTCTGTTCGTCCACCAGAATTTCCCTGGCCAATACCGCCGGCTTGTGGCGCACTTCGCGGCGCAGCCCGGCTGCGTGGTGGCCGGCATAGGGGAAAGCACAAACCTGGCCCGCTGGCAGGCCGTTCCCGGTGCGCGCGTTTATGGTTACGAGCCGCCGCCTCCCGCCCCGGAAACAACGCACCCCTACCTGGGCCTGCTGGACAGACACGTCCGCAGGGGCCAGTTCGCCGCCATGGCCGCCAGTAAACACAAAGAACGAGGTTTTACGCCCGACGTCATCTGCGCGCATCCCGGCTGGGGCGAAGCGCTGTACATGAAGGACGTGTTTCCTGACGCCCGCCTGCTCTCCTATTGCGAATACTATCACAATGCCGACGGATCGGACGTAGGCTTTGAAGAGGGCTACGACGTCCCTCTGAATTTGCGGCTGTATGTCCGCAGCCAGAATGCGGCGCAACTGATCGCTCTGACCGCAAGCGACTGGGGGGTGTGCCCCACGAAATGGCAGCGGGCGCAATATCCGGCCATGCTGGCGGAGCGTATCAGCGTCATCCACGACGGAATTGACACCGAACTGGTCCAGCCGGGCTCCGGAGTTACCGGCACGCTGGGCAACGGCGTCGGTCTTAAACCCGGAGATGAAATAATCACCTTTGTCAGCCGCAACCTTGAGCCGTATCGCGGCTTCCATATTTTCGCGCAGGCTATGCCGCTGATCCAGCGCATGCGGCCCAAGGCCCGAATAGTGGTCGTAGGCGGGGATGAAATCAGCTACTCTCTGCCGCTGAAAGGCACGACCTACCGTGAACTGGCCATGAAGGAACTCAAAGACCGCCTGGACTTTTCGCGGATACATTTTCTAGGCAGGGTGCCGTACAGCCAGTTCGTGGGCCTGATGCAGCTTTCCGCCGTCCACGTCTACCTGACCTACCCCTTTGTGCTCTCCTGGTCCATGCTGGAAGCCATGGCGGCAGGCTGCCTGGTGGTGGGTTCCAGAACGCCGCCGGTGGAGGAGGTCATTGAGCACAACCGCAACGGCCTGCTGGTGGACTTTTTCTCGCCCGAGGAAATAGCCCAGGCCGTGGACGCCGTGCTGCGCCACCCTGACCGCATGCGCCACTTGCGCGAGACGGCCAGGCAAACCATGGTGGAGCGCTACGACCTGCGGACCGTCTGCCTGCCCAGGCAGATCGAGCTGCTCCAAACGCTGGCGGAAGGGAAAACACCACAGTACTCGGACATCTGAACAGCGAACGGCCCGCCGCGAAATCCGCGTCGGGCCGTTCAGATATGACGGCCGACCGCCGCCGCTGACGCAAAAATTATCAGCCAAGAAACTTCGCGTTCACCACGCTTTGCGGCTTGCCTTGCAGAAAGCCGCGCACGTTGTCCACGGCTATGCGCATCATGGTTTTGCGCGCGTTCAGCGTGGCCCAGGCGATATGCGGGGTAATCAGCGTGTTGGGCGCACCCAGCAGCGGATTTGAGGGTTCCGGCGGTTCCACGGATAACACGTCCGCGCCCAAGCCACCCAGCTGCCCGCTGTGCAGGGCCTCGGCCGCGTCCGTCTCGTTGACCAGCGGGCCGCGCGCCGTGTTCAGCACAATGGCGCCCCGCTTCATAGTTTTGATACGCGCCGCGTTGACCAGATGCTTGGTCTCCGGGGTCAGCGGGCAGTGCAAGGAAACCACGTCCGCTTCCCGGAACAGCTCGTCCACGCCCACAAAGCGGAAGGGCGCATAGGCCGGGGGTGGACCTTCCGGCACGGTATGGGCGATGACGTTCATGCCGAAAGCGTGAGCCAGTTCACCCACCTTGCGGCCGTTGTTGCCGAAGCCCACCACGCCCATGGTCAGGCCGGAAAGTTCCACCTGCGGTTTTTTCCAGTAGCACCAGTCCGGAGCCTTGGCCCATTCGCCCGCCTTGACGCTGGCGTCGTGCAGCGCCGTTCCCCGGCACAGTTCCAGCAGCAGGGCCATCACGTGCTGGGCCACGGCGTCCACCCCGTAGGCGGCCACGTTGCACACCGGGATACCCCGCCTGCCCGCCGCTTCCAGGTCCACCACGTCGTAGCCCGTGGCCAGAATGCCGATATATTTCAGTTCCGGCAAAGCCGATATGGTTTCCGCCCGCAGCGGAACCTTGTTGATGATCAATATTTCCGCCCTCTTGGCGCGTTCCAGCACTTGCGCTCCCGTGGTGCGGTCATAGACTGTGAACTCGCCCAACGCCGCCAGATCATCCCAGGGGTTATCGCCGGGATTCAGGGTATATCCGTCAAGAACAACGATACGCATGGGGCCTCCGCTGTGTTTCCTTTATTTTTCTTTCGCAAACGCCCGGGTCGGGCCAGTGGACTGGCAGGTAGGCATCACCTCTATGCGGCAGAGGTCCACATGCGCGGGCAGGGACGCGGCGTAGAAAATAATATCCGCCAGGTCTTCCGGGGTCAGGGGGTCCATTCCCTTGTACACGGCGTCGGATTTTTCCTGCGAGCCTTTGAAGCGCACCAGGGAAAACTCGCTTTCCAACATGCCGGGTTCCACGTTGGTCACGCGCACGCCCGTGCCGTGCAGGTCGCCGCGCAAGTTGGACGAAAAGTGCGTCACAAAAGCCTTGCTGGAACCGTACACGTTGCCGCCGGGATACGAATAATTCCCGGCTATGGAACTGATGTTGATGACGTGCCCCCTGCCGCGCTTGACCATATCGCCCAGCAAAGCCTTGGTGCAGTAATACAGGCCCTTGATGTTGGTATCGACCATGTTGTCCCAGTCGTCCAACGAAGCGTCCCAGGCCGGTTCGCGCCCCAGGGCCAGGCCCGCGTTGTTCACCAGCACGTCCACCGGCGTAAACGCGTCGGGCAGGGCCGCAAAAGCCTTGGCCACGGCCTCGCGGTCGCGCACGTCCAGCTCCAGGGGGTAAAAAAAGGCCCCAAGTTCGACGGCCAGGCCCTGCAGCCGATCCGCACGGCGGCCCGTGCCTATGACTTTCCAGCCTTCCTTGGCAAAACGCTCAGCCGTGGCCCGGCCAATGCCGGACGTGGCCCCGGTAACGCAGACAATACCCGCCATGATGTTCTCCTTTTGAAATGCCCCCGGCCCCCCCTGGCCTCTTCCAAAGAACCTTGTCGGGGGGATAGTAGTCACATTAGCGGGCATCCTATACGCGTCGGGGGTGGAAGACAAGACGGCTGTACAAAAGATCCCGGCCCGGCTAAAAGCGCTTTCCATGCACGTTGTTTTGTTTCAGCCTGAAATTCCGCCCAACACCGGGAACGTGGCGCGCCTATGCGCGGCCACGGCCACGGCCCTGCATCTTGTGGAGCCTTTGGGCTTTTCCCTTGAGGACCGCTACCTGAAACGGGCGGGCCTGGACTACTGGCCGCATGTTTCCGTCAGCGTCTGGCCGGACATGGCCGCGTATGCCGCCCAGGCGGGAAAGGGGCGACGCCTGGTCATGACCAGCAGCAAAGGGCGGGACGCCGTGCACCGCTTCGCTTTTCAGCCCGGTGACAGCCTGGTTTTCGGCCCGGAAACGCGCGGCCTGCCCCCGGAAGTGCTGGCCCTTTCCCCGCACACGCTTCGCATCCCCATTCGCGGCGTGGTGCGCAGCCTCAACCTGTCCACGGCCGTGGGCATCGTGCTGCACCAGGCCCTGGCCGTGACCGGCGCGCTGGAGAACCTGGCATGATATTCCAGTTCCAAATCAAACGTGCTTTGACGTTTGATTTGGAACTGGAGTGGGCCGCGGCCTCGCGGCCCCGGCGCGCAGCGCCGTGTCTTGCTCCCGCAAGCCAATCATGCTGTCCGATGCTTCATCCTTTTCGGGCGGTTCGACAAAAGATAAGGCAAATGTAAAAAGAAATGCACATTGATCCGCTGCGCGGCAATTTTCCACTCCCTCTCTGGGACATGTACCAGCATGACGCCTTGCGCCTGCTGACGGACCTCCCTTCCTTCATTCCCTGGCCCTTTTTCTGGAACCCCCTGGCCCTGTGGTGGCTGCCCCTGGCCGCTCTGATTCTGGATCTGGTCGCCGGCGACCCGCATGTTCTGCCGCATCCGGTACGGGGCATAGCCAGGCTGGCGGGCACGGCCGAACGCTCCCTGCGCCCCCGCTTGCCGGCCTTTTACGCCGGGACCTTGGGCCTCATTCTGGTAATGGGCGCCAGCGGGGGGGCAGCGCTTTTCGTCCTGGCCCTGCCCGGCGCGGCGGCTTTGGCTGCCTGGCTGTATCTGGCCTTCGCGGGCCTGGCTCTGGGGCAGTTGCTGCGGGAAGGAAAAAAGGCCCTGCGCCTGCTGCGGGCGGCGGAAAAAGCCGGGGAAACGGAATCCGGCCCCGCTCTGGAACAAGCCCGCGCCGCTGTGCAGATGCTGGTCAGCCGCGGCCTTTCTAAAGCCGACCACGCCACGCTGGCCAAAACCCTGGCCGAAACCATGAGCGAAAACCTGAACGATGCCTTTGTGGCCCCTTTTTTCTGGCTGATGCTGGGCGGCCCTGTGGCCCTGTGGCTGTATAAGGCCGTCAGCACCCTGGATTCCCTGTGGGGCTACCCGCACGAGCCCTGGACGCGTTTCGGCACTGCCGCCGCCAGGCTGGATGACGTTCTGGCCTATATTCCCGCACGGCTCACGGCCCTGATACTGTTGTGGAGCGCAGCCCTGAGCGGCGCACGCGGCGCGTGGCCCGGCTGGAAGGCCGTCCGGGAAGACGCCCGGCGCATGGCCAGCCCCAACGCGGGCTGGCCCATGAGCGCCTGCGCCTGGCTGCACGGCGCGCCCATGGGCGGCAAGGCTGTGTACGCCGGGGTGGTCAAGGACAAACCTCACCTGGGGCCGGAAAGTGGTGTATGGGATACGGAAACTCTCGCCCGGCTGCTGCGCCACGTGCTCTGCGCGGGACTTTTGGCCGCGTTTCTGTTCTGGAGCCTTGCTGTCACTCTGGCGCAACTGTGACGGCACGCGGCCTATAGTTTTTTGCAACGCCGCCGATAGGATCTGTATCCTCATATTTACAAGGAGCACCTCCTATGGACATCAGTACCGGCACCGCTTTTTCCGGTGCCAGCGCGGCTCAGGCCAACAACATGCAGAAGGACGTTGCCGGCGCGCAACTCATCACCAAAACCCTGGACAAGCTCAACACCACCGGCATGGGCGCTAAAGTGGATCAGGACTACCAGTTCCAGAAAGACGTGCTGAATGCCGCCGGCATCGGCAACAAGCTGGATACCGTGGCCTGAGGCTCGCAAAGTTAAGACGAAAGCCGGACCCCTCACGCGGGTCCGGCTTTTTTTTGCGCTTAAAAAAAGCCTTGCTGCTTGCGTGCGGTCGAAGAGCCGCGTACAACGCCGCCATGTCCGCCAATTATGACGTTCTCGTGATCGGAGCCGGGCCTTCCGGCCTGTTCTGCGCCGCGCGAACCGCTTTGCGCGGCCGCCGCGTCCTGCTGCTGGAGCGCGGCCGCGAACCCGCCAAGAAGCTGCTCCTGGCCGGAGGCGGCAAAGCCAATTTCACCAACCGCTCTGTTTCCGTTGCCGACTACGTGGGCAGCGACCCTGCCTTTGCCGCGCCCGCCTTGGCCCGCTACACCCCGGACGACGCGCTGCATCTGTTGCACGATGCGGGCATTGCCGTGGAAGAACGCGAGCACGGACAGATGTTCTGCAAAAAAAGCGCGCGGGAACTTCTGGATCTGCTCCTGGCCTGCTGCCGGACATCCGGCTGCGAACTGCGCATGGAAACGCCTGTGACGGACCTGTCATATACCGGCGACGGACCCTTCACTGCCCATACTCTCGCCGGTCTGTTCCACGCCTCCAGCCTGGTATTGGCCACGGGCAGCCCGGCCTGGCCGCAATGCGGAGCGGACGACGCGGGTCTACGCCTGGCCCGCTCGCTCGGGCACCGCATTGTGCCGCCCCGGCCCGTGCTCGTGCCCCTGGTCATGCCCCAGGCTTGGCCCCTGCAGGGCCTCGCGGGCATCAGCGCGGACGTGCGCGTCTACTGCTCCGCTCCCGGATCCCCGACCTACACTTTGCCTCTGCTCTTCACCCACAAAGGCGTCAGCGGCCCGGCGGCCTTACAGATGTCCTGCTTTCTGCGCGGCGGGGACAGCCTGCACATCGACTTTCTGCCCCAAGCGGAATTCGCCTCCGTCCTCAACGCCCAGGGCAGCGGTAAACTCAGCCCTCGCATCCTGTTGGCCCGCCTGCTGCCTGAGCGTCTTGCCCGCGCCCTGCTCCCGCCGGACCTGGCGGAACGCAAAAGCGCGGAACTCTCCCGTAACGACAGAAAGCGACTTTGCGATGCCGTCCACGCCCACCAAGCCATCCCCCTGCGCACGGAAGGCATGCGTCGTGCCGAAGCCGCCACCGGGGGCGTGGATACCCGCGACGTGGACCCGCACACTCTGCAAAGCCGCGTCCTGCCCGGCCTCTTCTTTTGCGGCGAGGCCCTGGACATTACCGGCCGCCTGGGCGGCTACAACCTCCACTGGGCCTGGGCTTCCGGACATACCGTCGGGAACGCGGTATGATCACGCCTTCCCCAATACCCCCCGTTAGAATTTTTTGAGAAAAGGGAGGAGGTCCGGAGGAAGGGAAACCCCTTTTTTGCAAGGCTCTAGGCCATGTTAACACTAATTGCGAAAATATTTAGGCTCTAGACCATCAGGATATCACCTGGTAGGCTAGAAAAATGTTTGCAAACAGCAAGTTGAGTCGATACAAAGTTGGAAAAATTATTGAGTGCTTTTGCATCGACATAGACGCCACCAAAACCGCTCTGCTTCT
>JAVBNC010000009.1:0-62525 GCA_031551765.1 Desulfovibrionaceae bacterium
TGTCAAAACCCGCGCCTGGTGGGTGTGTCCCCCTTCTTTTTGCCCGGGGGGGGGGGGGCCGGTGGCGGCCCCCCCCCCCCCCCCCCGCCCCTCTTCGTATCCAGGCCCTTACGGTTTTATCGTTCACCGTTTACTGGAGGCGACCAAGGTATTTTTCCTGTAACTCATCATTATCCTCATCTGCCTGTTTTACGGCGCCGCAAGGGCGGTATGGCGCTGGGCCTTTTAGGCGGCATCGGCGTGATCGTTCTGACCTTTGTGTTCGGAGTCAAACCGGGCAGCCCGCCTGTTTCCGCCATGCTGAGCACGGGTGTGCCCACCTGGAGGGATGGCATAGAAGAAAAGAGCGCCTAAGCTCTGGACTCATTAATTACAAATCGGTTAAACCACCGCCTCTGGCGGTGAGACCGTAAGAGGTCAGATAATGATTGAAGAATGGAGAAGAATTCACATCTGGCCTGGGCGGTAGCCAAAGTAGTGCGGGAAGCGCGGGAAGCCGCCGGGATGACGCAAGGACAGCTTGTAGGATTTTCCGGACTGTCTGAAACCTATGTGTCTTTCATCGAACACGCGCATACCAAGGCGTCTATAAACGCCCTGGTGCAGATTGCTGCCGTCTTTTCCGTGGAAGCCTCGGAACTCATGCGCCGCATTGAGGAAGAAATGAAACGCGGCCCGCAGCCTCCACAAAAGAAGACCGGCAGGCCGCGTAAAACCGTGCAGAAAAGCAAATCCTAACGTTCCATATCCACTTCTTTTTTCCGTCCCCGTCCTCGTTCAATTATTTCTTCGCGCCCGCCTGCGCCGGAATCTTCGTCTCCACCTTCTGTAAAAGCTCGTAAATCGCGCTCTGGTTGTGCATGAGTGTATCGTAGTCCGGCATCCGCCATGCCGCGAGGACGGTGCCGCCATGCTGTTGCATATAAAACGGGGCGCCTCCCAAGGAGGCGCCCCGGTCCGTTGTTGGTATGTGAATTTTCGGATCTTACCAGAGGCCCAACACTTTCCACCAGCAACTGCCTATGCCGATCCAGATAATCAGGTTGATGATGGAAATATAAAAGCCCAGCAGCCACCAGGTTTTCTGGTCCACGTACCCAGCTCCAAAGTAGATGGGAGCCGGTCCAGCCGCATAGTGGGTCAGTGAGCCGCAAAGGCTGGAGATATAACCCAGGGAAAGGGCGGCCACGTAAGGCGGAATGCCCGCGGTGATGGCCAAGGAAACCAGCGCCGAATACATGGCCACGATGTGGGCCACCATGCTGGCGAAGCCGTAATGCGAGTACATGTAGATAATGAGGATAAGCGCAAAGGCCTGAAGGGCCGGAATGCCCACCAGCCCCGCGCTGACGGTCTTGGAGAACCAGCCGATGAAGCCGAAGCGCACCAGATAGTTGGCCAGGCCGATGAGGGTACCCATCCAGACCAGGGTGTCCCAAGCGCCTTTGTTGGAAACCACGTCGTTCCAGTTCACGATATCAACAACCAGCATCAGGGATACGGCAAAAAGCGCGATAGCCGTGGCGTCCAGCTTGGTATAGGTCGTGGTGGCCCAGAGAGTCAGCGCCATGCCGAAAATGCAGGACAGCAGCAACTCCGGCTTGCTGAGCGGCCCCATTTTAGCCAACTCGGCCGCGGCCAGTTCTTTGGCTTCAGGGGTATGCTTCACTTCCGGGGGATACACCTTGTACAGAAAGTACGGGATAACGATCATGGAGATAATGCCCGGCACGGAAGCGGCCAAGGCCCACAGCCCCCAGCTGATGTTCACGTTGAACATTTTCCCGGCCATGTCCGCTATGAGCGGGTTGCCGGTCATGGCGGTCATGAACATGGCCGAGGAGAGCACAACCATCTGGTATTCGGTGAAAAAGAGGAAGGAACCGATGCGCCGGGGCTGGTGATCCGGCTTGGAGTCGTAGGCGTGGGAAAGGCTGGCCACAATGGGGTAGATGATGCCGCCGGCCCGGGCGGTATTGGAAGGCGTGGCCGGGCCGAAAATCAGTTCGCATACGGCAAAGACATAGCCCAGCTTTAAGGTGCTGTTGCCGAATTTTTGGATGAGCAGATAGGCGATGCGGCGGCCCAAACCGGTCTTGATGAAGCCCGTGGCAAAAAGAAAGGCGGCCACAATGAGCCAGATGGTGGAGTTGCTGAACCCGGACAAGGCTTCCCCTGGTTTCAGCACTTTGGTCATCATGGCCACGGTAATGGACAGACAGGCCACGGCCCCGATGGGCAGGGGCTGGGCAATGAACCCGATGATGGTGGCGACGAAAATGGCGAACAGTTTCCAGGCTTCCGGCTTGAGCCCGGCCGGCACGGGGAAAAACCACAGCGCCAGCGCTATGGCGATGACAATGGCTCCACGGGTCGCTTTATTCATAAGAACCCTCTTCAGTTTGGGCCGCCCGGTTCATACGGGCGGCCCGGTGGGTGGGTCAGGAGCCTTGACGCGCTATTTCCGCCCGCAGCAGGGGCTTGATGCCGCCCGAATCCAGAATGTGCCGGGCGTAGTCGGAGACGGGTTCCAGGGGGTAGTCTTCCTTGCTGGTCAGGTTGTGGACCACGGAAGCGTCCAGATCGATGCGCAGCTGGTCGCCGCGCCGCGCCTTGGAGGCGATGCCGGGGCAGACCAAAAGCGGCAGGCCCAGGTTGATGCCGTTGCGGTAAAAGATGCGGGCGAAAGATTCGGCCAGCACCGCGCCCACACCCACGGCCGTCAGCGTGACAGCGGCGTGTTCGCGGGAAGAGCCGCAGCCGAAATTGGTGCCCGCAACAATGATGTCGCCGGACGCGAATTCTTTGCAGAAATTCTCGTCCGCGCCTTCCATGGCGTGCTTGGCCACTTCCGGCGGGTCGGTCAGGTCAAGATAACGGCCGGGATAAATCTGGTCCGTGTCGATATTTTTACCGAACACAAAGGCTTTGCCGTCCAGTTGGGTTTTCATGTGCAACTCCTGTGTACGCTAGGCGAGGTAAGGGGAAGGGTCTGAGAGCTTGCCCGTCAGGGCGGCGGCGGCCACCGCGGCAGGGGAGCCGATGTATATTTCAGCCTTGCCGCTGCCCATCCGGCCGGGGAAGTTCCGGCTGGAGGCGCTGATGCACACCTCTTCCGAGGCCAGCATGCCTTCGTGCACGCCTAAGCAAGCGGCGCAACCCGGCGTAACAAAAGTGGCTCCGGCGCTGAGCAGCGTCTGCATCACTCCGGAACTGATGGCGTCTTGCAGTACTTTTTTCGAGGCAGGCACCACGATGAAGCGGGTGTCTTTGGCAATTTTCTTGCCCTCCAGAATGCGGGCGGCCACGGTCAAGTCTTCCAGGCGTCCGCCGGTACAGGTGCCCAGGTACGCCTGCTGCACGGCTTTACCGGCAAACCGCGAAATGGGCGCCACGTTATCCACGCTGTGCGGTGCAGCCAGTTGCGGTTCCAGTTTGCCGAGGTCGAAATTGTGTTCCGCGTGGTACTTGAAGTCCGGGTCTGTTTTGTACACGGTATAGTCGCTGATGCCTTTTGTTTTCAAAAAGTCATAGGTAATCTGATCGGGCTGAATCCAGGCGGTTTTCGCGCCCATTTCTGTAGTCATATTGCAAAGGGTGAGCCGCTCGGACACGGAAAGGGTTGCAAGGGCGGGACCCGTGAACTCCACAACGCGGTAGACGCCATAGTCCGCCTTGAGTTCGCCGATGACATGCAGAATAACGTCCTTAGCGAACACGCCGGGGCGGAGCTTGCCTTCCAAGTTGATACGGATGACTTCCGGCACCCGGAACCATAGCTTGCCCGTGAGCATAATCGTGGCCAAGTCCGTGGCGCCCACGCCGGTGCCGAAAGCGCCCAGCGCGCCGTGGGTGGTGGTGTGCGAATCGGTCACCACCAACAGCTTGCCGGGCCGGGACAAGCCGTTGTCCACAAGCACCTGGTGGCAGACGCCCTGGTCGATATCCATCACCTTGTCTATGCCTTGGTCACGCGCGAATTCCCGGAATTTCTTCTGGTTTTCCGCCTGCATGATGGTGGAGGCGGGGGCATAGTGGTCCATGAAAATGACGATCCGATCCGGGTTCTTGACCTTCTTGCCGCCGATCTCGAAAAACGAGCGCACCGTTTGCAGGTATAAATCGTTGATTCCCGCAAGATCCACGGTGCAGTTGACTATTTCTCCCGTTTCCACCGCTGTTTTGTCCGCGGTCGCGGCAAGAATTTTTTCGGTTGCGTGCATACAGCCTCCGCGTGCCTGGTTGAAGGTGAACAATGGCGGAACATAAGCAGAAAACATGCCAGAACATATAGTTAATTATTTTACATAATTATTCATCGTAACTTGCTTGGTGACACATAAGCTGTTTTGATATAGTTGCAAAATGTGCCAAATTGTTCGGAGGTGTTTCATGGCGCATATAGGCTTTATCGCTCCGGACGTGACCATGCTGGAGCACGCCAGAATTGCCGTTGCGCGGTTCAGGGATACCTTTACCCTGGAACTGGGCCTGCTCAGCGAAGGGGTGCGCAAAGCGCGGCGTCTGGCCGCCGAAGGGGTGGAAATCTTTATTTCCCGCGGGGCCACGGCAAAAGGCATTGCCGACGCCCTGCCCCACTGCACCGTGATCACGGTATCCATTACCGGCTTTGACCTCTTGCGGGCCTGGTATGCGGCGCGCAACCACGGGGAACGCGTGGGCGTGGTGGCCTTTTCTTCCATGATCCAGGGCATAGACTGTCTGAACGAGATGTTCGACGCGCAACTGATGGTGTTCCCCCTGGAAAGGGAAGAAGAGGCCGAAGAAAGGATAATGGAAGCCAAAGCCGCCGGAGCGGACGTGGTCATGGGCGGCATTGTGACCGGGCTGGCCGCGGGTCAGGTGGGCCTGCCCGCCGTGGTCATCAGCAACGGGCTGGAAGCCGTGTCCGAGGCCGTGCGGGAAGCGCTGCGCATAAGCCACGCCCTGGACCAGGAAAAGGCGAAAAGCTTGCTGCGCGAGGCCGTCATCACCTATGTGGACAACGGGATAGTGGCCATAGATGCGGAAGGGCGCGTCACGCTCATGAACCCCAAGGCCGCGCGCATGGTGCGCGTGAACGCCGGCGCGGCCGACGGCTCGCTGCTGCGGGACCTCTGGCCCGAACTGGAGCTTGAAGAAACCCTGGAAGCCGGGCAGGAGGAGTTGGGGAGTGTCCTCAAGTGCTTAGGCCGGGACGTGATTTGCAACAAAATCCCCCTGGTCATAAACGGCAAGACCCTGGGCGCCGTGGCCACCTGCCACGACGTGCGCGCCATTCAGAAAATGGAGGCCACGGTCAGAAATAACGCCCTGGCCTCCGGGCACAGGGCCACGGCGCGCTTTTCCGATATCCTCGGCAACAGCCCGGCCATACGCCGGGCCATAAGCACCGCTGAAAACTACGCGCTCACGGAAGCCACCGTGCTGATCCAGGGGGAAACCGGGTCCGGCAAGGAACTGTTTGCCCAGGGCATCCACAACCACGGCCGCCGCGCCAAGGCCCCTTTTGTGGCGGTCAATTGCGCGGCCCTGCCGGGGCAGCTTCTGGAAAGCGAACTGTTCGGCTACGTGGCGGGCGCTTTTACCGGCGCGAACCCCAAGGGGAAAGCCGGGCTTTTGGAACTGGCCCACGGCGGTACAGTGTTTCTTGACGAAATAGCGGAGCTGGAACCAAGCACTCAGGGAAAAATTCTGCGCGTGCTGCAGGAAAGACGGGTCATGCGTCTGGGGGACGACCATCTCACTCCAGTGGACGTGCGCGTCATTACCGCCACCAACAAAGATCTGCGGAGCATGGTGGAAGCCGGCTCCTTCCGGGATGATCTCTACTACCGGCTCAACGTGCTGCGCCTTGACCTGCCCCCGTTACGGGAACGGACGCAGGACATCCCCGTCCTTGCCGCGCATCTTTTGCGCGCGTGCGCCAAAAACCGCGCCCATCCGCCCGGACTCAGCGCGGGGGCCGTGGCCGCCCTGTGCCGCCATACCTGGCCAGGAAACATTCGCGAACTCCAGAACATCATGGAACGCACAGCCGCCACTATAACGGCCGCCACCGTCAGCGAAGCCGCCATCCATGAATTGCTGTCGGACGCGCGGCCCGGCCCTTCTTCCCTTTTGGGTTGTGAGGCGGAGTCCGCGGAGCTACGCGAAGCCCTGGCCCAATGCAGGGGCAAGCCGGGCAAGGCCGCCAAGCTCCTGGGTATCAGCCGCTCCACGCTCTGGCGCCGCCGCCGGACCCTGGGAATGTAGGCTTGTAGACGATTTTACTTCCATTTTGATCTTTGTAAAAAGGCGTGTTTGGCTTTATTGAGAAAATACGGCGGCGTGCCGTGCCCCGCGGCGGCACCATAGCCTTGTCCAGCCCGTAAACGCAAGCCGCTTGGACCGCCCGGCATGGAAACAAAAAAGACCGTCAAGGCGGTCTCTTTCGTCATATATTAGAGCAGTTTCGCTTTGCGGAGCCGCCAGAGACCGGTCAGGCAACGCAAGCAGCAAACTAGAGCAGTTGAACATTGAAAATGTTCAACTGCTCTGCAAGGATTTGTCTTCAAATCCTTGCCGCGAGATTGGCGTAGGCGGGCTTTGCCCGCCGTTAAGCGACAATCTCAAAGCGAAACTGCTCTAGAGGGACAAAGGCGAAAAAGCGAAGAGAAAGGGCGCTGGGGGGGGACTGGGCATGGTATCCTCCTGTGGTTGTGCCGCTCCGTTTCAGGATAAAATGGCCTCGGAATGGGGACTGCTGCCCTGGGGCAAAGGCGAAGCCCTGCAGGCGGTAAAAACCTGCTTTGAGGCCTGGCTTGCCCTTCGCGGCGGCTCCGGCGCGGCGGAAGACGCGGCCAGCCACTCCGTCCACCTCCGGCTTGCCGGAACGCGATCCCGTCAGCGGCGCGTTTAGCACGCTGGCCTACCTGGAACGCTGGGGGGCCGTGTGTACCCCGGCCGGGGACGCCTTCAGCGTGGACCTGTCCGCCATGGCGGAGGAAGACCGGGAAGGGGCGGAACGCATGCTTGCCGCGCCGGGCCCGGGGGAAGATTCTTGATGCGCTGCGGGCCATGCGGGAAAGAACGCGGCAGGGATACCGCAATAAAAGCGGTTGTGGACAGCCGCCTGCACAGCAAGCAGCCCCTTTTTCAGTTCCAAGTAGAGCCGCGGCGTCATGGCGATGCCGAAAATCTGGAGCACAATAAGCGCCAGCCAGCCAGCAGGTCGACAAAGACCGTTCTGCAGGTCAGAGCCCCGCTCCCATCCCCTGCGCCCTGGCCCCCGTGACACATGTACGGCCAGTTCTTTGAGGAACCGGCCCGTCCCCTGAGGCAGGCAATGTCCACGCTGATGTTCGCGCTGCGCGCTATTTCCGCCCTGATGTCCGTGGGCGGATCGGCCGTGCCGCTACCCAGGCCATACCGATACCCGCACGTTCTGTGCACGCCCGACCTGGTCAAAGGTGATAGTTTTGTTCGCGCCGCCACTGCCGCGTAGGACAGAGTTTTGCCGTCGCCGGAAAGGGAATAGTTGGGAATGGCCGCGAACGCGGTATCCACACCTGCTCGTTGGCCCGGTGAGGAGAAGCACGTCCCGGCTTACGGCGGGGTCACTTGCGTTGCTCCAAAACCCTGTGCAGGCCCGTGGTGTTCAAGGCCATCCGCTGTAACCCGGAGGGGAGACCAAGCTACATCTCAAACGAACGTATCAGCATGTCTTTTATCGCTATATCCACATAGTCGCGTGCGAAATCAACATTTTTCCGGAGGCATTGTCTTGCATAGGCGATGTCACCGCTCAGTATGGCGTCAAGAATATCCATATGCTGCAAACAGGTGGTTTTCAGGCGTTCCGTTTGTTCAAAGTCGATCATCCGGAAAATAAAAAGACGCTCATTTACCTTTTGCAGCACCTTGAGCAACGCGGTGTTGTCAGTCAGCGCCGTTATGGATTCATGAAACTGCTGGTCAATTTTGGCAAGTTCCAGATTTGTTTTCGTTTTCAGATCCGATTCCACCCATTCGCTGCGCAAAGCTTGGATGGCCTCGTGTTTTTCCTTGGCCACGGTGACGGCTTCGACGGAAAAAAGCTCTATGGCCAGACGCAAGTCATACAGTTCCTGAACCTCTGTGGGGCCTATTTGTTTGACCACATAGCCTTGCGTATCCTTCTTCTGCACCAATCCCGTCATTTCAAGCACGCGCAGAGCTTCGCGCACAGGGCTTCGGCTGACGTCGAATTCCTGGCACAGGACTTTTTCGGTCAACAGATGAGCGGGAGGATACTCCCAGTGTAAGACACGCTTTCGCAAAGTATTTATTATGGTTGTGCTTAATTTTTCATCGTTGGGCACAACTGAGGACTCAAAAATCGTCACAATGCTTCTCCGATTCTTCGCAGCTCATGCTGGCGGGCATGGCGCGCTTTCGTCGCCCCGCAGCCAAGCGGGCGGTAGCGCAAAAGTCTTATTTCGACGCGCGCGAACCCTTTTCAACATTCTTTCCCGGTAGTTCCAAGGCGCAGGGGATAAGGAATCCCCGTTTCCCGAAAAGCAATAACCCAGAGGCTCTGAATAAACTCCGGAGCCAGTTTGTCGTATCACCCTCCAATACAAAAAATCCATTTATTTCAAGAACTAAGTCTCGAGTTCGCAAAGTAGGGGCCATATGCTCAATCTGGTGACAAGATTCAAACACCCTTCGTATAGCACACTCTTCTTCTAACTGCCATCCCGGATGGACGGCGCGGTTTCTAATTGCTGCTTTATGTAACCATGTAAAATACAACATAAATTTTTAGTGGCGACATTCAAACGGCGGTGGCCGCCGCTTGGTTGAGGGGTTTTCCCCACAAGACAGTAGTATTTTCGGATTTTTTCATTGGGTTGTCCGCAGGGATTTGTAAACAGTTTTTATCAATAAGGACAGTTAATTTAGTATATTATTTATGAATACAAAATTGAATTTATATTTGTATCCATATTTGAATTGACTTATGGCTCTAGATCCGGCATGTGAATTTCACGTATCCTCATTTGTATACAAATCTGTTTTTAGTTCTGGGTCGACAGGTTTACTGCTCGGTTTGTTTTTCAGAAAATCCAGCACCGCAACCCAAAGGAGAGGACATGAACAGGATCACTCATGAAGAGGCCGCCAAAGGATATGTTATCACCAAGCCCGGGTTGTATTGCCTGACAGGGGACGTGGAGTGGGCGCCCTCCGACCCTGACGCCTGCGCTATCAGCATTGAAAGCGACAACGTCACGCTGGACTTGGGCGGCTATACCATCCGCCAGATTACCAAGCCGGAACCCGTCATTAACAACAACCCAAACCGTTCCTGCAAAGGTACCGTGGTTTCCGGAAACGTGGGCATTTGGGCGGAAGGCCGCAAGGGCCTGATCATCAAGAACGGCATCGTGCTGGATGTGCAGGGCGTGGGCGTGTGCCTGAAAAACTGCTGTTACGCCGACCTGCTCGACCTGACCATACGCGGCTGCGGGGGCAACGGCGTTGTGGACACCAGCTTCTTGTGCCGCAACGGCGGGCTCTTTGTCATGGGCACCAGTTCCGACAACGAGGATACCATCGTCTGGTCTTCCGACATCCGCATCATTAACTGCGTATGCACGGATAATACCAGCAAGCTTGATTTCGTGGTCACGCTCGGCTCCCTTGTGCAGAACTGCGACAACGTGCTGGTCAAAGACTGCGTGTTCAACCGCACGGTCAACAGCAGCCCGGAGCCCAGCGGCGTGCAGTTTAATGTGGTGGGCATAGATTTTGTGATGTGCCGCAACGTGCTGGTCACGGACTGCGAAGCCCATGACAACACTTCCGGGGGCGAGCCCGGCGGATTTTTCGCCTGGGGGCAGAACTACAAGTTCATCAACTGCCGGGCCAACCGCAACTACACCACCACCGGCCATCGCGCCTGCGGGTTCAATATTTCCACCACCACCCAGCTTGAGATGATCAACTGCGAAGCGAACGGAAACTATAATGCCAACCCCGACGCGGCCGCGGACTCCATGAAGGATTTTTCCGCCTGCGGCTTCCGCATAGGCAGGGCCATCAACAGGGCGGTCATTGAAGACTGCCGCGCCACGGGCAACTACAGCATAGGCGTCAACTCCCCGGTGGCCGGTTTCATGCTCAATTCCACCAAAAACATCACCATGCGCAACTGCGTGGCCACGGCCAACAGAAGCGCCACAGGTAACACGGGCGGCAAGGCCTACACGGCCGGGTTCCTGGCATCCACCGTGCAACCCGCTGCGGACGGCGGCCTGTGGGGCGGGGAAGAGAACACCTTTATCGACTGCGTGGCCGACGGCAATACCGCGCACCGCATACCCATGCATCAGCACAAGCCCTTCCCGCATGTGGACAGGGGCGAATCCATCTCCGGCGACCCCATGACCGTGGCCGGGTTCATCATGGACAATCAGGACAAGCCCAAAATCATCAACTGCACGGCCATAAACAACCAGGGCAAAGGCATTTGGCTCATCGACTCCAAGAATGCGCTGGCCCAGGGCAACACCGTCGCCGGCAACTCCGCGCTCGGCATTCATGATGAACGCCCGAAGGGAAACAACCTTATTGTCGGCAACATCCTGTCCATGAACGGGAAAAGCCCTGCGGACAGTATCCGCGCCGAAGGCGGTGCTCCGCTGGACAATCGAGTGTATTAACCGCGTTTTTACCTCTCTGACGCCGGCGCAGGGCTGGCTCCCGCCGTAGTAGGTACCTTCCCCGGACATCCGTTCAAACGGGTTCCGGAGGATGCGGGTGGAGCTGTGCCTTCTGAAATCAGCCCTGTTGCCCGGCGCAACGGAAGCAGCCGCGCTGTTCAACCAGCCGTAGGAGATGATTCATGAATATTATCGCCTTATTTATGGGATTTCTGGCCGGTGTGGCCACGGGGATGCAAGGCGGCATCAACGCGCAGTTGGGGGTTCGTTGGGCGAAAAACGCTGTTCTGGCGTCCGCAATATCATTTACCGTTGGCTCGCTTACATTATGGATTTTGGTCGTCGCTCTCGGCGTTCCGCTGCCGGAGGTGACGAGTAAGGTTTCCTGGTGGCATTGGTGCGGCGGCATACTGGGCGCCTACTTCGTGTTCGCCAAAGTGTTTCTTTCCGCCAGGATCAGCGCGGGCGCGGTTGCAGCCTTCCTTCTGGCAGGCCAGATTGTGTCCGCCGTCATTTTCGACCACTTCGGCATCGTCGGCTACCCTCTCATACCCCTCAGCGCCGCCCGTCTCGCCGGCCTGGGTTCGCTTGTCGCCGGCGTTTACCTAGTCAACCGTTATTAACGCGCCGAACCAATAGTGGGAGAATAGTTATGATGAAGTATGCGTATGTATTGCTCGGCGTTCTGGGCGGGGTGGCGCTTTCCACGCAAAGCGGCGTCAACTCTTTATTGAGGGTGTTGTGGGCGAAAGACCCCATGCTTGCGGCCGCCGTTTCTTTCACTGTCGGCGCGCTGGCCCTCTTTGCCACACTTTTCGCGCTTCGCATGCCCATTCCCAGCCTGAAAGGCGAAGGCAACACAACAAAATGGTGGCACTGGACCGGCGGCGTGATGGGCGCATACCTTGTGGCGGCCAGTATCTTTCTGGTGCCCATTGTCGGCGCAAGCGTCCTGGTGGCCCTGATTTTG
Organism: Desulfovibrionaceae bacterium; assembly: GCA_031551765.1. Taxonomy (GTDB): domain Bacteria; phylum Desulfobacterota; class Desulfovibrionia; order Desulfovibrionales; family Desulfovibrionaceae; genus JAVBNC01. The sequence goes on from JAVBNC010000009.1 coordinate 11,659, forward strand.
GCGGGCAACCTTGCAGCCGCCGTCGTTCTTGATCACTTCGGGCTTATCGGCTTTAAGCAACGGTCCGTCAATATCCAGCGCTTTTTGGGGATTGTGCTGCTCATGGTCGGGGTCGGCGTCATCAGTTATTTCAAGTAATAGCGCTGTAATCCGCCGTACCGGGCGGGCCTGGGGGGCCGAGCCTTTCCGGCTGAAGCGCGTTCGCTTTGAGATGATTGCGCAATGGCGGGTAAAGCCGCCACAAACATCTCGCAGTGGGTTTTGGAAATAAATTACTATAAAATAGTAGTACTTTATCCATGGAGACGCTCCAGCCACGCGGTACGGCACGCAACATATTTGGAGAAAAGGCAATGTCTGCACATTCCCAAGTCACACAGGCCGCGACAAAAGCGAACGAAACGCTGGAAGACTACACCCTGCGTTTCGCGCCACGATCATACAGGCAGTGGAGTTGCAGCGCTGTCGCCGGTTCCGCTCTCGGCGGCATCGCATATCTTGCCGACTTCGCCATCGGGGCGAACATCGGCATTTCGCACGGCACGCTCAACGCGCTTCTTGGAATCGCCTACGCTTCCTTCGTCATATTCATAACAGGTCTGCCCACCTGCTATTATGCCGCCCGGTACAACATTGACCTGGACCTTATCACCCGCGGCTCCGGCTTCGGGTATTACGGCTCCATTCTTACCAACGTCATTTTCGGGAGCTTTACGTTTATTTTCTTCGCGCTGGAAGGGTCCATCATGGCGCAGGGGCTGGAACTGGGGCTCGGCATTCCGCTCTGGATGGGGTACGCGCTGTCAACATTCCTGGTTCTGCCCCTGGTTATCTATGGCATGAAAGCGTTGGCCAAATTTCAGGCCTGGACAACCCCCATGTGGCTTGTGCTGATGGTGCTGCCCATGGGCTACCTGGTGCTGGCCAACCCGGATTCCATCCCCACGTTCCTGGCCTACACGGGCGAGGGCACGGGCGCGCTCAACTTCGGGGCCGCGCTGATGGCCGCCGGGGTATGCCTGCCCCTGATGTGCCAGAACGCGGAACAAATAGACTACCTGCGCTTTATGCCGCCGCGCACCGACGCCAACCGCAAGGCCTGGTGGTGGTCCGTCATTCTGGGCGGGCCGGGCTGGGTCATTCTGGGCGGGCTCAAGCAAATTACGGGTCTGTTTATCGCCGTGTATATGATCGCCAAGTTCGGCACCTCGGTCATGCCGGTCGCCAACGAGCCGGTGCACCAGTTCCTTACCGTGTATCAGGAAATCATGCCCATGTGGCTGGCCATGACGCTTGCCGTTGTGCTTGTGGTGGTCAGCCAGATAAAAATCAACGTGACCAACGCATACTGCGGTTCCCTGGCCTGGACGAACAGTTACACGCGCATTACCAAACGCTACCCGGGCCGCCTGATCTTTGTCGTTCTCAACCTGATCGCCGCGTTTATGTTGATGGAAATGAACATGTTCGCGTTCCTCAACTCCATTCTAGGCTTCTATTCGAACTGCACCATCGCCTGGGTTACCACCGTGGCCGTTGATATCGCCATCAACAAATACGTGTTGAAGATCTCGCCCAAAACGCCCGAATACCGCCGGAGCATGCTGTATGACTTCAATCCGGTGGGTTTTGTCACGGTTATCGTCACCGTGGGTGTTTCCATAGCCATCTTCTTCGGCCTGTTCGGCAAGGCCATTCAGCCCTATTCCGCGTTGACCGCCTTCGTCATTCCCATCGTCATGACTCCTGTGATGGCCATTATCACCCAGGGGAAATACTACCTGCGCCGGGCGGACGACGGTATTGACCTGCCCATGTTTGACGCCGACGGGAATCCTTCCGGCGAGACGCTGTTCTGCCACGTCTGCCAGCAGGAATACGAGCGGCCGGACATGATAGCCGTGCTTCAGGAAAATGATGCCGGTACTGGCGGAAAGCAAAGGTCACTGTATTCCTGCTCGCTCTGTCTCTCAACTGACAAGACGGGAAAGCTGCTTCTTCCCGCAACATAAGCAGCACGTTCCCCTTATTATCAAGGCTCCCGCCCGCTGACCATGCGGCGGATGGGAGCCTTGTTGTGCTCGCTTGTTTCCTCTGCGCGAATTTGTCTGTCCAGGAGCACTTTTCGTTTTGGTTTTGAGGAGGCTTTTGGCTGCTGTGTGCTGGGAAGAATAAAATAAAGGATCATGCCTTCACATGATCCCCTACTCTCACTTGGCGCGCGGTACAAGATTCGAACTTGTGGCCTTTGGCTCCGGAGGCCAACGCTCTATCCAACTGAGCTAACCGCGCGTGCGTGAGTTCCATACGCTGTGAGCCGGAATTCTGTCAATCATATCGTGGAGGCCCCAGGACGGCGCGGCTTTTTCCGCGCGGCTTGACAGCCGCCGCCCCGCGCTGCAAAAGAAAAAGATAGAGTCAGGCATACGGCGCCGGGCCGCGCGCGGAAAGCGCGGCGGCGTTTCCGGCCGCAACCATTTTTAGGAGGAAGCTATGAGCGGGAATATCACCTGGCACGGGCACGCCAACTTTCAGATCGCAAGCGGCGGAGTGAACCTCCTTTTCGACCCCTTTTTCACCGGCAATCCCAAAGCGGTCAAGAGCCCGGAAAGCATCGACACCCCCGATATCGTGCTGGTGACCCACACCCACGGCGACCATGTGGGTGATGCCGCCGCCATTTGCAAACGCACGGGCGCGCTCCTTGCTACCGCCGTGGGCATGGGGGATGAGCTTCTGAACGCCGGGGTGCCTGCGGCTCAGGTGCTGAACGGGCACGGCTTCAACATTGGCGGCAGCGTCACGGCCAAGGGCGTGACCATCACCATGACCCAGGCCTTTCACACCATAGCCGGGGTGAGCCCGGTAGGCTACATAGTCACGCTGCCCGGCGGGTACACGGTGTACCATGCGGGCGACACCGGCATTTTCGGCAGCATGGCCGTGCTGGGCGAGCTCTATTCCATCGACCTGGCGCTGCTGCCCGCAGGCAGCGTCTACACCATGGACATGCGCCAGGCGGCCATGGCGGCCAAGCTGCTCAAAGCCAAGGCGGTTATTCCCATGCACTGGAGCACCTTCCCGGCTCTGGCCCAGAGCATGGACGGCTTTGCGGAGCTGCTGGCCAAAGCGGCACCCGGTTGCCGCTGCTGTATCATGAAGCCCGGCGACACTATCGCACTGCCCTAGGGGCTGGCCTAAAAAGCGCCTTTTGCTCCCTGGCCTTTTGTCCGGGGTTTACAGCCGTCTTTTTGCAACAGCCCCTGACCGCGGAAATAAGACTCGAGACAGAAGCGTCCGTTTTTTCAGGAACGGACGCTTCTGTCTTGCCAGGGTGTTGCGGACATGGAGGGCCGAGTAAAGGCCGTTGCCTTCACGCGGCAGCTTGTCTTCTTGCGCATGCGTCCACCCCGTTTCTCCTGAAACGGAGCGGCACAACCACAGGAGGATACCATGCCCAATCCCCCCCCGCGCCCTTTCTCTTCGCTTTTTCGCTTTTGTCCCTCTGATTTGCTGCTTGCGTTGCCTGACCGGTCTCTGGCGGCTCCGCAACCCGCCCGGTCAGGACCGTTTCATAAACTGTGACGCGGATAAGGACGGGTTTTTGTCCAAAGAAGAGTTCAAAACCTGCTTCAAACTCATGCGGGCGGCCAATGCGGACAAACGTTTCCTGCTCCGCGACAGCCCGCCGTTAAGCGACAATCTCAAAGCGAAATTGCTCTAATATATGACGAAAGAGACCGCGCTGGCGGTCTTTTTTGTTTCCATGCCGGGCGGTCCAAGCGGGTTGCGTTTACGGGCCGGACAAGGCTATGGTGCCGCCGCGGGGCACGGCACGCCGCCGTATTTTATTCTTTCGCGCTTACAGAAAAGGTTTTCCTGGAGTGTGTCATGCTTGCGCTATCCGGCCTTCTGATCATTATCTGCGTGCTCGCGGGCATTATGAGCAAAAAAATGTCGCCCCTTGTGGCCCTGGTGGGGCTGCCCTTTATCGGGGCTCTGCTCATGGGGCACAGCCCGTCCGAGGCCAGCGGCTATGTGGTGGAAGGCCTGCGGGCCATCATTCCGGTCACCGGGATGATCATTTTCGCCATCCTGTATTTTGGCGTGGTTTCCGACGCGGGCATGCTGGACCCCATCATCAGGGGCATTCTGCGTTTCGTGAAATGCCGTCCCGCCCGCATTACCGTGGGCACGGCCCTTTTGGCCCTTATCATCCATTTGGACGGCTCCGGCGCGGTCACGGTCATGCTCACGGTGCCCGCCGTAATGCCGCTGTACGACCGCCTGGGCATGGACCGCCGTATTCTGGCCTGTCTGATCGCGCTCAGCGCGGGCACGAACTTTCTGCCCTGGGTGGGGCCCATGGTGCGCGCGGCCATTGCCGTGGATACGCCTTCCATGGTCATTTTCATGCCTCTGGTGCCGGTGCAGGCCGCCGGTCTGGTGGCGGTGTTCGCCGTGGCCTACTGGCTGGGCAAGCGCGAGGAAAAGCGCCTGGGCCTGGACAAGGATGAATGCCATTTCGAAGCCATGGAATACGCCTTGACCGAAAAACAGCAGGCCATGCGGCGGCCCAGGCTGTTCTGGGTCAACATCTGCATCACATTGCTGGTGGTGTTCGCCATGATTTTCCGGGTGGTGGATTCCGTGGTGGCCTTCATGATCGGCCTGGCCCTGGCGCTTTCCATCAACTACCCCAACGTGGGCGACCAGATGGCCCGTATTGAGGCCCACGCCAGAACCGCCCTGATGATAGGCGGTATTCTGCTCGCCGCCGGGGCTTTTGTGGGCATCATGCGCCACAGCGGCGCCATTTCCGCCATGGCCGAAGCCCTGGTGGCCCTGATGCCCGGCGGCCTGCAAAGCCATCTGCCCTTTATCGTAGGCATTCTCAGCGTGCCCATGAACCTGTTTTTTGACCCGGATTCCTTCTACTTTGGGGTCCTGCCCGTGCTGGCGGAAGCCTACCGGGACCTGGGTGGCGACCCCGTGCAGATAGCCAGGGCCGCGCTTTTGGGCACCTACACCACCGGTTTCGCTCTGACCCCGCTCACGCCCACCACCTTTCTGCTCACCGGCATGACCCGGGTGAGCCTGGCGGACCATCAGCGTTTCAGCGTGGCCTATCTCTGGGGCTGCTCCGTTTTCATGACCATCGTGGCCGCGTGCATCGGGGTGTTTCCCTTCTGAGCGCGTACTCCCCCCCCCGCCCAGGGTTTTGTACGGGTTCAGGGCGTTGACTCCGCGCAGAAGGCGGGTGGCGATAAACCCGCTTTGCGCGGAAAACAGCGAGCGTTGCGCGTCCAGCGGGTGCGCCTGTTCATGGACCCTCTGGCGGACTATTTCGCCAGGCTGCCGGTATAGCGGGGAACGGCCTTGCGCGGGTGGACAGAAGGAAAGGGGGACCTATCTTTTTTTGATACGGGAGCGACGGAGGCCGGTGCGGTTTCGGACCTGAAATGCTCCGGAAGGTGCGTTATGGCTATATCCTGGGATCTGTTTTCACCCGGCCAGGGCTGGCATCAATTCGCGGCTCTGGGGCTGGCTTTTGTCCTGTCTTCGCTCATCGGCCTGGAGCGCGAGTTCCGGCTGCGCAGCGCGGGGCTGCGCACCCACGCCCTGGTGGGCATGGGCGCCGCGCTGATGATGATGGTTTCCAAATACGGCTTTTACGACGTGCTCAGCCTGGAGCACGTGGCGCTGGACCCTTCCCGCGTGGCGGCCCAGATTGTTTCCGGCATAGGCTTTATCGGCGGCGGCCTGATTTTTGTGCGCAAGGACATTGTGCGCGGCCTGACCACGGCGGCCGTGATCTGGGTGACCGCCGGCATCGGCATGGCCTGCGGCGCGGGCCTGCCCTGGCTGGCCCTGGCCGCCACGGCCGGGCATTTCGTCGTGGCGTTCTGCTATACCCCGCTGGTGAACAAGATCATGGGCACCAACAATCAGTTGCGCATTACCTACGCGGTGGGGCATGACGCGCTGAGCCGCATTCTGAACCAGTGCTCGGAAAGCGGTTTTGTGGTCCAGGGCTTCAAGCTGGACCAGCCCGTGGAGGGCGAGCGCCCGTCCACCACCATCGTTCTGCAACTGCAGGGGCATACGCCGCTGAACCGCCTGGTGGAGGCGGTCACGGCTCTGCCGGACGTGCTTTCCGTCTCCCTCTCCCCGCCGGATGACGAGGCTTAGGAAGGCGGAACCAGATTTTATAGCAGGGCCTGCATGTCTTCCCAGTAGTAGATCCTGACTTTTTCGGCGGGCCGTTGGGCCGCGTTGTGGATGGCCCTGGCTATGTCTTTGGCTTCCATGCCCCGGTAGCGCTTGAGGCTGCCCGCGAGCAGCGGGTTAAGCAGCGTGCAGGCTGCGATCAGAGCCTTTTCCAGCGGCCTATTCTCGGGCCGTTCCCCCATGATGACGCCGGGCCGGAATATATGGGTGTGCTCGAAACCCAGGGCCGTCACGTCCCGGTCCGTCTCGCCCTTGGTGCGGTTGTAGAACACGCTGGAATCCGCGTCCGCGCTCATGGCGGAAACGAGAAATACGGAGGCCGCGCCCTGTTCCCTGGCCATTTTGGCCGCCGCTACGGGGTAGTCGTGGTCGATGGCGTAGTATTCGGCCAGGTCCGGGGTTTTCTTTTTGGTTGTGCCGATGGAAATGAACACCTCGTCGGCTTCCAGCCCGTCCCGCAGGCTGTCCAGGGTGGCCGGGCCGCCCGTCAGGGTGCGCAGTTTGGGGTGTTCCAGACCAGGATCCTTGCGCACGACAATGGTGACCCGCCCGTAGGCCGGGTCGTCCAGCAGTTCCCGCAGCAGAAACGAGCCCACAAAGCCGCTGGCTCCGAAAAGAAGCGCTTTTTTCATGCCGCTGCCCCCTGTGTGCTTGGTGTGGCCTGCAGCATAGCAAAAAGGGCCGCGCAGCGATACGCGGCCCTTTCTGCGAATCCACCCGGCGGGCCGTTATTTGATGAACGAAACCTGCTTGCAGATGGCGGCGGCCGCCTGTTCTTTTTTTTTGTTGAACTCGACCTTGTTCTCTTCAAAAAGGTTGCGGCCGTGGGTGTCTATGGAAACGATGAGCGGGCCGAATTCCTTTACCCGGCACACCCACAGGGTTTCCGGCATGCCCAGGTCGCGCCATTGGGCGTCTTCTATTTCCTCCACCTGGGTGGCGGCCAGCACGGCGCAACCCGCCGGAAAGACCACGTGCAGGGCCTTGTCCCTGGAACAGGCCTCCACGGTGCCGCTGCCCATGCCGCCCTTGCCAACCACCAGCTTGACGCCGGTCTGGCGGATGAATTCGTTCTCGAACTTTTCCATGCGCATGCTGGTGGTGGGGCCTATGGAAACCATTTCAAAGGAATTTTCGCCCGTCTGGCGCACAATGGGGCCGCCGTGGAAAATGGACAGGCCTTCCAGGTTCACGGGCAGGGGGCGCTTGCCCTCTATCAGCCGCCTGTGGGCCACGTCCCGGCAGGTAACCATGCGGCCGCTGAGGTAAATGATGTCCCCGGCGTGGATATCCGCCAGGTCTTCGTCGCGGATGGGCGTGGTCAGAATTTTTTTGGCGCTCATATGACGACCCCCTTGTGGGACAGGACGGTGGGCTGCAAATTCTTGTCAAAAACAATGCGGCCGCGGCGGTGCGCCCAGCAGCCGACGCTGACCCCCACCCCGATGACGGAAGGGTGCCGCGCGCTGTGCTCGATATGCACGCCCAGCACGGAAGAGGCCCCGGCCATGCCCTGCGGGCCCAGGCCAATGGCATTGATGCCGTCTTCCAGCAGTTTTTCCATGGACGCGGCCCGCTCGTTGGGGCTTTTGGAGCCTATGGGCCGCATCAGGGCCTTTTTGGAGAGCAGCGCGGCCGTCTCCACGGAAGTGGCCACGCCCACGCCCACCAGCAGCGGGGGACAGGCGTTCAGGCCGTAGCTGGTCATAATGTCCAGCACGAATTCGGTCACGCCTTCGTAGCCCGCGCCGGGCATGAGCACCATGGCCTTGCCGGGCAGGCTGCAGCCGCCGCCCGCCATGTAGGCGTAAATTTCCACGTCGTCCCGCTCCGGCACGATTTCCCAGAACAGCGTGGGCGCGCCTTTGCCGATGTTTTTGCCGGTGTTGTACTCGTCAAAGGTTTCCACGCAGTTGTGGCGCAGGGGCGCGTTGACCGTGGCCCACAGCACGGCTTCCGTGAGTACGCCTTCCAGCTCGCCCATAAGGGGGAAGCGCGCGCCGCAGCGAACCCAGAACTGCAGCACGCCCGTATCCTGGCAACTGGGACGGTCCAGGTCCATGGCCAGCTTCTGGTTCTCGGCCATGGTGTCGTAGATTATTTTGGCGAGGGGGCTGGTTTCCCGCTTGCGCAGCTCCGCCAGCTTCGCTTCCACATCATCGGGCAGTTTTTTGCTCACCAGAGCGACAAATTTGCCCATGACCCCGGTCATGGCGCGGACGCCTTGTTCATTGGCCATATGCTCCTCCCATTGGTTGAGGCTGGTCGGGAAAAACGGACACCTGGCGGCATGCGCATGCCGTTGTCCCAGCTATAGGCAAAGCAGGGATATTCGTAAAATGAATTTATAATATGAGTGAAATAACTATAAACTATTGCAAAAGAGGGCGGAACTGTGCGCCTATATTTTGAGTTGCCTCAGAAAAGCCCTGGCGGCGCGGGAAAGGCGGATATCTTTGCGGGTAATGACGCACACGGCGCGCGAGGGCAAGGGTTCGGGCGTTTCCACCACAAAGCTGCGCTTTGCATCGAGGCTCTCTTGGGCGAAGTCGCGGATGATCAGGCCGACGCCCAGGCCGCGTTCCACGCAGGGCATGATGAGCACGGTGTTGGAAAGCTCCATGACCGGGCTCAGCTCCAGGCCCTTGGCGCGGAAGAACGCGCCCTGGAAGCGCCGCGTGGCGGTGTCCCTTTCCAGCCCGATGAGCGGCAGGGCCAGCAGCTCGTCCCAGGAAACGGTTCTGCCCTGAAGATGGCGAAAGGGCTCCCCGGCGACGAATGCGTCCGTGACCGTGCCGATTTCCCGCACCGCGTAGGCGGCGTCCATGGCCGGGGGCAGGGGCTGCATGACCACGGCCAGGTCGATGCGCTCCCTGCGGATATCCTCAAGCAGGCGCAGGGCCTGCTCGGCGTGGGTGGAAATGCGTATCAGCGGGTGCCGTTCGCGGAAAGCGGCCAGGCTGGGCAGAAGGAAGTGCTGTAAAATCAGATCGGAAGCGCCGACGCGCAGCTCCCCGCGCTCCAGGTCCAGCAGGCTCTGCAGCCTGTTTTCACCGGCAATAATGGCTTCACAGGCCCGCTGCGCATAGGGGTACAGCTCTTTTCCCTCCGGCGTAAGGGCCATGCCCTTGGAGAGCCGCACGAACAGGCGGCAACCCAACAGCTCTTCCATCTGCCGGATGCGCTTGGTCAGCGCGGGCTGGGAAATGAACAGTTCCTGCGCCGCATGGGTCAGGTTGCCGCTACGCGCGACGTGGTAAAAGGCCTTGTAGCATTCCAGGTCGATTTTCATGGCAAGCCGTGAAAAGGCCGCACCAGCCTTTGTTTTTCAGTGGGGGACTGGAGGTGTGTTCCTTGCCCGCTACCCCTTTTTATACCGCAACCCCAGCTTGCTGACCTGCTCCCCGCGCTGCCCCCAGTTGTCCAGCGGCGGGTCATTGATGAGAATGAAAATGTCGGAAGGGGCAATCTGCAGCCGCTCCCCCAGCAGGCGGTACATTTCCTTGATGGCCTTTTCCTTCAATTCCGCGCTTCTGCCGGGGAACAAGGCAATCTCAATGATCGAGAACTTGTCCGTCTTTTTGGCGTCGCGCGCGAACAGTTCGGGCTCAACCTCATACAGGCGCTGGATTCTGTCGCTGTCCGGCACCTGCAGGGAGTTCACCAGGGCGTCGTGGACGGCCTGCAAAAAAGCGGCTTTGTATTCCGCGCTGTGGCCTTTCACGATTTCTATCTTGACCATGGGCATGGGGGCCTCCTTTTTATCCGTAAGGTTCCGGCAGTGCTCAGGCCTGCGCTTCCTGCTGATTTTTCATGGGGTTGGCCGATTCGCAGGGAATGCCGGTCTGGCACAGGCCGCAGAAATCGGCCCGGACTTCCAGGTCGCAGGTCTTGTGCAGGAAGTCCCCGAACAGCCTGTCCCGGTAACGTCTGCAGCGCACTTTGTCATGCCCTTCGGCGGTAATGGCAAAGGCGGGACAGCGTTCCATGCATTTGCCGCAAATGCCCTTGGCCGTGAAAAGGCAGTTGGCCCGGTGGTCGGTATAGCGCCGTTCCGTTGCCGGAAAGGCCTTGTTGACCACCACGCTGCCGCAGCGCATGGCCATGCCTTTTTCGGTGATGAACCCGTCGTTGATGCTGAAGGTGCCCATGCCCGCCGCATACAGCGCGTGCCGTTCCGACCAGTTGGACGTGTGCCCGCCGGGCAGGTCTTCTATGCGCCGCCAGGCCGTGGAGGCCACCGGCGCGACGGCCAGAACGCCCTGGCGCGCGAAATGTTCTTCCAGCGTGCGGCGCACCAGGTTGTTGAAGGCTTCCCCGGTATCGTAGGCGTGCCCCCATTTGACGGAGGACCAGACTTCCTTGCGGGCGTTGGACTGCTTGATGTGCCTGGTGAACGGCAGGGACCAGCAGATGACGCTGAGCGCGCCGGGCGTATAGGGCAGGGCGCCTTCCCCGGCCCTGTGGCGGATGACTTCCTCCGGCGTGAGGTGGTACGCGCCGATGATGGTCTTGTACTGGGCGAACAGCGGGTCATGCCCGTCCGCGACGCCCACCAGGGGCTCTTCGTAAATGGTCCCGTTGTCGAGGCGGGTGAGCCGGTTCAGCTCGCTACGGCCCTGTAAATCAACGATAATGTCCCGGATGGCCTGCATGCCCGTCTCCTTTTTTGAAAAAAACTTGCCTGGGTATACTCGTCGCAATTGGCGTTTTCGTCAATTCCGGTGGAACCGTGCAAGCGCTCGCCTGGGTTAGCTGCCCGTATGGACAGGCTTTTTATTTCCATTTGAAGGAAAGCGGATTTCGTTTTACCCAATTGCAGGAAAACGTATACACGCCGGTTCCGAAAATGCGTACGAAGTTTCCTTTCAGCCCGCGATGACCGCAACGAAATAAAGGAGAGCGTATGAGTCAAGTTCTTGGTTCCATTATTTCCCTTCTGGTCACCCTGGTGGCGATCCGTTTCCTGCTCAGGAAATACCAGACGCAGTTCGTGCTGTTCACGGCCGGGATTGTGCTGATGCTGGCTGCCATTTTGCTGGGCGCGAAACCTTCGGCTCTGCTTCCCTCCAAAGTGGCAAGCTCCGGTTTCATCTTCTTCGATATCTTCAAAATGATCGAGCACACCATGAGCGTCCGGGTGGCGGGGCTGGGGCTGATCATCATGGCCGCGGGCGGGTTCGCCAAGTATATGGACGTCATCGGCGCCAGCCGGGTCATGGTCAACCTGGTGACCTCGCCGCTGCTGCGCTTGAAGGCGCCGTATCTGATGCTGGCGTTGGCCTACCTTGTGGGCGCCTGGCTGAAAATGTTCATCAACAGCTCGGCCGGACTGGCCATGCTGCTGATGGTGACGATTTTCCCCGTGGTCGTCCGGCTTGGGGTCAGCCGTATCGCGGCGGCGGCCATGGTGGTGAGCACCGGCGGCATGACCCTGGGCTTCGGCGGGGTGACCAGCTTCGCGGCCAAAAACTCCGGCCTGGAAATTACGGACTACTTCCTCAACTACCAGACGCCCGTGGGGATCACGACCGGAATCGCCCTGGCGGTGCTGCATCTTGTCGTGCAGCGCTATATGGACAAGCGCGACGGCGTGGGTGCCGCGGGAGGGGAAACGCCACAGGAGGAAACGGTTTCAGGCGCCGAGGCGAAGAATGCCGCGCCCGAAGCGCCGCTGTTCTATGCGCTGCTGCCCGCCGTGCCGCTGATCCTGCTGCTGCTTTTCAGCAATATCGGCATCAAGGGCATCCGGGTGGGCGTGGTCAGCGCCATGTTCATGGGCCTCGCCGTCGGCCTGGTGTGCGAATGCTTCCGCAAGGGCAAGGAGGCGAAGGCCGCGTTCAAAGAGGGCATGTCCTTTTTTGAAGCCATGGGCAGGCAGTTCGCCAGCGTGGTCTCCCTTGTCGTGGCGGGCGAAACTTTTGCCCAGGGCCTGATGGCCACGGGCTGCATCGACCTGCTTATTTCCAGCGCCCAGTCCGCCGGGTTCGGCATGGCGGCCATGGTGGTGGCGACTTCCGCCTTCGTTTTGCTGGCCACCATTGTCATGGGGTCCGGCAACGCGCCCTTTTTCGCCTTTGGGGCGCTGGCCCCCACCATTGCCAAGGACATGAGCTTTGAGCCGGTGGCCATGCTGCTGGCCATGCAGTTCGCCCAAAGCGTCGGCCGCATCATGAGCCCCATCACCGCCGTGACCCTGGCCGTGGCCGGGGTGGCCAACGTTTCGCCCTTCGCCCTTGTGCGCCGCACGATGATCCCGGGCATCGGGGCGATCATCGTCGCGGTTGTGACAACGCTGGTGCTGGCCCCGTAAGCGCGGCGCATTGAAGGAGAAAGTCTGGAGGAGGCGCCCCCAATGCGGGACCAAGGGGGCAACGCCCGCGCCTTCACCTAACGCATCAAGAGGTTACGACAAGATTCGTAACCTCTTGATGCTCCTATGGGCTTTTCTTCAGCTAAGCCTTTTCGCGGGGTTTGCTGGTGTGGCCTGTTTGCTATGCGAAGCTTTTTGGTTTTGCTGCGCATCGACGCGGGGGCGGTTTAATACACAAGGTCCGCCGCCGGCGCTTTCCGCGCACAGCGTAAGCTCACAGCCCAGCGTCAGGGCGCGGGCCGCGCTTTGGCTGGCCTCATCTTCCAGCAGCACATCCAGCAACCGGCCGGGCGCGGGTTCCAGGCGCAGGCTTACGCCCGCCGCAAAGTCCTCCAGGCCGCGCAGGCGCGCGGGGCAGGGGAGGTTCGTCCCTTCGGGCAGGGATGCCGCTGCGGCTTGCGGGATGGAAACGCAACACCCGCCCGGCTCATGGTGCAGACGGCCGGGCCAGGCCACGTTGCCGCCGGGCAGCACATGCCGGTGCACAAGCTTGCCTTCTTCCAGAACGATCTGGCGGCGGCACAGAGCGGCGGCCAGCGCCGCGTTGTGGGTGGTGATGCAAATGGAAAGACGCCGCTGTTCCCAGATGCGGCGCACCAAAGAGATGAGCTCGCCCACGGAGCGGTAGTCCACGTTGGCCGTGGGTTCGTCCAGAAGGATGACTTCCGCGCCCGCGGCCAAGGCCCTGGCAATGCTCGCCCGCTGGGCCTCGCCGCCGGAAAGCTTGTGGGCCGGGGCGTTGGCCAGGCGCTCCAGACTGACGCTCTCCAGCAGTTCCAGGGCGCGCTGCCTGCGTTCATGCCGCGCCACCCGCTTCAGGGCCATGGGATATTCGGTGTTGTAGAGCAGCGTTCCGGTGAACATCACCGGAAACTGCGGCACCCAGACCACGCCGGGCCTAAAGCGCGCCTCCTGCCCGGCCGGAACCTTTTCACCCTTGAAAAACAGCTCGCCGCCGGAGGGGGAATCCAGAAACGCCAGCAGGCGCATCAGCGTGGACTTGCCCGCGCCGTTGGCCCCGAGCAGGGCGTAAATTTCGTGCGCTTCAATATCCAGAGCGTCGATACGCAACACTTCCCGGTCCTCAAAGCGGCGAGTGACGTTGCGCAAGGAATAGAGGGCGGTCATGGCGTCAGGGCTCCGTCCGGCCCTGGAAAAAACCCAGGGCCGCGTTCAGCGCGAAGCTGACCAGTAACAGAACAAGACCCAGACCCAGGGCCAGGGTGAATTCGCCCTTGTCGTACTCCAGGGCCATGGCCGTAGTCATGGTGCGGGTAAAGCCCTTGATGTTGCCGCCCAGCATCATGCTCACGCCCACCTCGGCAATGCCCCGGCCGTAGGCGGCACACAGCGTCGCCACCATGGCCAGGCGGGCTTCGCGCAGAACGGCGAAGGCCGCTTGCCCCGCGTTGGCCCCCAGCGTCAGGGCGGTTTCGCGGTAGCGCGCGTCCAGGCGGCTCAGCGCGGCGTACGAGAACATGATCACCAGCGGCAGGATAAGGATGAACTGGCCCAGGCTGATGGCGATGGGGGAATAGAGCAGGTCAAAGGGGCCGAAAATGCCCCGCCGGGAGATGAACACGTACAGGAACAGCCCCACCACCACGGTGGGCAGGGCCAGAAGCGAATTGAGGACGAGCAGAACCAGGCGCTTGCCGGGAAACGCGCGGCTGACAAGAAACAACGCGGCGGGAACGCCGCAGACGGCCGCGAAAAAGCAGGCCAGCAGCGTGCAGCGCAGGGACAGGAAGACGATGCCCCAAAGTTCGCGGTCGCCGCTGACGATCATGCCGCAGGCGGAAAGGAGGCTGTCGATGAAGATACCGGCCATGCATCATCCAAGGTCTGCGGGATCTGGCGTGGTCTGGCTGAGGAATGCGGGCCCGGAGGGGGAAAAGGCCTTCCCCCGCCGGGTTACCGTGAAAAACGAAAAGGCCGCCTACTTCGCGCCGGGAATGGCGTCCGGGAAGAAGAGCTGCTTGCCTTCCAGCTTGTAGCGGGCAATGCATTCCTGCCCGCGCTTGGAAACAAGCCATTCCGCGAACTTGGTGGCCGGGCCTGTTTTGGCGGAAGGGTGCTTTTGGGGGTTCACCGGGATGACCCCGTAGGGGTTGAACAGGCCCGTATCGCCTTCCAGCACGATTTCCAGCGCGATGGGCGGCTTTTTGCCGAACTTCTGCTGGATAAAGGTGCCCCGGTCGGAAAGGGTGTAACCCTGCTTTTCCTCCGCCATGAGCAAGGTTTTGCCCATGCCCTGGCCTATGCTCAGGTACCAGGGGCCTTGCGGCACTTCATAGCTGACGGTGACGTCTTTGCCGCCCTTTTTCATGGTCTGGCTGCTTTTGGCCAGGGGCAGGCCGGTCTTTTTCCACAGCTCAAGCTCTTTGGCGTGGGTGCCGCTGTCGTCGCCGCGCGAAATGAAGGGCGCCTTTTTAGCCGCGATGCGCTTCAGCGCTTCCAGCACGCTCTTCTGGCCTTTGACGCCCGCCGGGTCCTTGGCGGGCCCCAGCAGCACAAAGTCGTTGTGCATCACTTCGTAACGCTTGGTGCCGTAGCCGTCGGCCACGAACTTCTTTTCCCGCTCCGGGTCGTGCACGAAAATAACGTCCACGTTGCCGTCCACTCCGTCGCGGATGGCCGCGCCGGTGCCTTTGGCAATGACCATGACCTCAATGCCCGTGTCTTTTTTGAATTCAGGCAACAGCGTGTCCAGCAGGCCCGAATCACGGGTGCTGGTGGTGGTGGACATCTTGATGCTTTCCGCCGCGCAGGCAAAGGGCGCGGACACAGCCAGGGCCGCGATGACAAGTCCGGCGATGAAGAGTCGTTTCATGGCGCATACTCCTGGGATACGTAGAAGTGGTCTGATTTCCACATCCGGGACGGCAAAACGGCGGAGGAGAGAATGTTACTGTGCCACACTATCCCATGCCGCACAATCTCCCCCGCGTCGCTTCCATTTTTGTTGTTCCCCCGGTACTCTCCGGTCATGAACGACGCCACAGCCGCCGTCCGCGCGCTGCATATTCCCGACGCGGGGTCGGGCTGGAGCCTGATCATGCAGTCCGGGGCCATTCTGCCCTGTATGACGGGCATCCCCCTGGAACGCCTTTTGCTGAAGGAATTCGCGCTTCCCGTTGCGAAGCTCGCGAAAATCGACGTGCTTCTTCTGGACGGCAAGCCCGTGGACGCGCCCAAAACCACGCTGGTTCCCGCGCATTCCCGGCTGGCTCTGGCCGCCGGTCTGCCCGGCATTGCCGGGCTGGCCATGAAAAGCGGCAGCGCTGTCAGGGGGCTGCGGCCGGGCATTACTCACAGGCAGGCGGAAGACGCCGCGCCGGAACCGCGCCGCGCCCGGATAGAGCTGGCGCTGTTCAGCCTGGCCCTGCCGCTTCTGGCCGGGCACTTCCTGCGGCGCGGGGTGCTGGTGGCGGCGGGCCGCGTGTTGCCGTACCTGCGCCCTGCCATCACCCAACGCTGTATCCTTGACGGGCGCCCCGTGAGCCGCGAAGAAGCCGTGGCGCAACTGGACGCGCTGCCGGAAAACGCCCTTGTGGAACTTACCGCCGAGCTTGAAGAATAAGATTTCCTCCCTTGCCGCGCCGGGCGCGCATACTTGCTTATTGACGCGTCATCGCCTCAGGCAGTAAAGTAATTCATTATCGGCAAGCTTTTTCTCACGTGCTGTGCATGCCGGGTTCACCCACCCCAACGCAGGAGCATCCCCATGCCCATGTTCAAATTTCTCCGCGTGAATATGGAAACCAGAGCGTGCGCGTTTGAAGACATTCCCGCCCAATACGCGGGCATGGGCGGGCGCGGGCTAACCTCCGCCATAGTGGCCGCCGAGGTGGACCCCACCTGTACGCCGCTGGGGCCGCACAACAAGCTGGTTTTTGCGCCGGGCCTGCTGGGCGCCACCAACAGCCCCAACTCCAACCGCATTTCCGTGGGCTGCAAAAGCCCGATGACCCAGGGCATCAAGGAATCCAACTCCGGCGGCGTGCCCGGCGGGGAACTGGCCAAAATGGGCATTCTGGCCGTCATCGTCGAAAATATGGCCCCGGAAGGCGACTGGTACCAGCTTGAGCTGACCAAAGACAGCGCGAAACTGGTGCCTTCCACTGTGGCCGGGCTGGACAACTATGACTCCGTCGCCAAACTCGTTGGGCAGTATGGCGAAGATTGCAGCTACATCACCATAGGCCGGGCCGGGGAGTTCAAGCTCACCGCCGCCAGCATCGCGTTCACCGACCGGGAACTGCGCCCTTCCCGCCATGCCGGGCGCGGCGGCGTGGGCGCTGTCATGGGGTCCAAAGGACTCAAGGCCATTATTGTGAACCCGGAAGGCGGGCAACAATACCCCCTGGCCGACGCGGAAGCCTTTAAAGCCGCGGCCAAACGTTTTTCCAACGCCCTCATGAGCCACCCCGTCTGCGGCAAGGGCCTGGCCGACTACGGCACGGCCGTGCTCATCAATATTCTGCACGAAGCCGGGGGACTGCCCACGCGCAACTTCCAGACCGGGCGTTTTGAGGGGCACGAGAAGGTTTCCGGCGAGACCATGCACCAGCTCACCAAGGAACGTGGCGGCGAAGGCCGGGTGGCACACGGCTGCATGAAGGGCTGTATCATGCGCTGCAGCGGCCTGTACCCGGAACTGGACGGCAAGCTCGCCGGCAAGTGGCCGGAGTATGAAACCATCTGGTCTTTCGGCCCCAACTGCGGCATTGACGACTTGGACCTTATCGCCAAATTCGACAAAATTTGCGACGACGTGGGCGTGGACACCATTGACGTGGGCGCGGCCCTGGCCGTGGCCATGGAAGGCGGGGTGCTGCCTTTCGGCGACGGCCCCGGCGCGCTGGACATTATGCGGCAGATCAGCAAAGGCACGCCGCTGGGCCGCATTATCGGCTGCGGCACCGCCGCCACCGGGCAGGTTTTCGGCGTGCGCCGCGTGCCCACGGTCAAGGGCCAGGCCCTGCCCGCTTATGACCCGCGCGCGGTGAAAGGCATTGGCGTGACCTACGCCACCACGCCCATGGGAGCGGACCACACCGCCGGGTACGCGGTGACGGCCAACATTCTGGGCATAGGCGGCAGCGTGGACCCGCTGAAGGCCGAAGGCCAGATCGCGCTCTCCCGCAACCTGCAAATCGCCACGGCTTCCGTGGACGCCACGGGCCTGTGCCTCTTTGTGGCCTTTGCCGTGCTGGACATTCCGGACGCTCTCGTCGCCATTGTGGATATGCTCAACGCCAAGTTCGGCCTCAAACTGACCACGGACGACGTGGTGACGCTGGGGCAGCGCATTCTGAGCACGGAAATAGACTTCAACCGCCGGGCGGGCATTACCCAGGCGGCGGACAAGCTGCCGGACTTTTTCAGCGACGAGGCGCTGCCCCCGCATGGCACCAAGTTCGACATCTCGCAGGACGAGCTGAAGACCGTGTTCGACTGGAAGCAATAGAGCCATCGTGATCCACGTCAAACTGAGCACGACCCTGCGCGAACACATACCGGGGTACGAGCCCGTGCAGGGCCTGTACGCCGAACATTCCGAAGCCTTGACAGTGGAAGGCCTGGCCCTGCGGCTGGGCCTTCCTTTGTCTGAAATCAAGGTGGTCATGGTCAACGGCAGACGGAGCGCCCTGGACCAGCCCCTGGCCGACAACGACAGAGTGGCCTTTTTTCCGGCCGTGGGGGGCGGCTGATGTCCGCGCCGCCGGATCTGGCCGCGCGTCTGGCCCCCTTTCTCAAGCAGGAAAAAGCGCCTGGCGACGGGGCGTTCCAGAGCATCAGCCTGCGCGGCCTTGCGCAGGCCGCCGCCATGCTGGGCCGCTCCGTGCGGGAAAGCATGATTCTCTGCCTGGAGCAGGGCATTTGGCCCGCACGTTTTTGCCGCAACCGGGGCATTTTCAGCGCTCAGGACCAGGCCGCGCTTTTACGCGCGCACGTGTTCGTGCTCGGCTGCGGCGGCCTGGGCGGGCATGTGGCGTTGTTGCTGGCCCGGCTGGGCGTGGGCCTGCTCAGCGTGTGCGACGGCGACGTGTTCGAGGAAAGCAACCTTAATCGGCAGCGCCTGTGCCGCGAAGACCGCATCGGTATGAACAAGGCCCATGCGGCGGCGGAGGAGCTGGCGGCCGTCGCCTCCCACGTTTCCGTCAGAGTGTTCGCCGAACGGGCGGACGCGGCGAACCTGCCCGCCATGCTGGAAGGCGCGCGCATTCTGGTGGACTGCCTGGACGACATCCCTTCCCGCCGCGCGGCGGAAGCGGCGGCCCGCAATGCGGGCATCCCCTTTGTGCACGGCGCCATAGCCGGTCGGGAAGGGTTCGCGTTTTGCTCATCCGGGACTGTGGAGGAAAGCGCCCTCGACCGGCTGTACCCGGAAGATCCGGCCAAAGAACACCGGGCTGAGCACCGCCTGGGCGTTCCCACCCTGACCCCGGCCGTCACCGCCATTCTGCAGTGCGAGTTTGTGTTGCGCGAACTCACCGGAAAGCGCCCGGACCGCCGGGAACTCGCCCTCTGGCATGTGGACCTGTCCGTGCCGGAGATCGAGGTGTTGGCGCTGTAAAGGCATTATTGCCGAAGCCATCCAAGAACGAGAGCAGGGCAGCGCCCTGCTTCGACTCTTCATTGGCTTCGGCAACTATTCTCCCGGAAACTCCCAGACCACTTCCCCGGTTTTTGCCGTGCCGTAGCCGCCCAGGGCCTCCATGGACCTAATGTATTCGGGGGACCGCACCACATCCAGCAGCGCTTGCATGCGCGCGTCTTCCCAGTAGCGGGTGGGGATGACCAGGTCGTATTCCTCCACGCCCACGGGCAGGAAATCCAGCCCCAGGGCGTTGGCGGCGGCCCGCACGCCCAGGCCCGTGGCCACCCTGCCGGACAGCACGGCGGCGGCCACGTTCATGTGGGTGTATTCCTCGTCCTCGTAGCCTTTGACGGCGTCCGGGTCTATGCCCAGACGGCCGAGATGCCAGTCCAACAGCACCCGTGTGCCGCTGCCGCGCTGCCGGTTGATGAAGCGGACATCTTCCCGCGCCAGGTCCGCTAGGCCTGCCAGGCCCATGGGGTTGCCCGGCGGCACGATGAGGCCCTGTTCCCTGTCCGCCAGGCGCAGAAGCATGACCGGGATGCCCCGCAAATGCTCCGCAATGGCGGCGCGGTTGTAGGCGCCGCTTGCCGCGTCCAGCAGGTGGCAGCCGGCCAGGTGGCAGCGCCGGTTTTTCAGGGCCATGATGCCCCCCAGCGAACCCACGTGCGCGGAAGTAAGGGAGTAGCGCGGGTGGGCGCGGCGCAGGAAGCTGTCCAGCAGATCCAGGGCGTTGTCGTGGCTGCCTATGGCCAGCAGGGCGCCCTCTATATGCGCTCGGGAACGGATGAGCGTTACCGGCGCTTCCCGCTCGGCGCTGAGTCCCTCTGTATTGGCAGGAATGCTGATGATGCCGTCGGCCCGGCTCAGGCTGGTCACCGTGCCGGAACCGCGCGGCAGGGTCACCGCGAACAGGCGCTCGTCCACCCGGCCCAGCTTCACCCGCACCCGTTCCTCCATGCCCGGCCTGGAGGGAATGGCCTGGTACGGCGTGGCCGCATCCAGGGCGCGTTCCGGCATGCGGCGTTTTTGCCACAGGGCCAGCAGCGGCTGCCCCAGTTCCTCGAACGCGATGATGGCGGAAACCGGGTAGCCGGGCGTGCCCATTACGGGTTTGCCTCTGACCAGGCCCAGCGCCGTGGGCTTGCCCGGCATGACGGAAACGCCGTGCACCCAGAGTTCCCCTTGCGCGGCAATGATTTCCGCCGTGTAGTCATGGCTGCCCGCGGAGGAACCGGCGTTGATGACCACCAGGTCCGCATCGCTTTCCACGGCTTCCAGCAGCGCCTGGCTGATGGCGTCAGGCGCGTCGGGAACGATGTCCGCGACCTCCGCCTCACCCCCGGCGTCCTCCACCAGGGCCGAAAGAATGAAGGAGTTGAATTCCGGGAGCTTCGCCCCGCTGCGCAGCTGTTCCGGGTCGGCTTCTTCAAGGGAAACCAGTTCCGAACCGCTGGGAATGATGCGGACCTTGGGCCTTTTGAACACAACGGGGGGGAGCACGCCCGCCGCGGCCATGGCCCCCAGCTCGTACGGCCCGACCAGGGTTCCCGGCGGCAGCAGCACCTCGGTGGACACCATGTCCTCGCCCATTTTGCGTACGTGCTGCCAGGGGAAGGCGGCTTTTTCAATGCGCGCTTCCTTCCCGTCCGGCGAGGCCACAGTGTGCTCGATCATGATGACCGCGTTGGCCTGTTGCGGCAGGGGCTGGCCGGTGTTGATCCAAAAGGCGTTTTCCCCCAGGCGCAAGGTTCTAGGCCGCTGTTCCGAAGCGCCGAAGGTGTCTTCCGCCCGCACCGCAATGCCGTCCATGGCCGCGCCGTGAAAGGCTGGGGAAGAAAGCCGGGCCACGGCCGATTCCGCCAAGGTGCGGCCCCGGGCCGCGCGCAGAGGCACGCGTTCATGCCCCAGGGGGGTGCGCGCGGCGGCGTCCAGCTTTTCCAGCCACAAAGCGCGGGCCGCGTCCAGGGCCATGAGTTTCAGGTAGACTTTGCGTTCCATAAGCGCCCCGGGTCAGGATAAAAGGTAGGCGTCAACGATCTGGCCTTGTGAAAGGCCTTCCTGGTCTTCAGGGCAAATGATGAGAGCCTCCGCTTTGACCAGCGTGGAAATAAGGCCGGACGCCCCAAGAATGGGGTGGGCGACGGGCGGGGCGTCTTCTTGTTCGGGGTCGCTCAGCGCCACGCGAATATAGTCACGCCTGCCCTGGGCGGAGGCCACGGGCCGCGCCAGCTCCGCCTTGATCCGGCCGAAGCGGGCTTCCGCTCCGTCCGCCCTGCCGAGCAGCGCGTGGATAAGCGGCACAATGAACACCTGGCCGCAAACCAGCGCGCTGGAAACATGACCCGGCATGCCCCACAGGGTTTTGCCGCCGCGCCGGGCCAGGATGAGCGGTTTGCCGGGGCTGATGGCCACCCCGTGCGCCAGTATTTCCACCTGCGGAAAACCGGCAAAGACCCGTAAGGTGTAGTCCCGTCGCCCGGCGGAAGACCCGCCGGAAACCAGCAGCACGTCCGCCCAGTCCAGGGCCGTTTCCACGGCCGCGCGCAACGCTTGCGGGTCGTCCTTCACCAGCCCGAAAGAGCGGGCTTCCGCACCCGCGTTTTCCGCGAGAGCCGCCAGGGAATGGCTGTTTACGTCGCGCACCTGCCCCGGTAGCGGCGCGGCTTCCACCGGAATAATCTCGTCGCCCGTGGAGAGAATGGCCACCCTGGGCCGTTGCCGCACTGCGGCCTGGGTCCGGCCCAAAGCCGCCAGCAGGCCTATTTCCTGCGGGCGGAGCGTTCTGCCAGCGGGAATGAGCAACTGCCCTTTGGCGGCGTCCTCGTCCGCGGCCACCACGTGATCGCCTGGGGCCAGCGCCCTGGTCAGCTCGACTTGATGTTCCCCGGCGTCGCGCGCGTATTCGAGCATGACCACCGCGTCCGCGCCCTGGGGCAGCATGCCCCCGGTGCAAATGCGGGCGGTTTGCCCAGGGCCGATTTTCAAGGTGACGGCCTGCCCCACCAGGCATTCGCCCACGCAGTCCAGCAGGGCGGGCGCGCCTTCCGAAGCCCCGAAAACGTCCCTGGCCCGCACCGCGTACCCGTCCATGGTGGAGCGCGTGAAGCCGGGCAGGTCTTCATCCGCGAGCAGCGGTTCCGCTAAGGTGCGGCCGAGGCAGCGCGCCAAGTCAAGCTCTTCAGGCGGCAGGGGTTCCGCCGTCCTGACGATGCGCAAGATGGCGTCAACAGACTGGAGTTGCAAAAAATCAGGCATGGCGGCACCGTTCCCGTCGTTCATGTCCGCAAACAGCACCTTCGAATGTATACTCGCAGGGATGCGGACGGCAAGCGCCGCCTTGACCTTTTGCCTGTTTCAGGAGCAGGTGGAGGAATATTCCATGCAGCAAGGCGATTCTCAGGCGGAGGAGGCCACATGCTTGCCGCGGTAGCCAAGAAAAGTCCCGGCCACGGGCTCAAGGTTTTGTCCTTCCGCGCCGCGAACGAGCGTTTCGTTCGCATATTCGCGCCCTTTAGCGGGTAGCGGATGAATCCCGCGACTTTTCCGTAAATATACCGTTGCGCATTGCTGTCCGGCTAAAGCCGAATAAAAAAGTCCAAAATTCCAAGGATTGTGTTATGGTGGTTTTGCATAACATCCCAACACAAAAAGAAATTTTAGACGTGGCTCATCATAATACACTTTTCTCCCAAACGCTATCGTTCATTCCCAGACATGTTTTCCAGAAACTTGAACACCGGCACAAAACAGGACGTTCGCCGCGCAGATTCGGCTTCAAGGAACAGTTCGCCGTTCTGGCCTTCATTCAGCTTGCCGCAAGGCGCTCCCGGCTTAGACGCTCCAACGCGCTGAACTGAAGGGCGCCGTAAAAAAGCTGGCACAACAGCATGATTGCCGTGCCCCCCGCGAGCAGGCCGCGGCGTGTCTCTTTCAGGCGCGAATCCGGCGTGGCGGTGGTTTCGTTCATGTGGGTACCCAGCCGTCGGAAGAGGGCGGAGACGGGCGGCTGGTAAAACAAAGCATGGTAATGTCGTCAGTCTGGGGTTCATCCTCGCCGAAGGCGGCTGCCGCTTCCCGTATCGCGGCCAGCAGGCCGTCCAATTCAACCCGCGAACCCGCTTCGCGGTCTTCGCAAATGGCCGCGAGCCGTTCCACGCCGAAGAGTTCCCCCGTTTTGTTCATGGCTTCGGTTACGCCATCCGTGAACAGCAGGCAGCTTTCCCCGGCCTCCACACGCGTTCGCCGCAAGGCGAAGGAAGCATTCTCCATAACGCCGACCAAGGGACCGCTCATTTCCTTCACCTCTCTGAAGGATCCCTTACCCCAGACCAAAGGGCGGCAATGGCCGCCGTTGGAGTATTCCAGCACGCCGTCAGCGGGATTAAACAGGCCGATGAACAAGGTTACGAACATGGAAGCGGGGTTGTTGGCGCTCAAGGCGGCATTGACGCAACGCATCGCGGCGGCGGGATTAAGCCCGCCTGCCATGGTGTAGCGAACCAGGGTTACTGTCATGGACATGAACAGGGCCGCCGGAACGCCTTTGCCCGAGACGTCGCCGATAACCAGACACAGCCGCCCGTCCGGCGCGGGAAAAAAGTCATAAAAATCTCCGCCCACTTCCTTGGCGGGTTCCAGCATGGCGGCCAGCGCAACTCCGTCCGCCACTTCCCTAGCCGTATGGGGCGGGGGGAGAATGCCCATCTGGATATCCCTGGCCGCGTTCAGCTCGCCCTGCATGCGCTCCTTGGCGGCGGTGGTTTCCATAAGTTCGCGTATATTGCGAGCCAGAGTTTGCCCCATCAGGGAGAAAGACCTGGCCAGCCCACCCACCTCATCCGCCCGCTCTGTCGGCAGCCCTTCGGCAAAAAGCGCGTCCGCGTCCGCCGCGGTGAGATCCATCCGGGGCAGGGCCTGGGCTTTCTGGGACAACAGCAGCAGGGGCCGCACCAGCTTGGCCGCCATGATCAGAGTAGCGGCCAGGATAACCAGGGCCGCGCCGGCGGAAATGGCGATCTGGCGCTGTACCAGGCGTATGGAAGGCGCATCCACCTCCATCTTGGGCGCGGCGGCAACGATGTACCAGTCCAATGATTTGAAATAGGCCATATGAAAGGCCATATCCCCCTGCAGCCGTAACGCTTCGGGAGCGTTTTCCGGGGGCGGCGCCTCCAGCACGGCGGAACCGTGCCGCCGGGCCAGGTCCAGGCCGGCGGCGGGCAATAAGGCGGCATCCGTCCAGGCGGGGTTACCGCGATGGATGACCGGAGTCCCGTCGCCTCTGTACACCGCGATGAAGCCGTGCGCATAAAAATGCAGCGTCTCCAGGCGTTCGCGGGTTGTGGCTATGAGACTGTCCAGGCTGGACGCGGCTTCGCGCTCAATATCGGCCAACCCTACAAAAGCGGCCAGAACCATGCTTTTTTCCGGCAGGGGCAAAAAAAAGGCGAGCACGGCTTCCCCGCTGCCGCCTTCGTCCTTACGGGCGAATACAGCGTATTCGCCCGCAGGGGACAAGGCGCGGGATGCGATCAGCCGTTCCAGGGGCCGCCCCTTGAAGTCCACCGCCCCGGCCAGGGAAAGCGGTTTTGCGGACCATCCAAGTCCGGCCACGGGGCGGGCCCGCGCGTCATAAAGCTGCAGCGCGCCGGCGGATTCAAACAGTTCCCTGAACAGGGCCATATAGAGGCCCCGCCTGCCCCGGAACGCATCCGGCCCGCCCGCCCGCCCGTATCCGCCGGCGGGGGCTTCCTGTCCGCCGGATTTGTCCAGGACTTGCCACAGGTTGCGCGCCAACTCCGCCGTACGCCGCAGGCGGTCGCGTTCGGCCATGACCCGGACCACCTTGTCCGTGAACATGTTCAGGTATTTGGTGCTGATATTGTCCACCACAAGATTCAGCACGTTGGCCAGCGAAGCTTTCTCCATAGCCTGGATGGTCCGGGCCACCTCCTGGTTGGTGAACAGGATAAGGGGCGCCACCACAACCCCCAGCGAGAGGATGATGAGGACAAAGAGCTTGGTGCGCAAAGAAAAAAACACAGACCTCATAGGCGGCCCGCTATTCATTGACAAAGGCGGCAAGCCCCCTGTGGATCAGCTTGTGCAACATGCCGCCCAGCCTTCGGGTTATGGAACTGACCCCTTCCAGTTTGAATCCCGCGCTGCCCGTGTTTATCCGCTGTATTTCATGATTTCCGCCGTTCAGGGCAAAAGAGGCGAACATGGAGGTAAGCTCCTCGTTGAGCGGCTCGTCCGGTGTAGGCACCCGGCCGGTATCCGCGATACGGGCCATCAGAAACTTGGCCTCCGCGTCCAGTTCTCCGGTGCGGTCCTTGCCGCTTTTGCAGTTCCAGGCGGGCGTCTCGCCCAGCAGATGGCTGAGGACGGCCAGGCGGGCCGGAAGTTTATACGGGTCCGTGCCTTCCCGCCGGTAGCCGCCCGAAGTCCAGATATCCTGAATCTGTCCGGCCAGAACGCGGACCTGCGCGACCTTCCGCTGCATGGCGGGGTCCAGGCTGCCCTGGTTGGCGGCCAGAAACGCTCCCACCCGGCCCCCGAAAGCCACATTGTGATAGCCCTGGGCTCTGGCTGTTTGCGTAATCTGAGGCGCGCCCAACAAACCCACCATGGCCGCTCGGTTCTGGTCTGCAACGCTGCTCCAGGCGCCGATGGCTCCTTTGGCCTTCATGCTGTCGGTCACCGCCCCTTCGTTGACGCCGAAGTTGAAGGTTAGAATGGAAGGGGTGACCCGCACCGTCACGATTTGGCCGTCCACTTCCACGGGAAGCGCCACAGGCCCCTGCTGCAGGGCCTGCCAGGCTCTGGTCTGGTCTTCCAGCATGCCCCGTTCGTCGCTGCTGGAACTGAACAGGTGCCGGGGCAGATCCGGAGTGAGCAGCGATATGGAGGTCATGGAAAAGTTTATCGCAAGCGGTTGGTCCGCAGCGCACTGTTGCCGTATTTGCTCCAGAGCCGCCGGGTTGGTGGCGACGGCGGCCTTCAGGCATTCCCTGGCCCGGCTCAGGTTGGCCTGTTCCCGCGCCACCCGCGCAAGGGTCGCACGCCGTCCCCCGCCAAACATGCCGCTCACCTTGCCGACTTCCCGCTCAATGATCCTCTCCCGCATGGCCGCGCCCTCCTGGGGCAAGCCCAGAGCTTGGTAATTCTCCCGTATCAAGGCCGCTTTCTCCTCCCGCGTCATGGACTTAATACGGTCGGCGGTCAGGCCGAAAGCGCTGTGCACGCCGTGGCGCACCCCCTGAAACAGCAGCTCGCCCCCGGTGGAACGCAGTTCGGAATGCCACAAGTTGACCGTGTGGCGCCGTTCGGCGCTGCATGCGCAATTGACGCCCCGCCCCGCACGGGCGTAGGACCGGGTAAAGTCGGCGTTCAGCCGGGAAGCCGGGGTGATGGTGCTGGTCACGCTGCGGTCGGCATAGGGGATTTCGCGCTGTACCGTATCCCACCCGCCGGCGTTGAGCGCCCTGGAGCGCTCCCCGCTCAAGGCCGACTCAAGCTTCTTGGTCAGGGCTTTGCCGCCCTCCACCCTGTGCAGGCACGCTTCGATAATGGCGGCCACAATTTCCTTTTCGCCCACTCCCCGCAGCAGCAACGACGGAGGGTCGCCGCGCATCACGGCCTCACGGATCCCGGCTTTCTGTCTTTTGGAAAGCTCGCCGTCGCCCATCACCACGCGCAAGCGCTCCTTGCTCATAATATCCATTACCAGGTCAAACGCTTCATCCGTCCGGCCGGGAGCGGCCCTGGCGTTCGCGTCCGCGCGCAGGCTGCCCAGAACGGAATCGCCGGGTTGCAGTTGGCGCTGATCGGGCAGGGTCAGCTTACCCTGCTCAAAGGCTTCCTGGCGGGCGGCCAGTATGTCCCTGGCTCTCTCGCATGCCCTTTGGACAGCCCAATCTCCGGTATGCTCGCTCATAATGGAGTTGATCACTTTAAGACCGGCCTTGACCCATAACGCTTTGGCATGGCAGACCGACTTGGCTGAAACCGGACTGCCGGCCGCCAGGGCGTCAAGATGCCGGATGCGTCCGTCCATGGCGGCCATGAAAGTATCTAGTTCCTGCGTTCGCTCGGGACTCTCCGGCCCCGCGCCCTGCCGGAAAACAGCGGCCCGCCTGCGCTGTTCCGCCAGCATATCCCGCCGATCCCGCGCAGCCTCGCTGTTGGCGGGCACTTCCGCCATAAGTCCCCGCAGCCAGGGCATCATAAAATTTAGTGTCTGCCGTGCTACCGATTGGACCGGAGTTTCGGCAACCGCCGCTTGCGCCGCCGCCGCAGCGGGAACCTCCGCTTGCGCCGAAGTTCCGGCAACCTCCGCTTGCGCCGAAGTCCCGGCAACTCCCACAGCGTGCGTAAAAGGCCGGTGTATAGGAGGCGCGGCCCGGGGCAGATCCGCGGCGGCTCCCGCGCTTCCGCCAGGCTGACCCAAGGGGAGCACTGCGCCCGGAATCCGCGGCCGGATGCGCAGCCCGCCTCCTTCCAAGGTCCGTTGCGCGGGCTGGCCGCTGCCTATGCCGCCGGAACCGGCAAACACAGAGCCTTTGCCGCTTACAGGTCCTATTTCTTGACTCATAGCTGTGCTCCTTGCCTGAATAAGGCTGGAAAAATTCACTCTCTCCCGAAAAGTGCGGAGCAAATTACATGCCCCCGGCGCGAATGCGGCCTCAACCCCGGATCACGCCTTCGGTCGGCAACGGAATCTCCTCCGCTTCATCCGGGTCCGGCGCGCCGGTCAGATACATTTCGAAACGTTCCAGCCAGACGGCCGCATTGCCGCTGAAATGCGCGACCAAGTCGCGAAATCCTTGTTCAGTCATTCCTTCCAGGCTGGCGGCCATGTTCAGCACCACCAGATCGTTGTCCCTGTCGATGGCGAAGGCCGCGCCGCCCGTGTCCTCACACAAAAAATTATGAGCGAGAAGCGAGGAGAACAGTTCGGCCACGTCGTCCTCGGGCAGGGACATCATGGGGGCGTAAAAATAGATCACGGGCCTGTCCCCGGGCACAAACACCGAACACTCCGCCGCGTCTCGGACAAAGGAGCACACGCCATCCTCATCCAGGGCGAGAGGCGACCCGGCCTCAGCGGAAAGCGGCTGCAACCATGCGTTGACCATGTTTCTGTACATTTTGCTCTCCTTTTTCGTATGGCAAAGCGGTTCAGAGCAAAGACGGCGCGGCGCGCCGCCGCAATTCCCTCAAGGGGCGTTTTGCAGCTCTTGGCAGATCTCATCCACAGCGGCCAGGATGTCGAAAGGAGGATTCCAGCCGATCAGCATGGCCATGCGCAGGTTCACGGCGATTTTAAGCGGGGTTTCAAAAATCTGGGGGATTTCGCGCGGTTTTGCTCCGCTCAAAAGCGCGGCAATGCCTTCGGCGTTGAACCGTCCCAGAAAATCAAAGTCCGCCTGGGCAATGCTGAGTAATACGCCCAGGCGCACTTCCTCCGGTCCGCTTTGGGAAAATGTGGGGATTTTGGCGTCAATGAACGGTTGCAGCAGTTCCACCATGTGTTTCGGCTGCATGCCGTTGTTCAGCGTCAGGTACATGGCGTCCACCTGCCCGGCCAGTTGGCGGTGGCAGGCCAGCAAACGGGTTCGGGAAACGTCCTCTTCCGGCACGTCGAAGTAGTCCGTGCAGGAAACAACGCTAAAGCCCAGTTCCGCCGCGGCCTTTTCCACGTCCGCTATATTGGCGTAGCTGCGGCCGGGCACATTGTCCTCGTAGACCACGCCCAGGCGCTTGAAGCGGAAGGTATCGTAAAACAGGGAAATCTGGCGGTGCGTGCGGTCCGGCTCCACGTCGGCGTGCACGTGGTCCCGGCCCGAATCGGCGGGCGAGGTGATGATGCCGCTGCCCACCGGATCGCTGGCGTTGATGACGAACACAGGCACGTTATGCTCGTCCGTGGCGAAATCCTGCCCGGCCCAGGTGCCGAAGGCCAGAATGAGGTCCACATCCCGGCGCGTGCGGATGCGGTTCAGCAGAGCGGTCTTGCTTGCCGCTCGCCGCTCGCTGTCCCAGTTGTCGGTGTAAAAGCCGTCCGGCAGAAAGGCCAGCCGGTCGCCGCCGGCATGCTCGGCCAGCCAGGCCCATAGGGGAGCGCTGGCATCCGTGCCGCCCCCCTTCTGCGCGGGAATATCGCCGTTACTGATGATTCCCAGTTCCGCCAGTCCCTTGGCCAGCCCGCGCAGTGTTTTTTGAAAATCGCCGTACGGCCCGCTTTCAACGCACGCGACCCGCCATTTCCGGCCTTTTGCCGTGCCTGTCCCGGCCTGGAGCGGCGGGGCAAGGCAGGCCAGCAGAAGAACCACCAAGGCGCAGGGCATGACCATGCGCATTCTCCGCACCGTTCCGGTCATACAGCCTCCTGGCGCGGCGCAAGCGCCTGTCCCGGCCGGACATCCTTTTTCACGGCCGGGTTACGAAACGCCCGGGCCATGGCCCAATAACCCGGCCGGAAATGCACGCTGTCGCCAACCCGCGGAGGCCGCGCGCAATCCGTCACATCCAGCACCGTGTAATTGGAATTGGGGCCGCTTACAAAGGCGCCGGGCAGCAGGCAGGTCATATCCTCCGCGTCGGCATGCAAAGGGCTGCGCCGGAAACGGCGAACCACATCGTTGAGGCGGCTGGGCGGTGGAATGGAAATCAGCATCACATCCAGTTCCTTGGTTGAGGAAAAAGCGGCCTCCTCCACCTCCGCCACGCCGATGGCCGCTATGCCGAGGCGCCGCAGTTCATCCACCACGGCCGGGCAGTTGGAGACCGCCTTGAGAACCGGCAGGTAGGCCACGCCCCACTGCCGGGTCAGGTGGCGGATGGCGCGCAGGTTGTGCGCCAGCGCGTCACAATCGACGGATACCGCGGGCATGGGGTCTCTCCACAACTTACTCCTTGGCAATGTCCAGGCGGAGGATGTTACGGTTGCCCTCGCGCGCATAGTAAACCGCCGACATCAGCCGCCTGGTCAGGACAATGCCCAGCCCGCCCACTTTTCTGTCCTCCACGCCGGCGGCCAGATCGGGCGTTTCAAGCGCCAGGGGATCAAAAGGAGGACCTTCATCGCAGAATGCCACCCTGAAGCGGGCCGGAGTATCCATAACGCGCACCAGAACATCTCCGGAGGCGCCTTTATAGGCATGGCGGCAGATATTGATGAACACTTCCTCAACCGCAAGCTTCAGATGCAGCAAATGTTTTTGAGGCAGAGCCGCCTGTTCCGCGGCCCCGGTCACGAACAGCTCCACCAGAGGAAGCTCGTCGGCATCCGCGCGGAACGTCTGTTCCGCAACCGCCTCGTTTTCCCGGAACCCGCTCGTCAGGTGGTTTGGCATCCGTTCCTCCCTGGGCAGGAGCAATCCTTCCAAGCGCATGTGGCAAAAAAGTTGCCGCACCGCCCACGTTGGTGGCAGCCCCTGCCACCCTGTGGGCAGAAGTCTCTTGCCGCCCATGACCCGGCTGCGAGCGGGCATGCCCTTCGCCCGGAACCCAAGCAAAGGCCGTTCCAGCGCGCGTGTTTTCGAACGCCGTGCTCGGACGGGGTGCTCGTGGCCTCCGTTTTGCAGTCTTCCCCGCATACCTAACGCTATCAAGGAGTATGGTTATGAGTTCGGACATAGTTGACGACGGCGCGGCCTTGGCGGTTCGGCAAACTGAGGAACTCGGGAAATTGCGCGGCCTTTTGGAAGCGCAGAAAACGGATCTCGCTTCCATGGCCTCGGAGTTGGAACGGCTGGGCCTGCCCGTGCGCACCCCCCCGTCCATGGAGCAGCTTGACGCGGCTCTGCCGTCCGAGCTTGCCGCTCGGATACGGGAGGCGGCTGTGGATGCGGACCGCGTGCTGGAAGATATCACCGTCCGTCCGGCGCCCAAGGCCGCCCGCATGATGCGCGACACCGTCTGAACCCTCCCGCCGGCCGCGAAAGGAGTTGCATATGAACAGCACCACACAAGCCCCCCAGGTAAGCGAAGCCGCTCTCAAAGCCATGTACAGCCGCCTGGCCGCAATCGCCCAGCGCGTCGTGGATGGGGAAACCACCCTCAAAATCGAGCTCGGCATCAAGGATGAGGAACTGGAGGCCATGTACGCCGTGGCATACAGCCAATACGTGAACAAAAAGTACGAGGAAGCCCAGGCGGCTTTCGGTCTGCTTCTGCTGTTTGACCCTCTGCAATACAAATATCTGCTGGGGCAGGCCAGTTGCCTGCAGATGAACGAGCAACACGAGCTGGCCTGCGTTTCCTACCTTATGGCGGCGGCGGCCAATCCTGAAGCTTCGGTGCCGTTTCTGCACATGGCTGAATGCCTGCTGCTGCTCAAAGACGTTGAAGGGGCCAAAGCCAGTCTCGGCAAGGTGTTGGAACTGGCCGGCGACAAGCCGGAACAGGCCGGTTACAGGCTGAAAGCCGAGGCCATTCTGGAAAATCTGGCGGCTTGATCCGCCCCGAGAAGGAGGTTCACCATGACCCAGTCCATAGGCGGCAGCGGCGCAACACCGCCGCCTCATGCGCAGACCCAGGATACGGATCAGACGCGGAAGCTCCAGAATACGCCGCAAACCCAGGAGAGCGACGTGTCCGGCGCGGACCAGGCCGCAAAGCGGTTCGGCAAAACCCCTGACGCGGGCGGCACACCCATACTGGAAGCCCCCACCCTGAATCCGGCGGACATGATGATCCAATTGACTGCCCTGATGTCCAAGATCGCGGAACTGACGGCCACGACCCAGGAGGAAGGCATCAAGGGCGACCGGAAGGATCTGGAACAGGTTCATGCAAGGCGCATGGAGGCGCTCAAAACTTACTATGATAAGCTGAGCAAGTCCCTAAGTGCGAAAACCGGCTTTTTCGGCCGCCTGGTGCGCGCGTTCAAAGCCCTGTTCTCCGGTAACATCAAAGAAGCTTTCACCGAGTTGGGCAAGGCGTTCACGGAAAATCCGGTCACGGCCATCATGACCATTCTGGCTCCTTTCTGCCCCTTCTGCGGCATTCTTGCCGCGTGTTCGGCTCTTCAGGACCAGGAATTCATGACCACCCTGGCCAAGGCCTTCGGAGCCGACGACAAGGCGGCGGAAAAATTCAGCAACGCCATAAAGTGGGTGGGCCTGGCCGTGACCATTGCCGTCACGATAGCGGCCTCCATAGCCGCGGGGGTCGCCACCGGCGGCGTCGCCGGATTTGCCATTGGGGCCGCCCTCGGCGCTATCGGCGCGGGGATGGCCCTTGAGGGGGGCATCAAGGGCTATTTGGCGGGCGAGGCGCAGAGCGAGGCGTACAAGCACGGCGCAGAGGCGGACCGCACCAAGGCTCAAAGCGAAGAGCTCATGGGCATCATCGACAGGAACATGGGCATGCTGCAGGACATTTTCGACAACCTGCAGGACATTATTTCCAGTGTTATGAAAATGATCCAGCGC
The DNA here is from genome assembly GCA_031551765.1 of Desulfovibrionaceae bacterium. Taxonomy (GTDB): domain Bacteria; phylum Desulfobacterota; class Desulfovibrionia; order Desulfovibrionales; family Desulfovibrionaceae; genus JAVBNC01. The sequence goes on from JAVBNC010000009.1 coordinate 44,315, forward strand.
CAGCAGGAAGGCAGCGCCACCTCCGCCGGAGCTGTATGATCCAGGGAGCACGAGCATGGGCATTTTCAAAATACCAGAAGGGAGCGGAACCCCGGATCTCAGTCTGCTCATCCAGAAAACTCCGCCGGGCGGCAAAGACAGGCTGTACGGCGCTACCCGCCAGGATGTGGATGGGACAGGGGATGGCGTCGGCTCGGACGATGGCCGGCTTCCCCAGCCCTCCGGGGTCAAAATCGCCGATCTGGCCAATGCAATGGCCTTGCTGGACGAACTGATGATTCTTTTCCACCAGATGTCCAGCGACGCCAAAAAAGTGAACCAGGAAGCCTCCCTCCAGCAGATGGCCCTGGCTAAAATGCAGAGCCTGCAGGCGGCCGACGCCAAAACGGACGCCGCCACCAAGCTTATGACCTGCGCCGTCATTTCTCTGGTTATCGCCTGCGTGGGCGCGGCGGTCAGCGTGGCCGGCGCCGTCACCAGCGTGGTTTCGGCCGCCAGCAAAGCCGCCCAGGGAGCCGCCAAGACGGTGGCCATGCAGATCGCCAAAAAAATAAGCGAAACAGCGACCAAAGATGTGGCTAAGAAGATTTCCGAGGAAACGGCCAAGAGGGTTCCCGGGGAAGTGGCCAAAGAACTGGCCAAGCGCGGCGGCAAGGAAATTAGCGAAGAGGCCATGAAGGAGGTCACTCAGGAAGTAACCAAGCGGGTAACAAAGCAAGTGACCGAGGAGATGACCAAGCAACTGGCCAAACAGGTAACCCAGCAGCTGATTGAACAGGTGGGCCCCAAAATGGCCAAGGAACTTGGCCCGGCGGTTGCTCAGGACATTGCCGAGCAGCTTGCCGAGAGCATGGCCGCGCAGATAGGCGAGGAAGTGGCCAAACAAGTGGCCGAAGAAGTGATGCAGCAGGTTGCCGAGAAATTTTCCGAACAGTTCGCCGGTAAGATAGCCGCGGAAGCGGCTTCGGAAACGCTGGCGCGGCTTACCCAGGAGGCGGGCAAGGCGCTTTCCAAGCAGGCGGCCGTGGAACTTGCCAAATCAATGACCAGGGAAGTGGCGCAAGCCATTGCCAGGGAAACAGGGCAGACCTTGGCCAGACGCATCGGCCAGGCATCTCTGGAGATCGGCAAAAAGCTGTTCTCAGACCCCAATGCGGCCCAGATGTTCTTCTCCAGCGTATCCAAGAGCGTTGACACAGTCGGCCAGGCCGACAGCCAGAGAACCCAGGCCGAAGGCGACCGCCTGAACGCCGAATCGCAGGAAACCCAGGCGCAGAAACAGAAATCCGATCAGTTTGTGGAAGATTTCCGCGAACTGATGAAAAAGATGAACCAATTGATCAACGACCTGCTGCAAGCCAAGAACCAGAGCGAAGCCGCGGCGGCCAAAGCATAGAAAGAACGAGCGGCAACGCCAAACATCCCGGAGAAGAAGCTATGAGTTCCGTTACAGGCGCCAACCCCAATATGAGCACAACAAGCAGCGTAAAGGCCTCGGGCTTGGGCGATTTTACGGTCAACGGCCAGAAAATGACCGCCCAGGATCTCATGCTGCTTATGACCCTCAATTCCCTGAACGCCCAGGACGCCGTGTTTGAAAGCCTGTTCAAGGAATGCGAGGAACGCACCAAGCAGCTCAACTCCATCAGCACCTGCATGCAGATTCTCGGCAAGTACAAAGACTGTTTCGATAAGGACGGCAAGTGCATAAAGAATCAGAATAACGGCAGCACCAGGTGGGTCCTTCTTACCGCCGAGGACCAGAAAGCCTGGAAAGACGCCGGCGGCGATCAACTGCGCACAAGCGGCATGGTGCCCGGCCTGGAAAGCATGAGCGATTATTCGATTGACAAGCCGGAACTGGACACCATGATGGAAAACCTCAAACTGGCCCAGGGGCAGATTTCCTCGGTCAACGAACAGCAGATGATGCGGGCCAACCAGGCGGCCAACAAGCGCGCCACGGTGCTGCAGTTCGGGCAGAGCCTGCTGCAGAGCATCAAGGAAGCCATGCAGGCCTCGGCCCGCTGATGCCGGCGCCGCGGCCCGATGCCCGCGGCCCGTGGAACCGGGGCGGCCCGGTTCCACGGCCCTGCCGTTCCGGAAGCCGCTCTGCCACGGCAATACCGCTTTCAGGAGTTGTCATGCTGCAGGAATGCCTTACCGCTTTGTCTTCAGCCGTGGGCATGCCCCCTCCCTCTTGCCGCGGCGACGGAAGCTGCCGCGTGTGCTTTGAGGCGGATCTCGACTGTGTGTTCACCCCGTTGGGATCCACCGTGGCCGTAAGCGCGCCGCTTGCGGCTCTGCCCGCTTCCTCGTCCGAACGCCGGGAACTGCTGCGCGCGGTTCTGCGGGCGAGCCTGGGCCTTATGGCTGAAAGCGATCCCGGCTCCTTCACCTTTCCCACACTGGACCGGGAAGGGAAGCTGACGCTGGAAGCCCGGCTGTCCGGCGAGCCCCGGTCCTTTGTGCGCGGGGTGGAAGCATTTTTGAACGCGCTGGAAACGTGGCGCCTGGCCATCCGGGGTAACTCCGCTCCCGGAGCAATGCTCAACCCGTTCATGCTGCGAGGCTGAGCTATGCGGTATCTGCGCTGGCTTTTTATGCTGTTGCTTTTCTTCTCTTTGGTATTCACCGCCAACAGCCAGCCCCTGCCCTGGGCCAACCAGGAGTTTTATTACGAAGCCAAAGACGAGTCCCTGCCGGATCTCTTGACCGCATTCTGCATGACGTTCAACACCGCCGCCGTGTCCAGCCCCAGCGTCACGGGCACGGTGAACGGAGTTTTCCGTTTCCGCAGGGCTGTGGATTTTATGGAGGGTATCTGCCGCGCCCACGGCCTCACCTGGTATTACGACGGCACAACGGTCTTTTTTGACAAGCTCAGCGAGCAGCAGAACGTGATGGTCCGCCTGCGCTGGATAACACCCCAGAAGCTGCGTTCATCCCTTTCCAGTCTTGGCGTGCTGGATACGCGTTTTCCCTGGCGGGCCATAGAAGAGGAGCGGCTGGTCAACCTGTCCGGCCCTCCCCGCTATGTGGAAACCATTCTCGGCATGATCAACGATATGGAGAAAAGCGCCTCCCAGGACATGCAGATGCAGGTGTTCCGGCTCAAGCACGCCTGGGCGGACGATTTCACCATCAACAACCAGGGCACGGCTCTGACCATACCCGGCGTGGCGACGCTTCTGCGCAACATTACCGGCGAGGGCGGCATAGCGCCAAGCACGCGCCAGAGGCCCACGAACCCCGCGGGATTGCGCGGCCAGGGGCTGGCGCGCACATCCGCCAACAACCCGATGGGCCAGCAGCCGCAGCAGGCCGGCCCCATGCAGGCGGATGCCGCTTCCGGCCCGGTGCGCATCCTGGCCGACCCGCGCCTCAACGCGGTTATCGTCTGGGACGTGCGCGAGCGCATGGCCCAGTATGCGGGAACCATCGAAAAGCTCGACCAGCCGGTGCAACTGGTGGAAATCCAGGCCGCGATCATGGAGGTGAACGTCAACAAGGTGGCGGAACTGGGGGTCAGTTGGTCCGGCAGGGGGCGCACCAGCAACATCGGCGGCGTCGGCGGCATTAATGCCGGCACAAGCACCAACCCGATTGATTTCGACAGCCCTTACGGTTCAGGGCTTAACCTCAGTACCATATACTCCCACGGACTTGATTTTCTGATGGCCCGGGTGCACGCCCTGGAAGAAACGGGCGACGCCTCCGTGCTCTCCCGCCCCAAGGTTCTGACCCTGGACAACATGCAGGCCTCGCTGGAACACGTGAGTACCTTTTACGTGCGCGTCGCCGGTTACGAGCAGGTGGATCTTTTCGACGTCACTTACGGCACCGTGCTCAAGGTGACGCCCCATGTGGAACGGGGGCCCGACGGCCGCGCGCGCATCCGCATGTTCGTTCAGGTGGACGACGGCAGCAACCAGAGCAATATCACCCAGCAGCAGGTGGATGATCTGCCCGTTATCGGAAAAAGCTCCATCAAGACCCAGGCCGTGGTCACTGAAGAGCAGACGCTGGTCATCGGCGGGTATTACTATGAGAAACGCAATACCAAAGAAAGCGGCGTTCCTCTCTTGATGCACATTCCCTACCTGGGGCGCCTTTTCAAGACCAACACCGACGAAGTGCAGAAAATAGAGCGGCTGTTCGCCATTGCGCCGCGCCTGGTCGATTTGTCGGAGCTTTCCACCCCGCAGACCGTGCAGCCCGATGTGTTCACCAGAGATTTGCGGAACGCGCAAACCGTCTCCCCGCCGCCGACCGGCGGCTGCTCGCGCACAAGGCGTACCAACAGTGCGGCCCTGCCTCAGACCGGTGCCAACGGGGGCGCTCTGCAGCCATGATGGTCTCTATTTGCCGCCCGCGGGAATGCGGATCTGTTTTCCAGGCCCGGAACCGGCCTACCGGAGCTCCTTTATGAGCGCCCGCCGCTTGAAAATACTTTCCGGCCCCAACAGGGGAGGGAATCTTTCGCTGCCGGAGTGCGGCGCCGTTGTCATTGGCGCGGACGACGCCTGCGATCTGGTGCTCTGCGATGCAAACCTGGCCGGCCGGCATGCTATGCTGCATCTGGACGGGGAAGCGCGCCTGGAGCCTCTGGACGGCCCCGTCCTGGCGGAGGGACGCCCTTTGCCCGCCGGGGGCGAAGCCGTTGTGGATTTCCGGGTGTATGCCTTGGGCGATACAATGCTCTGCCTGGGACCGGACCAGGGGGATTGGCCCGACATACCCATGCCCGGCCTGGCCGCTTCCGCGTCGTCTCCCGCCGGAGAGGATCCGGCCCCGGGTGATGCCGTTTCCCCAGATCCCCCAAGGGCCGCACTTCCGGACGCGCGGCGCCCCGCTTTGATGTCTTTCCGGCGCGCGACATACTGGGGCGCCGGTCTTTTCGCGGCCGCATCGCTGCTTGCCGCCATGGCGTTCCTCTTCGTCTCCGTGGCTCCAACGCCGGTGGATGAGCGTTTGGCGGCCTTCCAGGCCAGGCTCGCACGCAGTGGTTTCACCGCCGTAAGCCTGGAACGGGGCGCCGCGGGGAAGCCCCTGCTCAAGGGCTGGGTGGATACCGGCCGGCAATGGGAACTGCTCGAACGCCTGGTCAAGGCTGAGCTGCCGGAGGCCGCTATCGAGGCGCGTGATACCAGAGCTCTTGCCGGCGCCTTGGCGGCCAAAGCCGGACAGCTTGGGTACACCTTGCGGGTCATCCCCGAACGCGGGGGGCGCGCGCGCATACGCGGGTACGCGCGGGACGAAACCGTTGCCGAACGTATGCGGCGGGCGTTGGAGCCGGAGTTGGCGGCTTTCGCCGGAACCGCCTGGGAAGTGGGCACCTGGAAATCCATCGCATCCACACTGGCCTCTCTGGCCTCGGCGCGCCGCATGGGCGGCCTGCGTTTTGAGCCCAGGGATACGAGTGTGGCGGTTTTTGGCATTCAAAATGCAAAGAAGGAAGTATGGGCCGCGCTGTCCACGGAAATCGAGGATACCCTGAGCATGCCCGTCGCCTTTGTGCAGCCCGGCGCGGACGGGGCGGAAACAGCGGTCCCGCCGCTTGGCGGCGGAGCATCCCCTGCCGGGTCGCGGCCATACGCCCCGGGGAACGCCCCGGCAGCGCGGCCGGGGCCGGAATCCGTCTGCGGGGCGCTCAGCCGGGTGGAGGGGGACCCGCACGCCCTGCGCTACGCGGGCAGCGTGGCCATTTACCGGGAAGGCTCCCTGCTGCCCGGAGACTGGCGGGTTCTCCGTCTGTTCGGCCAGGGGGTATTTCTGCTGCGGGAAGGAACCGTTTATTACTGTCAATGGTAGGAAAGGAGGACGCCATGGATGTATGCGGGCCGGATTTTGATTTGAAGAGGCGCCTGGCCGAGGACGCCTCGGGAGCGGTCTTGAAGGCTTCCTGCGATGTCCTGCGCGAAGGGGATCAGGCCGTGCGCAGGGCCATGGACCAAGGGCTGTCCCCATCCGCGTTTCAGGCGGCCGAAGCCATGAGGGAGGCCCTGGCCTTGGCTGAGGAAAGCCTCAGCGAATACTGGAAAATGAAGCACCACACGGGATAAGGAGGAATTATGGCCATCAGCAACAGCCCGGTAACCGGGAATATAGACGCTTCGTTCAGGGCGAGCCTGGACATTGACATGAAGGAAATGGAGGCCATGGCCAAAAAGGCGGAGCAGGGCAGCCTCGATGAAGGGGAAATGATCCGCTACAACAGCCTGTTGACCCGCTGGAGCACCAAGGTCGGCCTGCTTTCCAAAATTACGGCCACTGTCGATGACACGCTTAAGAACATTGTCAATAGATGACGGCTGTTTTTCCACGGGACCCGCAAAAGGGCAAGACGTGAACAGGAGGACTCATGGCGCTGGCTCTGGACGAAAAATACGCCCCGCTCCTGGCCGGAGCCGGGTTTGTGGCTTTGGAAGTCGGGCGCAGGGAAAAAGCGGAACGGATTTTTGATGCGCTGGCGGCCCAATGGCCGGCGCGGCTGGCTCCGATTTTGGGCAAATCCCTGACCTTGGTGCTCGCGGGCAAACCCGAAGAGGCGGTCCGGCTCTTGGAAAACGATGGCCTGGCTCATAAAAAAGACCCCCTTTGGGCCAGCTTTCATGCCTTGGCTCTGGCCGAAACCGGCCAGGCGGAAGCAGCGCGGGCAAAATTGAAAGCCCTGCTGGCCGAAGCCCCGGGCCACCAGGACACGGGCATGGCCAAGGCGTTGTTGCACCATCTCGGATAACGGAAGGCGCATATGATCGACGGCGCGGGCATAGGCGGGATCGTTCTCAGGCAGGGCCCGGCATCCGGGCTGCCCGGCGCCGTGCCCTTGCCCCAGGAACCGCCGTTGCCCGGCGAACAGGCTCGTTTCGAAAGTTTGCTCGCGGAGCCTGACACCCAGCCGGATCCGGCGCAGACCCCAGGCACGTTCCCTCTCGATCCGCTGCGGCCCGAAGGGCTGCTTCCCCCGGAACCAGCCGCCGGACTGGAAAAAACGGCCGCGTTGCGCCCTGACCCGGCGGCGGAAGCGGTTTCCGGACGGGAGACCGGCGTTTTCCACGGCCTGTCCGGCGACAGCATTCTGGCAAGTCTAGACCGCATGCGCGGCCCTTCGTCGGCCGGTGTCCCGCTCCTTGGCGGCATTGCTTCACCGGACGGGCTTATCGCGGTGCACAGCTCCCTTATCCGGGGGGCCACGGCCATGCGTCTGATGAGCAGGGTCCAGAGTGAAAGCTCGGCGGGTTTGGAACAAGTGACCCGGGGGTCATGAAACCGGCGTTGTCCAACACATGCGGCAGGAAAACACGCACTGCGGAGATTGAGTCTTATGCCCCAAATATCGGCCTTCATTTTGCGCTTCGCGCTTCTTGCGGCCCTTGTCCTTCTCATGGCCGGCTGCAAAATGCCGCTGTATTCCGGGCTGCCGGAAAAGGACGCCAACGAAATGCTGGCCCTGCTTCTTGAGCACGGCCTGGATGCGGCCAAAGAGCCGGGGGAAAAAGGCACCTGGAACCTGACAGTGGAGAAAGCCGACCTGGTGGCGGGCATGGAACTTCTGAAAGCCCGAGCCATGCCGCGCGTCAAATATGGTTCACTCGGCCAGGTGTTCCGCAAGGAAGGCATCATTTCCACGCCGCTGGAGGAGAGGGCCCGCTTTATGTACGCGCTTTCCCAGGAACTCGGCGGCACCATAGCCGCCATTGACGGCGTGCTGGATGCCCGGGTGCACATTGTTCTGCCGGAGCAGGACAGCCTGGGCGAAAAGCTCTCCCCGTCCTCTTCCGCCGTCTTTATCCGGCATCGGGCGGACGTGGATATGCAGGGCCAGGTGCACCAGATCAAAAAACTGATGGAAAACAGCGTGCGCGGCCTCAAATACGAGGTTATCAGCGTGTTTCTTTTTCCCGCGCAAGCGGAACAGCCTTCGGGCGCGCATGCCCGGCCCCGGCAGGGCATGGGGCCGGAGTTTTTGACGGCCGCGGCCCTCGCGGGCGTTTTCGCCGCGGCAACGGCCGTTCTGGCCGTGTTGTTCTGGCGGCGGCGCAAGGCATCATGACGGAGCGGACATGGCGGAACGGGTCATGACAGTGGCGGAGTGCATCCGCACCCGAAGCCCCCTGGCCGGGCCCGCCCTGGCCTTTATGCTCCGGGCCGGGGCGCAGACTCCGGAGCGTATCGCGCGGCTTCTGCCCCAGACCGTACAGTCGGCGGGAGAAGCCTTTGTGCCCGCGCTGTGCGCCTCGCCCCGCGCGCTGGCCCGCCTGACCCGCTTCGAGGGAGCGCTCTGGCTGCGGGCCTTTCTGGCCGCGGATATGGCTTCACTGCCCGTGCGGCTGTTGTTCCTGCCCCGTCCCGCGCTTGGCATTCTGGCCGCATATGCCGGAGCGGTCCTCTTTCACCGGGACGTGGCCGCCCTGGTCCTGCGCCGGGACGTGCTGGCCTTCCGCGAAGCCTTTGGCGAGGCCCTGCATCTGTTCGCCGTCCAGCGCGCCCCGTTTTTCCTGCGGGACCCGGAAGCTCTGGCCCTGGCGCTCCTGGGTCCGGCTCCGGAACACGAGGCCGCGCCTCCGGGCGTGCCCGCCCTTGTCGGCCGGATCCGCGCCGCCGGTTTGGCCGCCCTGGCGTCCCGCGCCGCGGCGCTGCCCCCGCCTTTGGACGCCATGCTGGCGGCCAAACTGCCGGAGCCGGGAGTCCCCGGCAGTCCGGTTTTTCCGGAGGAGAGTTTCCAGCGCAGTCTGGACGCACTTCTGCGCAAACTTCTGGACAAGGAGGTGGGGCATGACGGGCTTCTTGCTTCTGCAACATGACAAACGCCTCCAGGTCGCGCCGGACGTGCGTATCCTGCGGGCGGCCGAATACGCCGAACTCCTTGAAGCCACGGCCGTGCTTGACCGGGCCAAGGCCTTGGCGGAACAGATGGCGCGCGACGCCGAGGCCGCCTATGCGGAGCGCAAAGAGGAAGGGTATCAGGAAGGCCTGCTGGCGGGCAAAATGGAAATTGCCGAACGGATGATGGACCAGATGGCTTCCAGCCTGGACTACCTGGAACGTATGGAAACCACCCTGGTGGATGTGGTTGTCGCGGCCATGCGTAAAATGCTGGACTCCATGGACGACCGCGAACGCATCGCCGCCGTGGTCGGCAAAGCCCTTTCCTACGTGCGTGCCCAGAAAAAAATTCTCTTGCGCCTCAATCCGGAAGAGGCGGAATTCGTGCGCGCCAAACTGGACGAAATCATGCGCGGCCATCCGGGCATCGGCCTGGTCGACGTGACGGCGGATGCCCGCCTGGATAAGGGCGCCTGCCTTTTGGAAAGCGAACTGGGCGTCATCGACGCCTCAGTGGAAATCCAACTCGAAGCTATCCGGCGCTCTTTTCTGCGGCGCCTGAGCAAAGAGCAGCAGAGGTGACAAGCATGCCCACCTCCGACTATCTGTCCGAAATTTTCATCGACGCCCTGCGCAGCGATCCGCCCGTGGAGACCAAGGGCAGAGTAACGCAGGTGCTGGGCACCATCATCCGCGCGGTGGTGCCCGGCGTGAAAATAGGCGAAATCTGCACCCTGAAAAACCATTGGGACAACTGGGAGATGAAGGCGGAGGTGGTGGGGTTTTCCCAACAGGCGGCCCTGCTCACTCCCCTGGGTGATATCCAGGGCGTTTCGTCCACCACGGAAGTGATACCCACGGGCACTGTGCACATGGTGCCGGTGGGGCCTTCCCTTTTGGGCCGGGTTCTGGACGGGCTGGGCTATCCCCTGGACGGTGGCCCGCCCCTGGAGCCCCTGGAATACTACCCGGTGTACGCGGACCCGCCCAACCCCATGACCCGGCGGATCATCGACCGGCCTGTGAGTTTGGGGCTCCGGGTCATCGACGGTCTGCTCACCTGCGGCGAAGGGCAGCGCATGGGTATTTTCGCGGCCGCCGGCGTGGGCAAGTCCGTCCTGCTTTCCTGCCTGGCCAAGGGGGCGGATGTGGACGTTACGGTGCTTGCCCTCATCGGCGAACGCGGCCGGGAAGTGCGGGAATTCATAGAGCATGATCTGGGCCCTGGCGGCCTGAAAAAATCCGTGCTTGTGGTCTCCACCTCGGACCGCTCATCCATGGAACGCCTGAAAGCCGCCTATGTGGCCACAGCCATTGCCGAATATTTCCGGGACCAGGGCAAACGCGTGCTTCTGCTCATGGATTCCGTCACCCGTTTTGGCCGGGCTTTGCGCGAAATCGGACTGGCCGCCGGAGAACCCCCCACCCGCCGGGGTTTTCCTCCGTCCGTCTTTTCCAGCCTGCCCCGGCTCATGGAGCGGACGGGCACCTCGGACAAGGGGTCCATCACCGCCCTGTACACGGTGCTGGTGGAGGGCGACGACATGACGGAGCCCATTGCCGACGAAACCCGCTCCATTTTGGACGGGCACATTGTGCTCTCACGCAAGCTGGCGGCCTCCGGCCATTACCCGGCTGTCGACGTGCTGGCCAGCGTCAGCCGGGTGATGAACGCGGTGGTCGCCAAAGAGCACAAACAGGCGGCCGTCCGTTTCCGGGCGCTGCTGGCCAAATACCAGGAAGTGGAAATGCTGGTGCAAATCGGGGAATACAAGGAAGGCGCGGACCCGGAGGCGGATACCGCCATTGCCAAAATCAATGGTCTGAACGCCTTTCTCAGGCAGGGCCTGGATGAGCGGCAGTCCAGCTTTGCGGATACGCTGGCGGCCATGGGCACGTTGGTGGCATGAGCGCATATCCGCTGCATCCGCTGTTCAAGCTGCGTTCCTTTCGTGAAGAGAACGCCAAGCGGGAAGTTTTCGCGCGTCAGGAGGCGGTGGCCCGAGCGGAACAGATCGTGCAACAGTGTCGCCAGGAGGCCGAGGAATACGCCGTCTGGCGGTCTGAGGAGGAAGAGGCGCTTTTCGAACGTATCCGGGGCCGGGAAGTTTCTCTGGAGACGGTGGAACGGTACAAACAGACCTTGCTTGGCTTGCGGGCCAAAGAGAGAGAACTGGAAGAGGCGGTTGCGGAGGCGGAAAAACAGCTGGCCGAGGCCCGGAAGGCGGAACATGAGGCCAGGCGGGCGCACAAGCGGGCCTGCCGCGAAACATTGAAAATTACCAAACACCGGAAGATATGGAACGCTGAGGAATCACTGCGCCTGGAGCGTCTGGCCGACGCTGAACTGGAGGAGTTCCCCCTCCGCTCCGGGGCGACAGAGGCGGAAGACCCGGATGAGGTGGACTCCGCCTGAGACGCGGCGGCAACAAAGAGAATTCCGGATGGATCGGAGGACATATGAACACACGCGTGTCTGGCGGCCCCGGTCCTGTGGACCATGCGGGCCGGCCCGAGCAGCCCGGGGAGCCGGGGCTCCCCAAATCCCCGCCTTCCGAAGAAGACCAGGGCCGCATGCGGCAGGCTCTGGGCGGCCCGCAAGACAGCGGGCGGAATTCCGTGCGGGAGGGGAACGGGCAGCTCGCCCCGGACGGCTCGTCCGGCGAGACGGAGTTGGGTGAGCTGTTCACCCGCTCTTCCCAAACCCCTTCTTCTCCGGAGGGACAGGAACGCATGAGGCGCGCGCCCGGCCCGCAGGATCGCAGCCGGGATTCCGGACAGGAAAAGGAACCCGCTCAGGGAGTTTTATCCGGCGATGCGGTGCTGCAGGGCTTGTTCGCCCGTGCTTCCCAAAGTGATGCGGGCACGACCCTGGTCGCGGGCAGCCCAAATGCGGCTGAACGCGCGGAAGCTCTGGCCGGCGTCGCCGAAAGGGTGCTGGTTTCCGCCCCGTCCCAGGCCGAGGGCGAAGTCCGCATCCAACTGAAGGAAAGCGTGCTTCCGGGCGTGGAAATACGCCTGACCCGACAGGATGGCCTGCTTGCTGTCCACGTGGTTGCCAGTGAACCTTCATCCGCCAACTTTTTTGCCATGCACAGGGAAGGGCTGCAGCAGCATCTGGAGAACCGTCTGGGCGAGAATGTGCGGGTGGAAGTGCGGCAGGAGACTTCCGGCAGCGGCGGCGACGGCCGTTCGCGCCAGCGGCGCGATCTGTACGCGGAACTGCGGGAACGGGATGAGTGACGATGGAACGTTTGTTTTTGCCCTATGCCGAGCGGGCGCTCATCGTCGCCTGCAATGCCCTGTTTCTGGCCCGGCCGGAGGGAATGCGCCGCCTGGGCGTGGAGGAATGGCGTTTTTCCCTGCATCCGCCATCTTTTCCCGCCCGTTGGCGGGCCTGGGCTTCCTTTCGCTGGGGAGAGGCCCGGGTACTGGCTTTTGCCGACGGCGTGCCGCCGACCGTTGACCTGTTCCCCGGCGTGCCCGCCGCTCTGGTGCCCGAATTGCCGCCCGTGCTGCTGGCGGCCGGGCTGGAAGCCTGGCTCGGCCCGGCCTTGGATGCCTTTGCCTCCCTGCCCGGCGGCCCCGGCGCGCCCCTGATTCTGGAAGAAGCGGGCGCGGGTGCAAAAGAAGCGGAGTATGCGGGCGACATGGTCGGTTTTACCGTAACCCGGATGCCCGATGGAGCGGCGGTACGCGGTGCGCTGGCCTTCACGCCGGACGCGGCCTCCCTGCTGCGGGACCTGGCCGGCGCCCTGCCGGCGGCGCTGCCGGAGGCGCGGGAGGATCCGCTGCTTCGCGCCTCCCTTGAGGCCGGGCTCTGCTTCCTGACCCCGGCGGAGCTGGCTTCGCTCCGGCCCGGCGACATTGTCTTTCCGGACGAATATTTTCCCCGCGGTCTCGGCGGGCCGCGCCTCAGCCTGGGCCAGGCGGCCGGCGGCGCCGTTCATTTCATCTGCCGGGCGGACGGCCCGGTGCTGACCCTCAAAGGATGGCACATGAGCGAGACAACACAGGCGGCGGATGCGCCCCCCCCGCAAAACGAAGCGCAAGATTCCGGCCCTTTGCCGGAGGAGCGCATTGACGATCTCTCCGTACAGGTGGTTCTGGAGCTGGATTCCCTCCTTCTGCCCCTCGGCACGGTCAAAGCCATGCGGGAAGGCTATGTGCTGGAAACCGGCAAAAGCACGGACAGCCCGGTGACCATCCGGGTGAGCGGCAGGGCCGTGGGCACGGGTGAACTGCTGGATGTGAACGGCAGGGTGGGCGTGCGCATCCGGCGGATGAACGGCGAGTGAAGCGACGGTATGCGTGGAGCGGTGCCGTAACGGCATGCGAACGGAGTCGGCATGGTTGACCCTATTGTAATGATCGCGGGGCTGTCCCTGTTGGCTCTTGTGCCCTTCATCCTGATGATGACCACTTCTTTCGTCAAAATCGTGGTGGTTCTCAACCTGGTGCGCAACGCCCTGGGCGTGCAGCAGGTACCGCCCAACATGGCTCTCAACGGTTTGGCCCTGATCCTGACCATCTACATCATGGCCCCGGTGGCCACGGATACCTGGAATCTGGCAAAAAAGCAGTCTCTGCCCTCTCCCATGACCATCGAAGCGGCGGAACAGAGTCTGAATGCGGTGAAGGGACCACTCCAAGCCTTTCTAGTCCGTTTCACCAACAAGAATACGGCGGACTTTTTCGTGCGCACGGCCCAAAAACTGTGGCCCAAGGAGCGCGCCGCGGGCCTTACCCGGGAAAGCCTTATCGTGCTGGTGCCGGCCTTTGCCATCAGCGAACTGACCCGGGCCTTTGAAATCGGTTTTCTGCTCTATCTGCCGTTCATCACCATTGACCTGATCATTTCCAATATTTTGCTGGCCATGGGCATGATGATGGTGTCGCCCATGACCATATCCCTGCCCTTCAAACTGCTGCTTTTCGTGCTGCTGGACGGCTGGACCAAGCTGCTGCAGGGCCTGATTTTGAGTTACGCCTGACGGAGGAGACGCATATGGCCGAGACGTCCGTTCTGGATTTTACCGTGCAAGCCCTGATGCTGGTTCTGATGCTTTCGCTGCCGCCCATCATCGTGGCCACGGTCACAGGCCTGCTGGTCAGTTTTATACAGGCCGTCACCCAGCTGCAGGAACAAACTCTGGGCTTTGCAGTAAAACTTATCAGCGTCATCGTTACCCTGGCCCTGACAGGCTCTTGGCTGGGCGGCTCGCTTTTTACCTATGCCGCAGGAATTTTTAATAGTTTTCCATACATAACCCGTTAGCGCTTCCGGAAATTCCGCTTACATCCCGCCTGAAGCGGGTTTCTTCTTCCTCCAGACGGCTTTTTGATGGCGGGTATTCCGGCTGTGCGTCTCACAGCCGGGATGTCGGCCAGGCTCCGCATGGCAGGGCATTTGCAATATCCGGTGCGGAAACTATGCCGATACCGGAACCAACCAATCGCATTTTATCGAAAAGGAGCCGAATGGCGCGGAACCCGCCGCGCAGGCGCGAAGGGGAAAAAAGCATGACCAGTGACCTTCCGGCCCGGTTTCGCCATTCGCTGCACACAAAGTTGGCGATAGTGCCTTCTTTGTTCTCCGCTATGCGGGAGTATCATTATGGCACTTGAACTGAGCACCATCGTACAACGGAGCGTAACCGCCACCGCTGACGGCCAGGCACTGTTCATCCGGAGCGACGGGAGCCTTTCTGAAAAACGCGGGCTGAACATCCTGCAGCGCGCGTTTTCTCCCGGCGCCAAAGCGGCGGAAAACAAAGCCACGGTGGAGCAACTGCGGGAAAGTGTGCGGAACCATCCCGTATACGGGCGCTTGCTGGAGGACCGGGATATCAGTCTTTTTTTCAGCCGCAAGCTGGAAACAGGCAGTGTGCTGACCGCCGGCGACGTGAAGATGCTGCGGCAACGTCTGGACTTTGCCCTGGCCAGAAGCACGGGCGCGGATCTTGTGGCTTCCGGCGCGCTTCCCGCGGGTAGGGGCACGGAGTTCGCATGGTTTGCCATGCAGCGGGGCTTGCCCCTGACGGCGGAAGCAGAGCAAAAAGCCGCCCTGAAAGCGTATTATATCGAAAAATTTTGTGAGGACACAGTCAAAGCGGCCTGCGCCAGGGGCGGCATCCCGGCTCGCGATACGGAAGCGGCCGCCGGGCTGCTGCTGCGCAGCGGAGAATACCGCGCCGCGCTGGATGGCGTGTTTGGGGAAAACCTGGCCCAACTGCGCCAGGAAGGCATACTGAACGCCCTGCGCCAGAGCGTGGAACCCGCCATTCTGGTGCTGGCTGAACTGTGCGCGCCGCCCGTAAGCCTGGCTGGCATCGTCAGTGCCATAGCCATGGAAGACGGAGCCCTCGGTCCGGCCGACTTTGACGGCCTGCTTGCGTTGTCCCGCAGCGGCGTCATCCCCGACATGGAGCTCAAAGAGTTCGTTCTTTTCTGCAACAGGGAGGGCCGCGGCCTGGCCACGCCCGAAGAACGCGGCAATGCGGTGCGTGGCTTCAGGCTTAATGTGGATGCCGTCCCCCTGGCCATTGCCGCGGCGACACAGGCGGGCCTGCCCGAGGAAGTCGGCGGAGCCCTGGCCCACTTGCCGGAACTGGTAAGCGAGGCGAAACGGTTTCTGGCGGATCTGACGCCGCCACCGGCCATTCCCGGCAGGGAACAGGTGGCGGAAGCGGTACGCCGTTCGCAAACCGCCTTTCTGCAGCAAAAGGCCGGCGTTATCCGTGAGTTCCTGGCGTTGGCGGGCCAGGTTCCGGCCGCGGGCTCATTTTTGGCTGGCCTCAGCGAAGCGCCGACAGAGCAAAGCCTGTGCCGGATGCTGCCCGCCCTGCTCACGGGCGGCGAGTTGCTCAATATACTGCTGAACCCTGCGGCCGGGGCGGACTCGGCGACAATAGCCGCTCTGGAGCGGTTCACTCAAGGCTTGCAGAGCTGCGCGCATATGTTTCGCGGCGAGTTCGGCACAGATGACGTCTTGCGTCTGCACAAGGATTCTTTATGCGTGCTCATGCATTGTAAGGGGGTCACGCCCGATCAGGCGGCCATCATGGGCCGGACTGCCATCAAAACCCTGCGGCCCATAGGCCTGAGTCTGGGCAGCCTGGGCAGCCAGATCATCGGAGGGGCGCTTCGGGGACCCGGCACCCAGGCGTTGCATGCGGCTTGCAGCGGCATGCACAACACTATCCGCCTTACCGGAACGCTCGTGTACAACCTGCTCTCGTCCGACCAGAAAACAACCCTCGGTATCGCTGATGCGCAAGCCTTTGCCGAAAGTTTTGATCTTCTGCCGGAGACGGGCGGCTATATCCCTGCGCGGGATATCCACCAGTCCGTGCGTGATGTTGCCGCCGCTCACGGAGTAGCCATGCCGTTCAGGGGCTATCTGGAAAACAGCGCAACGGGCGAGGCGGAGGTGGCCGCCTGGTTCGGCCCGCCGGAAGCCCCGGCCGTGACCGCGTTGTTCATACAGGAGGTTCAGGCCCTGTGCGCGGAAGTCGGCCTTACCGGCGACAAAGCCGTCGCCCTCGCTGAATTGAACGCGGATGCTTTAGGCTCTGTGGCATCCCGCGCCCTTATGGACGCCGACAAAACCCGCCGCATGACGCCGGCGGAAGCACGGGATATACTCCGCCAGGCTTTGCGCGAGGAACTGCGCGCCGTCAAAGCGGCTGTTGACCATGTGGACAGCCTGCCCGTGGTGGGGCAGGTGGATGAGGATTCCCCGCCCAATGCCGTCACCGCTCGGGAAAAGCGACTGCTGCGCAGCGCTGTCGCGGGCTACGAACTGCGCACGCCGGCTGTCATTGAAGAGTCCGCCAAGCTTGCGCGTAGAATGGGCAGAGAGCTGGCCTCTCTGCCGCCGGACCTGACCCCGCAGACCATGGTCAAGCCTTTCCTGGATATGGCGCGGCTGTATATAGGGACCATGCAGGGTCTTGACGTGGGGGAACGGGACGAAGCGGAAAAATTTAGAGCGTTGCCTGTCGCCCTTATGATGGCCGTCCGCTCCGGCGCCCTTTCAGCGGAGGCGGGCACTGCCCTGCATGCCGCCTTAAGCGGTGAGCCGGGGAAAAACCTGGGTGGTGCCTTTGTCACATTCAGCGACCTGTGCCTGCAACAGCGGGGACTCCCTCTCCAGAACGCCGCCCTGAGCAACGGCATGCAGATCATGAATCTGCTGCGCCATGAGTTGGCCAAGAAGCAGGGTACGGCCGGCGACTTTGACCCCATGTTTTACACCAGCCAGCAGCCCTCACCGGCCGACATTCCCGGCGAGGTGTGCGACCGCTGCCTGAGCATCGTGCCGAACCGCGCCCTGGTCTTTCCGGGCGTCACGGCATTAAGCCACGTGCGGCCCAGACTCACACAGGAAGAGTGGAACGCCCTGACTCCGGTAATGCATATGGCGACGGCGGGCATGGAAAGAGCAGTCCGCGAGTGTGAAGCCCTGCAACGCTGCCTTGCGGCCAATGCCCGGGAACTCTTGGCCGCCATCCGGGCCAAGGGCGACGCCCCGCTCACGCCGGAAGACATGTGGCGGGTGATTATGGGGGAAAATGCCCCCGCCGCCCTCGGTCCCAGAAATGCGGGCGCTCTGCTGTACCACAGCATGCGGCAGCGCCTTGCCTCTCTTGCCCGGGTGGCTTTTCCGGATATTGAGGGGCCGGTTTTGGAAAATAAAAGTGAGGACGCCTTGGGCAGCGGCATTTCCTTTGCCGCGCTGAGGCGCCTTCTGCAGCCGGGCGGCAAGCTGACCCTGGACGACTGCCAGGCCTGTCCTCTCGGGCTTCCAGCTCTGACTGAAGTGCATCCCGGCAACGCCTTCGGCCTGACCACGGACTTTATGCGCAGAGAAGCATCAATCCGGGAGCTTCCGCCGACCATCACCATCACCAGAGCGGACGGCTCCGGCAGCGTTATCCCCAATGTCGGCATTACCCCTGAAACCAACACGCCGGACAACCCGGTTTTTCAAAAAATCATAGCGCTGTGCCACAACGTTTGCCGGACGGACGCGCAATTCCGGCGGGTTATGCAAAGTCTCAGCCAGGCCAGCACGGCCAACTTCAGGTCACTCAGCAGAAAGATCCCCGGTTTTTCACTCTCTGAGCACAACTATTACACCATGGACGTGGCGCCACAGGCTGACGGCAACGTCGTCGTCACTATTGCCAGCGATCCGGGCAGGCCCGAACAGGCCCGGATGCGGATTACCGTGACTCCGGCCGGTGACGGAACGATCACCGCTTTGGAATTGAGCGGAACCTGACACGCGCGGCTCCGTTACCGCCCCGGGCAGGCGCGGGGTGGAGCCGCCCCATAAAGGAGGCACCATGGACAGCGCGTTTCTCAGACTTTTGAG
>JAVBNC010000079.1:0-13312 GCA_031551765.1 Desulfovibrionaceae bacterium
CCTAGAGCATTTTCACATTGAAATTGCTCATTAGGATAAAATGCTCTGGCGGTGCGAAGCGAAGCGGAGCACCGCCCGCGAGATTGACGTAGGCGAGCTTTGCTCGCCGTTAAGCGGCAATCTCAAAGCGAATATGCTCTAAAAAGCGTCTTTTTAGAGACAGCCCATGCAGGGAGTCCGCCCCTGCCCTTGGAGAATCCCATGTCCCGCATGCCTTGGCCGCAATATTTCATGCAGATCGCCCGCATGGTGGCGGAGCGTTCCACCTGCTCCCGCCGCAGGGTGGGCGCCATAGCCGTCAAGGGCAAGCGTATTCTGGCCACAGGCTATAACGGCGCGCCCGCCGGCATGGTGGACTGCCTGGAACGCGGCTGCCTGCGCCAGCAACTGGGCATTCCTTCCGGCCAGCGCCACGAGCTGTGCCGGGGCCTGCACGCGGAGCAGAACGTCATCATCCAGGCGGCGGTGCACGGCATTTCCCTAGAAGGGGCGGAGGTGTTCTGCACGCACCAGCCCTGCATCATCTGCACAAAAATGCTGATAAACTGCGGTGTTACCGCCATACACTACGCGGAAGCCTACCCCGATGCCCTGGCTGAAGAAATGATGAACGAAGCCGGCATACCCCACGGCATCCTGCGCGAGGCCGACGCCACGGGCCGCCCCCCAGAGGAGAGCGGCGCATGATCCGTACCCTCCCGATCAACGAAGCCATGCTCGCGGCCGTGGAGCTGGCCGGAAACGGCCGTTTCCGCACCGCGCCCAACCCCTGCGTGGGCGCTGTGCTGCTGCGCGACGGGGTTATCGTGGCCAAAGGCTGGCACAAAGCCTGCGGCGGCCCCCATGCGGAAGTGGAAGCCCTGGCCGATGCCCAGGCCAAAGGCGTCAACCCGGCGGACTGCACCCTGGTGGTGACCCTGGAACCCTGCTCTCACCACGGCAAAACCCCGCCCTGCACGGAAGCTATCTTGCGCGCGGGCATCCGCCACGTGGTGGTCGGCGCGCCGGACCCCACCCCGGAAGCGGGCGGCGGCGCGGACTTTCTGCGCTCCCACGGCGTAACCGTGGACATGGGCGTGGAAGAAGACGCCTGCCGCGAGCTGATTCAGGATTTCCTGACCTGGAACAGCACACCCCTGCCCTTCACCCTGCTCAAGCTCGCCAGCACCCTGGACGGCCGCATCGCCACCCGCACGGGCCATTCCAAATGGATCACCTGCGAGGCCACCCGCCGCCGGGTGCACGCCCTGCGCCGCCACATGGGCGCGGTCATCATAGGCGGCAACACCTTTTACCAGGACAACCCGCTGCTTACCTGCCGCCCCGGGCCGGAAGAAGAAGCGCCGGAAAAGCAGCCCCTGGCCGTGGTGGTCACTTCCCGCCTGCCCGCGGCGGAAACGCCCATGGCCCTGCTGGCCCAGCGGCCCACGGAAACCGTCTTCTGGACCACCGTGGCCGCCGCCGCCAGCCCCAAGGCGGAAGCGCTGCGCCGCATCGGCGTGCGCGTGCAGGGGTTGCAGTCCCAGGCCCGGCCCAACGGCAAGGGCCACGGCATGCGCGCGGAACTGGATCTGGCGCAAGGCCTGGCCGCCCTGCGTCAGGAACAGGGCTGCCTGTACGCGCTGTGCGAAGGCGGCGGCCGCCTGGGCCTTTCGCTGCTCAACAAGGGCCTGGCCCACGAGCTGCACCTGCATCTTGCGCCCATTATTCTCGGCGACAACGAGGCCACGGCCTTGTTCGACGGGCTGAGCCCCCTGCAGATAGACGAAGCCCTGCGCATGCGTTTCGTGCACAGCGAAATCTCCGGCTCGGACCTTGTGCTCACCCTGCGGTCCGGTCTGCCGGAACTGTGCCCCGGCGACAGCCCGGAAGAAGGCACCTAAGTATGTTTACCGGCATCATCCAGTGCAAAGGGCAACTCGTCTCCCGTAAAACGCGGGACGGCGACGCGCGTTTCGTCATCCGGCCGGAGCGTCCCCTTGACTCCCCGCAGGTGGGGGAAAGCATCGCGGTCAACGGGGCCTGCCTGACGGCGGAATCTTTCAGCCAGGGCGCGTTCACCGCGTACGCCTCGGCGGAAACCCTGGCCCGCACCACCCTGGGCGGCCTGAGCATGGGCGACGCCGTGAACCTGGAACGCGCCCTCACCCTGGCGGACCGCCTGGGCGGGCACCTGGTCAGCGGCCACGTGGACTGCACGGCCAGCGTCGTTTCCGCAACCCCCAGGGGCGGCTCGCTGGTGTTCCGCTTCGCCTTTCCGGCTGAATTCGCGCCCCAGGTCATCCACAAAGGCTCCGTGGCCCTGGACGGCATCAGCCTGACCGTCAACGCCTGCGGCGACGATTTCCTGGAAGTGAACGTCATTCCGGAAACCCGGCGCGCCACCACTTCCGGCAACTGGAAACCCGGCCGCCTGGTGAACATGGAAACCGACCTTATCGGCAAATACGTGCAGCGCATGCTTTCCTTCCGTCAAGGCTCCCCGGCGGCGGACCGGGACGGCGGGCGCGCGTCCGGCCTGACCATGGATTTTCTGCGCGAACGGGGCTTTTAATCCTCTCCGCTCGCGCTTTGTCATAACTTGGGACGCGGCATGCGCCCGTCCGCACAGGAGTTTCATATGCCTCTCTGCTCCACTGAAGAAGCCATAGAGATCATCCGCGAGGGCAAGCCCCTTATTCTTGTGGATGACGAAGACCGGGAGAACGAAGGCGACCTGACCGTGGCCGCCCAGTTCATCACCCCGGAACTGATCAATTTCATGGCCGTGCACTGCCGGGGCCTGATCTGCCTGCCCATGGCCCCGGAACTGGTGGACCGGCTGGAGCTGCCGCTCATGGCCCGGCGCAACGAATCCGGGTTCGGCACCAACTTCACCGTGTCCATTGAGGCGCGCCACGGCGTAACCACGGGCATTTCCGCCGACGACCGCGCCACCACCGTGCTGGCGGCCGTCGCGGAACACGCCAAGCCCGACGATATCGTCAGCCCCGGCCACATGTTCCCCCTGCGGGCGCAGAAAGGCGGGGTGCTGGTGCGCGCGGGCCAGACGGAAGGCGGCGTGGATCTGGCCAAACTCGCGGGCCTGCGCCCGGCGGCCGTAATCTGCGAAATTATCCGCGACGACGGCAAAATGGCCCGCATGCCGGACCTCATCCCGTTCGCGGAAAAGCACAACCTGAAAATCGCCACCATCCGGGACCTGATCCGCTACCGCCTGCGCACCGGCTCCCTGGCCGTCAAACCCATGGCGGAAGCGGCCATGCCCACCAAGTACGGCAGCTTCAAGGTCATCGCTTTTGAAAGCGAGCTGCACGACCAGACCCACCTGGCCCTCGTCAAAGGCGAAATCGACCCGGAAAAGCCCACCCTGGTGCGCGTGCACAGCGAATGCCTGACCGGCGACGTGCTGGGTTCCCTGCGCTGCGACTGCGGCGAGCAGCTGGGCGCGGCCCTCTGCCGCATAGAGCAGGAAGGCTCCGGCATTCTGCTCTACATGCGCCAGGAAGGCCGGGGCATAGGACTGGGCAACAAAATCAAGGCCTACGCCCTGCAGGACCAGGGTCTGGACACCGTGGAAGCCAACCACAAGCTGGGCTTCAAGGCGGACCTGCGCGATTACGGCGTGGGCGCGCAGATTCTGGTGTACCTGGGCGTGCGCAAGATGCGCCTCATGACCAACAACCCCACCAAAATCGTGGGGCTTGAAGGGTACGGCCTGGATATAGTAGAGCGGGTGCCGATAGAGCTGGAAAGCTGCGAGTACAACAGCCGCTACATGCACACTAAGAAAGAGAAAATGGGACACATCCTGCACTTTGACGGGGAAAAGGAATAAGTGTCGCAAAATTGTCTTTTTGCGCTCTGCCGTTGTCAGGCTCGCCCCGTGCGAAGCTCATGTATGTTTTGATACACTTCGCTCCGCCCGGAACTCGCCTTCCTAGGCAGAGCGCAAAAATCCTAATTTTGCACTGTAAGGAGCACACATGCACCATATCAAGACCATTGAAGGCCAACTGAACGCCGAAGGGCTGCGTTTCACCCTGGTAGCCGCCCGTTTCAACGACATCATCGTGGACCGCCTCATCGGCGGAGCCGTGGATTACCTCACCCGCCACGGCTGCCCCAAGGAAAACCTGACCATCGTGCGCATTCCCGGCGCGTTCGAGCTGCCCGTGGTCTGCGCCAAAGTGGCTCAGGCCAAAAACTGCGACGGCATCGTCGCCCTGGGAGCCGTCATTCGCGGGGCCACGCCCCACTTCGAGTTCGTGGCCAACGAAGCCACCAAGGGCCTGGCCCAGGTGGCCCTGCAAAGCGGCATTCCCGTGGGCTTCGGTCTGCTGACCACGGACACCCTGGAACAAGCTGTGGAGCGCGCGGGCAGCAAGGCCGGCAACAAAGGCGTGGAAGCCGCCGCCGCCGTGCTTGAGGCCGTGCAGGTTTTGAAGCAACTTTAGTTGTCGAAGCCATCCAAGAATGAGAGCAGGGCTCGATGCGGCACGTCCTGTGCCGCCCCCTTCGGGCGTCGCTGACGCTCCGTGCGCAACCGCTTCCTGCGGTTGCGAGATCCCTGCACCCGCCAAGGGGCAATGCCCCTTGGAACCCGTTCAGGGTAATTATGAAAAGGACGCGGCCGTAATCAGGCCGCATCCCCATATCAGCGCGAAACGCCCTCATCCTCCCCCGATAAAGTTCTTTGGAGGGTGGATGGGGGTCCGGGGGAAGGAGGGAACCTTTCGTACAAGAAAGTTCCCTCCTTCCCCCGGCCGCCGGAGGCATTCTCCAAAAGGCAGCTATGAACACAGGTAAAAAGTCTTCACGCCGGGCGGAACGCGCCCTGGCTTTTCAGGTATTATACGGCCTGACCTTTTCCCCCGCCCTGTCGCGGGAGGCGCTGGCGGACGCTTTCAAAAAAGCGCCGGAACAGGAAGGGGCTTCCCCTGCCACGCCCCAGCCGCCCTCGGGCTTTGCCTGGGAACTGGTGGAAGGCGTGTGGCAAAAGCGCGAGGAACTGGACGCGCTTCTGGCCCGCTTTTCCCAGAACTGGCGCGTGGAGCGCATGGGCAAGGTGGAGATCACCCTGCTGCGGCTGGCGCTGTATGAAATGCTCTTTCGCGGCGACATCCCGCCCAAGGTGGCCATCAACGAGGCCATTGAGCTTTCCAAGCAGTTCGGGGACGAGGGCTCGCGGGGTTTTGTCAACGGCATTCTGGACGCGGCCGGAAAAGCGCTGGAAAACGGCCAGATCAGCAAGCCCCAGTAGAGAAGCGCTTGCCGTCCGGCGGCGGAAACGGTACATAGCCCAAGATATATTGAAGCCGACACAAACGCCGCATACCCCCTGAAAGGGATCCAAGGGGCGGTGCCCCTTGGCGGGTGCAGGGATCTCGCAACCGCAGGAAGCGGTTGCGCACGGAGCGTCAGCGACGCCCGAAGGGGGCGGCACAGGACGTGCCGCATTGAGCCCTGCTCTCATTCTTAATTGGCTTCGACAAAATTGCCTTTAAAGGACCTTTGACGCCCATGAAATACGATCCGCAGGCCATTGAGATCAAGTGGCAGAAAATATGGGAAGACGGCGGCCATTTCCACTGCGACATCAGCAAGGACAAGCCGAAGTACTACTGCCTGGAGATGTTCCCCTACCCTTCGGGCAACATCCATATGGGCCACGTGCGCAACTCTTCCATCGGCGACGTGGTGGCCCGCTTCAAGCGCATGCAGGGCTACGCCGTGCTGCACCCCATGGGCTGGGACGCGTTCGGCCTGCCCGCGGAAAACGCGGCCATCAAGAACAACACCCACCCCGCCAAGTGGACGTACGCCAATATCGAGAACATGAAGACCCAGCTCAAGCGGCTGGGCTATTCCTATGACTGGCGGCGGGAACTGGCCACTTGCGACGCCAGCTACTACCGCTGGGAGCAGCTGTTTTTCCTGCGCTTTCTGGCGCGGGATCTCGTCTACCGCAAAAAAGCCGCCCAGAACTGGTGCCCGGAATGCCACACCGTGCTCGCCAACGAGCAGGTCATAGAAGGCCAGTGCTGGCGCTGCGATTCCATGGTGGAGCAGAAAGAACTGACCCAGTGGTTCGTGCGCATCACGGCCTATGCGGAAGAGCTGCTGGCCGACCTGGAAAAGCTGACGGACGGCTGGCCCGACCGCGTGCTGACCATGCAGCGCAACTGGCTGGGCAAGTCCATAGGCGCGGAAATCCAGTTCCCGCTGGAAGGGTCGGACGAGCGCATCAGCGTGTTCAGCACCCGGCAGGACACCGTCCACGGCGCCACGTTCATGAGCCTTGCGGCCGAACATCCTCTGGTGGAAAAGCTTATCGCGGGCAAGCCGGAAGCGGCCGCCGTGCGCGCCTTTGTGGAAAAACTCAAGCACATGGATAAAGCGCAGCGCACCGGCGAACACGCGGAAAAAGAAGGCGTGTTCACCGGCGCATACTGCGTGAACCCCTTCACCAAGCAGCGCATGCCCATCTGGGTGGCCAACTTCGTGCTGGCGGAATACGGCACCGGCGCGGTCATGGCCGTGCCCGCCCACGACGAGCGCGACTTCGCCTTTGCGCAAAAGTATAAATTGCCCATCAAGACGGTCATCTCCCCGGACGGCGACCAGGACTACGACGTGCTCTCGCAGGGAGCGGCCTATACCGAATCCGGCAGCATGGTCAATTCCGGCGAATTTTCCGGCCTGGACAACGAAGACGGCAAGCTGCGCATCGCGGACTGGCTGGAAGAGCACAATCTCGGCAAACGCACGGTGAACTGGCGGCTGCGGGACTGGAACATATCCCGCCAGCGCTACTGGGGCGCGCCCATTCCCGTGGTCTACTGCGATACCTGCGGCATTGTGCCGGAAAAGGAAGAGAACCTGCCCGTGGTGCTGCCGCTGGACCTGCGCACCCACGAAGACGGCCGCTCCCCCCTGCCGGACGCGCCGGAATTTTACGCGTGCGCCTGCCCGGTCTGCGGCCAAAAGGCCCGGCGCGAAACCGACACCATGGACACCTTTGTGGAGTCTTCCTGGTATTTCGCCCGCTACACGGACGCCAAGAACGACAAGGCCGCGTTCACGCCGGAAGCGCTCAAGTACTGGCTGCCCGTGGATCAGTACATAGGCGGGGTGGAACACGCCATTCTGCACCTGTTGTACTCGCGCTTCTTTGTCAAAGCCCTGCGCGACTGCGGCTTCATGAATCTGGACGAGCCCTTTGCCAACCTGCTCACCCAGGGCATGGTGCTCATGGACGGCTCCAAAATGTCCAAGTCCAAGGGCAACACCGTGGACCCCTCGGTCATGATTTCCAAGTACGGCGCGGACACCGTGCGTCTGTTCTGCCTGTTCGCCGCGCCGCCGGAACGGGATTTCGACTGGACCGAATCCGGCATTGAAGGCTCCTACCGCTTTGTGGGCCGCATCTGGCGCCTGGCGGAAGAGCTGCTGGGCGCGGTGCCCCCCATGCGGGCCTGCTCCGCCACGGCGGCGGACGCGCAAAGCCCGCTGGCCCGGGAAGTGCGGCTCAAGGAACACGCCACGGTCAAAAAAGCCTCCGCCGACATTGCGGGGCGCTTCCAGTTCAACACGGCCATCGCCTCGGTCATGGAACTGATCAACGCGCTGTACCTGGCCAAGGACGAACTGCTGAACACGGACGCGGGCAAGCGGGTGCTTTCCTCCGCGTTCGCCACGGCCCTGACCCTGCTGTCCCCGGTCACGCCGCACCTGTGCGAAGAGCTTTGGGAAGTTTTCGGCATGAAAGGCCAGCTCCTGGACGAGCCCTGGCCCGTGCACCAGGAAGAAGCCCTGGCGCGCGACGAGCTTACCGTGGTGGTGCAGGTCAACGGCAAGCTGCGCGGCAAGATCGCCGTGCCCGCGGACGCGCGCAAGGAAGCCGTGCAAAAGGCGGCCCTGGAAGAGCCCAACGTGGCCAAGCACCTGCAGGGCGTCACCGTGCGCAACGTGGTAGTGGTGCCGGGCAAGCTCGTGAACATTGTGGTCAGTAATTAAGGAATACGCATGGCAGGTTCCACCGCAGCGCTTCGCTCTCGCCGTCTGTTCCACGCCGCGTTTCTCGCCGCGCTCGCGCTCTGCGCGGCCCTGCTGCTGGCGGGGTGCGGCTACCACCTGGGCGCGGACAGTCCCACGGTGCTCAACAAAAACGGCACCTTCACGGGGAGCCTGCCCACGCTGAAAATCAAGGAAGTGGACAACCCCACCCTCTACCCCTGGCTCAACTACATGCTGCGCGGCAGCCTGCGTGACGAGGTGGGCGCGCGCCAGGTGGCCAAGTGGGTGGATTCCGGCCGGGCGGACTACGAGATCAGCGTCAAGGTGGACCACTACACCTACCGTTCCTGGACTTACGACCGGGACGACGTGCCCCTGCTGTACGACGCCAACATCACCCTGAACGCCACCGTATACCGGGGCAACACCAACGAGGTGGTCTGGCGTTCCGGCATGATGGGGTACACGCAGCGCTATGAAAAGGTCGCGGAAAAAGTCGCGGCCGCGGACATTGTGCAGAACCTCATCCGCCAGCTTGTGGACAGGATGCGCCAGGAATTCTAAAGGCGGCTTCCCATGACCCGGCCCGGCTTCACCATCTGCCTCTGCCCGGACGGCAGGCTCATGCGCGACCAGGTGGACGCGCTCATTGTGGCGTATCCGCCCGTCCCGGCGGAAGCGGGACTCGGCCCCGTCACCGAACAAAGCTGGGAACGCCACGCTTTCTGGGGCGACGACCCCCTGCCTCCGGCTTTTTGGGAAGCCCTGACCCTGGGCGGGCTGTTCAGCACCCCCAAGGCCCTTATTGTCCACAACGCCCAGAACCTGCCCCTGGAAACCTGGAAACGCCTTTCCGCCGCCCTGGCACAGGCCCGGGACCACGCCTGGCCCCTGTTCTGCCTGAGGGTGGATTTCGAGCGCGGCAAACCCAAGCTCGCGGCTCATGTAGCCAAGCTCCCCTGCTTCGCTTTCGCGGAAAAAAAAGGCTGGCTGTGGTCGTCCCCGGGCCTGGACGCGCGCGGCCAGGCCGCTTTCGTGCGCGCGGAGGCGAAACGCCTTGCCCTTTCGCTCCCCCCGGCCACGCTGGAAACCCTGTGCCGCCGCCTGCCCCTGGACGCCGCGTCCATAGGCACGGAAATGGCCAAGCTGGCCCTGGCCGCCGGACCGGACGGCGCCCTGCCCCCTTCCGCCCTGGATCTGGTGGAACACGAGCCGGACCTGGATATTTTCGCCCTGCTGCGCGTGCTGCAAAGCGGGCAGAACCCGGCCGCGGCCTGGCGGCAGATTCTGGTCTCGCAGCAGGGTTCGGACAGCCTGACCTTTTCCTTTCTGGCCATGCTCTCGCGGGAAGCCCGCCAGCTCTGGCAACTGCTGGCCCAGGAGCCGGTGCGCCTTCCCCCCCAGGTGCTGGCGGCCAAAGAAAACCTCGCGCGCACGCTGGGCCACAGGGGCATTGCCCGTATCTGGCGCCTGGCCCTGGAAGCTGATAAGGGCGTGAAAAGCGGCGAAAGAAACCCGGACCAGGCCCTGGAACGCCTTATCGCCGACCTGTTCGTGCTGTTCGCGCCGCAAAGGCAACGCTAAACCCGGCGGCGGGCGCTTGTCTCACCTTCCAGCAGGAACTGTCTCCGCGTCGAAAACGCTCCCGAGGCTTGCTTCAACGTAACCATTACTTATCTATGCAAAAACGTACCGACGGTCACAGGGAACGGCTGCGCGCACGCTTAAACGCGGACCCCGCCGCGCTGCCGGATTACGAGGTGCTGGAACTGCTCCTCGGCTACGTGCTGGTCCGCAAGGACACCAAGCCGCTGGCCAAGGAGCTTTTGGCGCGCTTTCAATCCCTGCGCGGCTTTCTGGACGCGCGGGACACGGAACTGGAAAATATTCCCGGTTTCGGCCCCGGCTTGCGAACCTTCCGTGTGCTGCTGCGCGAACTTTTGGCCCGCCATACGGCCGCGCCCGTCCTGCGGCGTGAAGTGATGGCCTCGCCGGAAGTGGTGGCGGCCATGGCCCAAAACCGCCTGGCCGGTAACGCGCACGAGGAAATATGGGTGGCGTACCTGGATACCCGCAACCGGCTGCTGGCCTGGGAACGGGCTTCATCCGGCAGCCTGGAGACGGTGTCCCTGCACCCCCGGGACGTGGTGCGCCGGGCTTTGACCCTTAAAGCCACCGGCATCATACTGGTCCACAACCACCCCGGCGGCAGCGCGCAGCCCTCCGGTCCGGACCTGCAGCTTACGGAAAAGGTGGCGGAGGCGGCGAAAACCATGAGCATCCGCCTGGTCGATCACATTATCGTCACGGACAACGCCTGCCACAGCATGACCCAAGAAGGGCTGCTCATCGTGCATACCCCGTGACAATTTGCCGAGTTATGCTATAAAGAAGGAAAAATCATAGCTGGAAGCGGCAGTCTGTGCCAACAAAGCATAGGAACAGGCCCTTGAACTTTTCGCTACGGTGATTACTCATATACCTCCCGCTTGATTTTTCACGGAATACGACTGAGGTGCGCCATGGATGACACGCTTTTTTCTCCCGACACGTTCAGACTTTCTCTTTCTCCTGCCTTGGAAGGCGCGGATTCTCCCGTGCGCGAGGAAGGTTCGGCCAACGCGGCCCCGGACTTCCCCCGCCAACTGCCGGTATTGCCGGTGCGGGACGTGGTGCTGTTCAACTATATGATTCTGCCCCTGCACGTGGGGCGCGAAGCTTCCATACAGGCCGTGGACGCCGCCCTGAACGGCAGCCGCTTTCTGCTGGTGCTGACCCAGAAAAACGAGCAGGTGGATGAACCCGGCCCGGCGGACCTGTACGAAACAGGCACTGTGGTCATGATCATGCGCATGCTCAAAATGCCGGACAACCGCTTAAAGCTGCTGGTCCAGGGCATCAGCCGGGCCAAGGTCGACGGGTTCAACGCCGAAGGCCCCTTCCTGCAGGCCGACGTCACCCCGCTGATCGAGCAGGAAGACTACCCCAGAAACCTGGAAGTGGAAGCCATGATCCGGGCCGCCCGCGACCAGTGCGAAAAAATTCTCAGCATGCGGGGCGTGGCCTCGCCGGAAGTGGTGGCCGTGCTGGCGGGTATGGACCACCCCGGCCGCCTGGCCGACCTCATCGCGGCCAACCTGCGCATGAAGCTTTCTGACGCCCAGGAAATTCTGGAGTGCGCGGACCCGGTGAAACGCCTGGCCCTGGTCAACACCCATCTCTCCAAGGAGCTGGAGCTCACCAGCATGCAGACCCGCATCCAGGAAAGCGCGCGGGAAGGCATGGACCGGGCGCAGAAGGATTATTTCCTGCGCGAGCAGCTCAAAGCCATCCACAAGGAACTGGGCGACAGCGACGGCGACGACAACGACGTCAAAGAGCTTATCGAAGCCCTGGACAAAGCCAAGCTGCCGCCCGAAGTGCGCAAGGAAGCCGACAAGCAGCTCAAACGCCTGACCGGCATGCACGCGGAATCCTCGGAAGCCTCCGTGGCCCGCACCTACCTGGAATGGCTGTCGGAGCTGCCCTGGAACAAGCTTTCCCGCGACCGGCTGGACATAGTCAAGGCCGCCGCCATTCTGGACGAAGACCACTACGGCCTGGACAAGGTCAAGGAGCGCATTCTGGAGTTTCTCTCCGTGCGCACGCTCAACCCCAAGTCCAAAGGCCCCAGTCTGTGCTTCGCTGGCCCTCCGGGCGTGGGCAAAACCTCGCTGGGGCGCTCCATTGCCAGGGCTTTGGGCCGCAAATTCCAGCGCATGTCCCTGGGCGGCATGCGCGACGAAGCGGAAATACGCGGCCACCGCCGCACCTACGTGGGCGCGCTGCCCGGCCGCATCATCCAGACCATGAAGCTGGCCGGCACCCGCAACCCGGTGATCATGCTGGACGAAGTGGACAAAATCGGCGCGGATTTCAGGGGCGACCCCTCGTCCGCCCTGCTGGAGGTGCTGGACCCGGAACAGAACTTCTCCTTCAGCGACCACTACCTGAACGTGCCCTTTGACCTCTCCAAGGTCATGTTCATCTGTACGGCCAACAGCCTGGAGACCATCCCCGCGCCGCTCAGGGACCGCATGGAAATCATCCGCATCCCCGGCTACACCATGCAGGAAAAGGTGGGCATAGCCCGGCGTTTCCTGATTCCCCGCCAGGTCAAGGAAAACGGCCTGGCGGAAAAAGACGTGGCCATCAGCGACGGAGTGGTCGGCGCGGTGATAGAAGGCTACACGCGCGAAGCGGGCCTGCGCAACCTGGAGCGGGAAATGGGCTCCGTGTGCCGCAAGCTGGCCCGCCGCAAGGCGGAAGGCGCCAAAGGCCCCTTTACCGTGGACATGGCCCTGGTGCACAAGTTCCTGGGCGCGCCCCGCTTTACGGAAGAAGAGCGGGAAAAAAGCCTGGTGCCCGGCGTGGCCCTGGGCCTGGCCTGGACGCCCTTTGGCGGCGAGGTGCTGAGCATCGAAGTCTCCACCATGAAAGGCAAGGGCCATGTCACCCTCACCGGCCAGCTCGGCGACGTGATGAAGGAAAGCGCCCAGGCCGCCGTCAGTTACGCCCGCAGCCATGCCGCGGACCTGGACATTGACCCGGCCTTTACGGAAAAGCTGGACCTGCACGTGCACGTGCCCGCGGGCGCCACGCCCAAGGACGGCCCCTCCGCCGGAGTGACCATGGCCACGGCGCTTATTTCCGCGCTCAGCGGCAAGTCCGTGAACCCCAGCCTGTGCATGACCGGGGAAATAACCCTGCGCGGCCGGGTGCTGCCCGTGGGCGGCATCAAGGAAAAAATCCTGGCCGGGGTGGCGCGCGGCTTCAAGGACGTGACCATACCCCGCCAAAACCTAAAGGACCTGGAAGATATCCCCAAGGACCTCCTGGAGCGCATCCACGTCCACCCGGCGGACACCCTGGACGACGTGCTGGCCCTGGCTTTCCGAAAAAAGAGCGCCACGGCCAAAACAAAGACGGGCAAGGCTGCCACGAAAAAAACCGCGCCAAGCAAGCCCGCCACGGCCAGCAAAGGCCGGGCTGTGAAAGGCAAATCTGTCGAAGCCATCTAAGAGTGAAAGCAGGGCTCCGCCCTCTGCACCCGCCAAGGGCTAGCGCCCCTGGCCCCCTTTCAGGGTGAATAAAAAGTCTCCGTCAAAGCGATACTGTTGCTTTGGCGGAGACTTTTTATTCACCCTGGTAACGTTCTTTGGAAAAGGGGAGGAGGTCCGGAGGAGGGGGGAAACCTTTCTTGCAAGAAATGTTTTAACCCACCTCCCGGCGTCACGACAACCCCCCCCCCCAC
>JAVBNC010000017.1:0-56801 GCA_031551765.1 Desulfovibrionaceae bacterium
TCTAGAGCATATTCGCTTTGAGATTGCCGCTTAACGGCGAGCAAAGCTCGCCTACGTCAATCTCGCGGGCGGTGCTCCGCTTCGCTTCGCACCGCCAGAGCATTTTATCCTAATGAGCAATTTCAATGTGAAAATGCTCTAAAAACAGCTTCCAGCGGGTCTACGCACCTCCGTCACTTGCCCTTTCCCCGCGAATTGCTATGATACTATGCTACGCGGCGCTGCCCTGCGGCAGGCGCGAACTTTGAGCAACGGTGTGGAGCGATGCGGCATTCCCTTAACCTTCTCGTGCCTCCCAGTGTGCGCCATGGGTTGAAAACGGCTCTGGCCACTTCCCTGGCCTATGTGGTCACCCAGCTTCTAGGCGACCACCTGGGGCAATGGGCCGTGGTTTCCGCCCTGGTGGCCATGCAGGTCACGGTGGCGGACGCCATCCAGGCCGGGCTGAACCGCATTCTGGGCACGGCCCTAGGCGCGGTTTTGGGCATTGCGCTTTTGTACGTGCTGCCGGATCAGCAGCTTTTGTGGCTGGCCGTTGCCTTGTTCGCGGGCACGGCGCTGTGTTCGTCCCTCAGCCAGCATAACGCGCGCTATACCATGGCTTCGCTCACCGTGGCCGTGGTGCTGCTGGCCGGGGCCGGGCAGGCGGACAAAATAGCCGTGGGCCTGTCCCGGATGCTGGAAATAGCCCTGGGCGTGGGCTGCGCCCTGCTGGTTTCCGTGGTGCTCTGGCCCGTGCGCATGGCGGACGGGCTGCGCCGCGACCTGACCGCGCAGTACCTGCAGTGCTCCACGGCCCTGAATACCCTGGTCTTTGCCTTTCTGGAGCGGCAGCACCCCGTGGACAAGCGCCTGCTGGACGGGCTTATCGACAAGAGCTGGACCAACCACGAAACCATGCTCCGCGTGCGCAAGCATGAGGCCCTGCTTTTTCATTACGACCACGAAATTCTGAACATTCAGGTGCGCACCCTGGACAAGGCTGTCACCCACCTGCGGCCTATGCTGGAAACGCTGAACGACTACGAGGAAAGCGGCTACGACGTGATCATGGCCGCGGAACTGCGCCACTTGTCCGACGCCATCATGGCCACGCTGCGCCACCTGGGCGGCAGCACGCCCGGCGCGCCGGTGCCGGACCTGGTGCGCAGCCTCACGGAACTGGTGGATATTACGGAAACGCGCCTGGGTGCCCTGCGCGACCAGGGGGCTACTAACCGCTTCAACCTGCACCAGATGCTGCAGTTCTTCACTTTTTTTCACGCGCTGCGCGGCCTGGCCGCTGACTTGCTGATGGCCCTGGACCGTATCCAGAACAGCCGCGGCACGCAAGGCTGAACAGGGAACCGCCATGTCCGTGCTTCTTTCCGCTTCCCCCGCGCGGCGGCTTTTCGCGCAAAAGCTGCTGGACTGGTTCGGCCGGGCCATGCGCCCGCTGCCCTGGCGGCGGGACTACGCGCCCTATGCGGTGTGGATTTCGGAAATCATGCTCCAGCAGACCCAGATGGAGCGCGGGGTGGCCTATTTCACCCGCTGGATGGAGCGCTTTCCGGATATCGCCAGCGTGGCGGCGGCTTCGGAGGAAGAGGTGCTCAAGGCCTGGGAAGGGCTGGGCTACTATTCCCGCGCCCGCAACCTGCACGCGGCGGCCAAGTTCATTATGGCCGAACTGGGCGGCGAATTCCCGTCCGACCCCGCCCTGATCCGCTCCCTGCCCGGCATAGGGGAATACACGGCCGGGGCCATCGCCTCCATCGCCTTCAACCTGCCCGTGCCCGCCGTGGATGCCAACGTGGAACGGGTCTTTTCCCGGCTCTGCGACATGGACACGCCCATCCGGGGCGAAACCCGGCGCTATATCCGCGACAGCGTGGCCGCCCTGATGCCTCAGGATGCCGCCCGTTCTTTCACCCAGGCGCTTATGGAACTGGGCGCGCTGGTCTGCGCCAAAGACCCCCGCTGCGGCGCCTGCCCGGTGAGCGAATTTTGCGAGGCCCTGCGTCTGGGCGTGTCCAAAGAGCGGCCCGTCCCGCGCGGGAAAAAGGCGTACACCTACCTGGAAATGGCCACCGGCGTGCTCTGCCACCAAGGCAGGGTCTTTATCCAGAAGCGCCCGCCCTACGGTGTGTGGGCCGGGCTGTGGGAATTTCCCGGCGGCTGCCTGGAACCGGGGGAAAACCCGGCACAGGCCGTGGTGCGGGAGCTGCTGGAAGAGACGGAACTGCCTGTGCGCGTGACCAAGTCTCTTGGCGCGCTGCGCCATAGCTACACCAACTACCGGGTGATCACGCACGGTTTTTTCTGCGAGCCGCTTTCGGCCCCCGTGGGCGTGCCCGTGCTGCACGCGGCCACGGAAGGCCGCTGGGTTACCCCGCGCGAACTGGCTTCTTTTGCTTTCCCGGCCGGGCAGCGCAAGCTTATCGAGCTGTTGCGCCAAGGCCCCTGGGGCGAGGGCGGCGAAAAATTGTAACGCTGCCGTAGGGCTTGGAAAAGCGCGGCGGATAGGATATATTGGCTTTTTTGAGGGGCTTTATGCCCCTCTCACCATTTACCCTCATGGCGGTTATGGGTCTGGCATGACTGAAAAAGAACGAGCGCAAATCAGAGAAAAGCTGGTCAGCGAAATTGCCCGCGTCAAACAGGACGTGGAGAATCTCAAGGAAATCACCAAGCCCGTGGATACCGAGGGCATGGACGAGATTACCCGCATGGACGCCATTGTCAGCAAAAGCGTGAACGACGCGGCCCTTGCCGCCGCCCGTTCCCGCCTTGGCGGGCTGGAATACGCCTTCAAGCGCCTGGAAGACGATGACCCGGAATTCGGCTACTGCCTGGAATGCGGGGAAGCCATCCCCCTTCCGCGCCTGTTCTCCATGCCGGAAGCCAGCCGCTGTGTGAACTGCGCCGAATAAGGCGCGTCACTTTATCACCCCATACCTTCTATGAACAAACTCCGTTACGAAGAGCGCCGGGAAAAGCTCCGTGCCCTGCTGCGCCAGGACGAACTCGGCTCGCTCCTGGTCAGCCTGGACGCCAACCGTTTTTACCTGAGCGGTTTCGAACCTATAGACCACCAGGTGAACGAAAGCGCGGGCTATCTCGTCGTCACCAAGGACGGGCCGGACTGGCTGTGCACGGATTCGCGCTACCACACGGCGGCCTGCCGCCTGTGGGACAGCGAGCGGGTGCTCATCTACAAGGCCAACGCGGCGGAGGAAATAGGGGAACTGCTCAAAACCCTGCCCGGCCCCGTGGGCTTTGAAACCAAGTGCCTGAACGTGCATTTTTTCCAGAACGTCTCCAAGGGCCTGACCATGCAGGCGGCGGACGGCCTGGTGGAACGCCTGCGCGTCATCAAGGAGCCGGAAGAGGTCGACGCGCTGGAAGCGGCCTGCGCCATCAACCACAAGCTCATGGAATGGCTGCCCGGCGTGCTTGCGCCCGACCGCACCGAAAAAGAGCTGGCCTGGGACGTGGAGCGCTTTTTCCGGGAACAGGGGGCGGACGCGCTTTCTTTTCCCAGCATCACCGCCGTGGGCAAAAACGCGGCCCTGCCGCATGCCGTGCCCGGGCTGGACCGCATCAAGGAAAACAGCTGTGTGCTGGTGGATGTGGGTTGCCGTCTGAACGACTACTGTTCGGATCAGACCCGCACCTTTTGGGCGGGCGGCAAGCCTTCCGCCGCGTTTCTGCGCACCCTGGAGCAGGTGAGAACCGCCCAGCGCAAGGCTCTTGACGTTCTGCGCCCGGGCCTGGCCGTGGCGGACGCCTACCAGGCCGCGCGCGCCTACTTTGAAGAGCAGGGCGTGGCCGAACACTTCACCCATTCCCTGGGCCACGGCATAGGCTTGCAAACCCACGAGGAACCCAGCCTGAGCCCGCGCAGCAAGGCCGTGTTACAGGCGGGCATGGTGGTCACCGTGGAACCGGGCCTCTATTACCCGGAATGGGGCGGCGTGCGCTGGGAATACATGGTATTGATCACCGAGGACGGCCACAGGGCACTGTAAGAGCTGTTTCCAGATAGATGTCGAAGCCAATTAGAGCAGTTTCGCTTTGAGATTGTCGCTTGACGGCGGGCAAAGCCCGCCTGCGCCAATCTCGCGGCAAGGATTTGAAGACAAATCCTTGCGGAGCGGATGAACATTTTCAATGTTAATCTGCTCTAAGAATACGAGCAGGGCAGCGCCCTGCTCGTATTCTTAATTGGCTTCGACAACTGGCCTTTGCTGTTGCCTTTTGCGCGGAGCTTGCATATTGCAGAAAAAAGCGCCGCGAATTGTTTTTGCGCGACGCGTCCAACGGCTTCAGGGGGCGGCGTATGGAACACGACGACAGCGCCAGCATTGTCTCCGCCGGCGGCGCAACAGCCGCCGGGCCGGATGAAGGGGAGCGCAACGGAAATTTTTCCGCCTCGCGCGCGCCCGATAACCCGCCCTCTTCCGCTGAAGCGGCTTCCGCCGCATCCTGTCCCACCCCCACCATTCCGGAGGGCCTGTGCCTGCCGAGCCTGTGGCAGCTGTTCCGCTTCTATTTTTTCATGGGCATGATTTCCTACGGCGGCTCCGCCATGCTCATCTGGGTGCAGCAGTTGGTGGTGGAAAAAAAGAAATGGCTCACGGAAGGGGAGTTCGTGCTGGGCTTAAGCCTGTGCCAGGCCCTGCCCGGCGGCACCAGCGTGCAGATGGCCGCCTGGACCGGCCTGCGCACTTTGGGTTTTCCCGGCGCCCTGGTGGGTTTTTGCGCCATGGTGCTGCCTGCTTTTCTGAGCATAACCTCCCTGGCCTGGGCGTATTTTTATTTCCAGGGCCTGCCCGCGCTGCTCAAAGTACTGCCGGGCCTGCGCCTGGCCATTATGGCTCTGCTCTGCAACGTGGCCTACGTGTTCGCCCGCCGCTATCTCAAAGGCTGGAGGGAAGCGGCTATCGCGCTCATCGTGTTCGCGGTGCTCATGCTGGGCCTGCACCCCACCATCATTATCATCAGCACGGGCGCGGCCGGAATTTTCCTTTTGACCAACCGCGACGCCGCTTCCAATCCTTTCCACCTGCCGCAGCGGCCCCATGCGCCGCGTCTGATCTGGGCGGGCTACGCCCTGGCCGGGACGATCGCCTTTTTGCTGCTCTGCTGGCTGTACAAGCCGCTGATGGGCCAGTTCGCCGGCGTGACCCTGCGTATCGCGGCCGTGGCCTTTGGGGGCGGGGCCGCTTCCCTGCCCATCATGCAGCACGAGTTCGTGACCATTCACCATTGGCTGGATTTGCAGATATTTCTGGACAGCCTGGTGTTCGGCCAAGTGACGCCCGGCCCGCGCACGGTCAGCGCGGCCTTTATCGGCTACGCCATAGGTTCCGTGCCCGGCGCGCTCATCGGCGCGGTGGCCGTGTTCGTGCCCTCGTTCATCATTCTGCTCACAGCGGCCCCTTTCTGTCAAAAGCTCTTGTCCATGAACGCCTTTTACCGCGCCCTGGGCGCCGTGCTCTGCACGCTGTGCCCGCTGCAGGTCACCATGTTCCTGTCCTTCTGGCGCAACACCACCTTCGGGGTGCTGGAAGCGGCGCTGTTCGGCGTTTCGCTCGTGGCCTACCGCCTGGGGGCAAGCCCCATAACCATGGTCATTGCCTGCGGCGCGGCCACGGCCTTTTTGACCTGATGCGTTTTTCAGTAGTTGTCGAAGCCAATTAAGAGTCGAAGCAGGACGTGCCACATTGCGCCCTGCGCTCGCTCTTGGATGGCCTCGACAACTATATAAAAGCCCCGGCGCTTCGCAACGCCGGGGCTTTGTGCTGAGAGAAAGATGGCTCGACTACTTCACTTCGGTGTAGTCGGCGTCCACCACGTCGTCGTCTTTCTTGGCGGAACCGGCGGCCTGCCCGGCCGCGCCGCCAGCGGCGGCTCCGGGGTCCGCGCCCTGCGCCTTCTGGGCGTAGAGCTGCTCAGCCAGGGCGTGGGACGCTTTGGAAAGCTCGTCCATGGTCTTTTTAATGGTATCCAGATCGTCGCCTTCCATGGCTTTTTTCAGGGCGTTGGTCTTGGATTCGATGTCCGCCCGCAGGCCCGGTTCCACTTTTTCGCCCAGGTCGGCCAGGGATTTTTCCGTGGAGTAGACCAGCGCGTCCGCGTGGTTGCGGGTTTCAATAAGCTGCTGCCGTTTCTTGTCTTCGTCGGCATGGGATTCCGCGTCCTTGACCATGCGCTGGATGTCCGCTTCCGAAATGCCGGAAGAGGCGGTGATGCGGATGGTCTGCTCCTTGCCCGTGCCCAGATCCTTGGCGGAAACGCTGACAATGCCGTTGGCGTCGATATCGAAAGCCACCTCGATCTGCGGCAGGCCGCGCGGGGCGGCCGGGATGCCCGTCAGCTCGAAACGGCCCAGGGTCATGTTGTCCGAGGACATGGGACGCTCGCCCTGCAGCACGTGGATGGACACGGAAGGCTGGTTGTCCGCGGCCGTGGAGAACACCTGGCTTTTGCGGGTGGGGATGGTGGTGTTGCGGTCGATGAGCTTGGTCATGACCCCGCCCAGAGTCTCGATGCCCAGGGAGAGCGGGGTGACGTCCAGCAGCAGCACGTCTTTCACGTCTCCGGCCAGAATGCCGCCCTGAATGGCGGCGCCCATGGCCACCACTTCGTCGGGGTTCACGCCCCGGTGTGGTTCCTTGCCAAAAAATTCCGTGACCTTTTTCTGCACCAGGGGCATGCGGGTCATGCCGCCCACCAGCACCACCTCGTCAATGTCGGCGGGCTTAAGGCCCGCGTCGGACAGGGCTTTTTTGCAGGGCTCCATGGTCCGGTCCACCAGGTCCTGGACCAGGGATTCCAGCTTGGCGCGGGAAAGCTTGATCATCAAGTGCTTGGGGCCGTTCTGGTCCGCGGTGATAAAGGGCAGGTTCACGTCCGCTTCCATGGACGTGGACAGGTCTTTCTTGGCCTTTTCCGCGGCTTCTTTCAGGCGCTGCAGGGCCATGCTGTCTTTGGTCAGGTCAATGCCGTTCTCACGGCGGAACTCGTCCACCAGCCAATTGATGACGCGCTGGTCGAAATCTTCGCCCCCCAGGAAGGTGTCGCCGTTGGTGGCGCGCACTTCCACGACGTTGTCGCCCACTTCCAGCACGGAAATATCAAAAGTGCCGCCGCCCAGGTCGAAAACCGCGATTTTCTCGTTGGCCTTGCGGTCGAAACCGTAGGCCAGCGAAGCCGCCGTGGGCTCGTTGATGATGCGTTTGACTTCCAGGCCCGCGATGCGGCCGGCGTCTTTGGTGGCCTGGCGCTGCGAGTCGTTGAAGTAGGCGGGCACGGTGATGACGGCTTCCGTCACGGTTTCGCCCAGGTACGCTTCCGCGTCGGCCTTCAGTTTGGCCAGAATCATGGCGGAAATTTCCGGGGCGCTGTATTCCTGGCCTTCTATCCGTACGGCGGCGTCGCCGTTTTTACCGCCTATGATTTCGTAGGGGCTGTGCTCTTTCCAGCGCGACACCTCCGGGGTGTCGAAACGGCGGCCCATCAGGCGCTTGATGGCGAACACGGTGCGGGCCGGGTTGGTGACGGCCTGGCGTTTGGCTATGTCGCCCACCAGCCTTTCCTTGCCGGTGAACGCGACGATGGAAGGCGTGGTGCGGCCGCCTTCCGGGTTGGTGACGCACTTCGGCTCCTTGCCTTCCATGACGAAGACGCAGGAGTTGGTGGTGCCAAGGTCAATTCCGATAATTTTTCCCATATAAATCTTCCTCCCAAAATAAGTCGGCCCGGTATATCCCCCGCGCCGGGCGCTTTGTTTTTCGCGGGCGAGGCAGAGAAAAGTCGCGCAACTAGGCGCGACCGCTGTTCTGGCAAGAAAATAAGTCGGAAATGGTGCTCGTCCAGAGGAAAAAATAAAAAAAGTTGTCTGAACGAAGAAAAAAGGTAATGCTGAAAAATTTGACTTCGGCGCTCAGGGTTTGCGCTTCCGTTTTTCACGCCTGCCGAAGTTCCAGTAGTGGTACCGGCCGCTGGGTATGGAACCTTCCGCCACGGCCTTGGCCACGTCCGGGTTGGCTGCCAGGTACGCGGCCTCGTCAATGGCGCTGATGCGCTGCAAGTACTTGGCGTAGGCCTCGTAATGCGCGTACGGGGGCCTTTCCTTGATCCAGGGTTTCTTGTGGGCCGGGTACATGGCGATGTCGACCACGAAAAAACCGGATTCGTGCAGAATGTCGGCCAGCGCGGTTCTGTATTGCGGCGGGATGTAGTGGTCCAGAATAAAGTCCCCGCCCCGCGCCAGCGTGGTGTACACGGAAACCATGTCCGGCAGCAGACCCGCTTCGCAGATAGCCTGGGTTATGGACGGGGGGTTCATGTGCCGCGTGCCCGGAATGTAGCGCATCAGCTCTTTCAGCTCAGGCCTGACGGGAAAGCGGCCGTCGGCGATATCATGGTACAGGATTTCGCCCTGGATTCGGAAGATATCCGGCCGCAAAATGGCGGAGGAAACGCTGGTCTTGCCGGAATAGTGCTCGTCCATGAGCAGAATGGCCAGGGGCAGGGCGTGCTGCACGTGGTACACGTGGCGCGGGATGGGGTCCCCGCTCTGGGACACGCTTTGGCCAATGTGCTTGAAGGCGTACTTGGCCAACATGCCGTGCAGCCTGGCGCGGGTGGGGAAAAGGCGGGTGTCTATGGCCCGCGTGACTTCCACGAAACGGTCTTCCTCACCGGGGGCCACGCCCAGTTCCAGCACCAGCAGGCCGCCGGGGTTCAGGCGGGTCATGAGCAGGTCCAGCAGTTCCTGCTGATCTTCCGCGTAGTGGATGGCGGAGAGGCAAAGGATGAGATCGTAGCATTCCGGCCCCAGTTCCCGCCAGGGCGCGCAGGAAAAGAAGCAGTCCGGGAACCAGTCTTTGGCCAGGGCGATAAAGCCGGGGTCGCTGTCCACGCCCCGCACTCGGGCCGCCTTTTGAAAGGCGGCCCAGCCGCAGAAATAGCCGGTGTTGCAGCCCACATCCAGCACGGATTTCCCCCGCAGCGAAGGCAGGCGCAGCGAAAGCAGCTTTTCAAAGCTGCGGGATGCGCCCTGCTGCCAGGGAAAAGTCTGGTAGGCCATGAATTTCTTACAGCGTTAGAACTTGCAGACAGTGACCTTGGCGGGCCGCAGCAGTCTGTCTTTCAGGCGGTAGCCCCTGGAGAGCAGACCGCAGACCGCGCCTTCCGGAAACTCCGTGTGCGCTTCCATGCCCACGGCTTCGTGCACGGCGGGGTCAAAGGCCTCGCCCAGTTCCCCCAGCTGCGCCAGGCCGTGGCGGCTCAGGGAATCCAGGAGCAGCTTCCTGGTCATTTCCACGCCGATGACGAAGTTTTTACAGTCCCCTTCCTTGGGGGCGTGGGCCAGCGCCAGGTCCAGGTTGTCCAGGGCCGGGAGTATGTCCGCGATGACGCTTTCCCCGGCAAAGCGGGAAAATTCCTCTTTTTCCCGGGCCAGGCGTTTTCTGGTGTTTTCCAGGTCCGCCAGGGCGCGGAGTTTAACATCCTCGGCTTCGCGCAGCACGGGGCAGTCCGGGCAGACCCGGGCCTTGCACGCCCGGACCAGCTCTTCATCCGCCACTTCGGCCAGCGGCGGGGGCGCGACGGCGTTGTTGTCCACCACCGGGCTGGCCGGGGCGTCGCCTCCCTCGGCGTCGGGCGAGTCCAGGCCGGAGTAGGGGTTGCTGTAGGGATGGCGCTTATGCATACGGGATGTTCTCCTTGAGAGTGAAAATCAGGGGAGCGCGCGTTTTGGCTCTCCCCCGTCACGGCCGGTTTCATGGTCCGGCCTTTTTTTAAAAAGTATTGCTGCCGCCGGGCCGCGTCACGCGGCCGTGAAACGGCGGTGTAGCGCGGCCGCGAGCGAGGTGGCGATGTGGCTCACCGCGGGCACCACTGCCGCGTAATTCATGCGCAGGGGGCCCACCGCGCTGACCACGCCCAGAGGGGTATCCCCGTCCCCGGAAGCGGCGTAGGGCGCGCTGACCACGGCCCAGCAGGGCTCGTCCTCTTCCGCGTGGAAAAAGGAGACCGACCAGTCCATATCGCGCATGGCGCTGTTCAAAAGCTCCAGCAGGCGGGAGCGCTCTTCCAGCAAAGAGAGCAGGGCGCGCAGGGCCTTGATGTTCGCGTGTTCCGCCTGGGCCAGCATTTGGCGCGCGCCTTCCATGAACAGTTCCCGCTCTTCGTCGGCCGTGTCCACGGCGGCGTGGGAAAGGGTCAGCGCCTTGCGGCACATGGCTTCCAGGCGTTCTCCCTTGTCGCGCAGGTCTGCCTGGATGTGGCGGCGGGCTTCCTGCAGGGTCAGGCCCTTGAAGTGGCTGTTCATGTAGTTGCTGAAACGGGTCAGCTCGTCCTGGCCGTAGGGTTCGGCCACGCTGAGCAGGCGGGTGCGCACCAGGCCCCCTTCCAGCACCAGCGCGGCCAGCACCTGGTTGGGGCTGAGCGGCGCGAACTCTATGGCCCGCCAGCGGGCCTCGTCCCGCTTGGGCGCCAGCACCACGCCCAACTGGCAGCATTGGCTGGAAACCACAGAGCTGGCCCGGCGCAAGATTTGGGAAACCTCCGCCTCTTCCAGGTTCAGCGCGTCCGCAATGGCGGTGCGGCGCTCTTCCGGCAGGGGGGAGGGGGTGAACAGCGTATCCACGTAAAGGCGGAACGCCTTGGCCGTGGGCACCCGGCCCGCGGAAATATGGGGCTGGTCCAGGTAGCCCTTGTCCATCAGCCCGGACATGGCGTTGCGCACGCTGGCAGGGGACAGGGCGAGCCGCGAGCCCCGGGACACGGCGCCGGAAGGCACCGGTTCCCCGGTATGGATATAGCGCTCGATAATGGCGGCCAGAATGGCGGCTTCCCGTTCTGCGTGCAACATAGCTATAATGGCTAACCACCAGGCAGAGGTATGTCAAGGAGGGACAGCTGTCCGGTCATTCAAAAAGCTTGCCCCGCACCACGGCGCGGTGGCCGAAACGCTCGCGCAGCTCGTCCAGGGTCTTGTCCAAGGCGGCGTCCTTGCCGCTCCGCGCGGCGTCCTGCTGTTCGGATTCGGAAAACAAAGAAAGCTGCCGCGCCTCTTTGCCCCCGCCGAAATGAGAGACGCCCACCCCGATCAGCCGGAGCTTGCGCTTGGGGTTCAGCTCCCGCAGCAGGGCCACGGCGGTTTCGTAGATCAGCCGGGTGCCGTTGAAGGGCTGGTCCAGGGTCCTGGCCCTGGTGACCTGGGTAAAGTCCGCGTACTTGGCTTTCAGGGTCACGGTGCGCCCGGCCAGGCCTTGGCGGCGCAGGGAAGCGCCCACCCGTTCCGACTGGCGCAGCAGCCAGCGTTCCAGAACCTCCCGGTCCAGGGTGTCCACTTCAAAGGTGTTTTCCGCGCTTTCAGACTTGGGCGGTTCAAAGGGGACGACGGGGCGCGGGTCCACGCCGCCGGCCCTGTCGTACAGGCTTTCCCCGGCCTTGCCCAGGCGGCGTTGCCAAAATTCCTTGGGGTAGCGGCGCACGTCGCCGCAGGTGTGCACCCCGGTATTTTTCAGCAGTTCCAAGGTTTTGTGCCCCACGCCGGGAATGCGGGACACGGGCAGCGCGGCCAGCAGGGCGGGCAGGTCCTGCGGCTCCAGCACGGTGAGGCCGTCGGGCTTGTCCATGTCCGAAGCGATTTTGGCCAGGAACTTGACCGGCGCAAGGCCCACGGAACAGGTGAGCGAGCATTCCCCGAACACGGCGTCCTTGACGGACTGGCCCAGTTCGCGCACCGGGCCGAAAATAGCGTCCAGGCCGCTGGCGTCCAGGTAAGCTTCGTCCACGGAAGCCTGCTCCACCAAAGGGGAAAAGCGGGAGAGCACCTCCATGATCCGGCGCGAAACCTCTTTATAGCGCTGCATGCGCACCGGCACGAACACGCCCTGCGGGCAGAGTCGCCTGGCCTGGAAAATGGGCACGGCGCTGCGCACGCCAAAGCGGCGGGCTTCGTAGGAAGCCGCGCTCACCACGCCCCGGTCGCCGCCGCCCACAATGACCGGCTTGCCCTTCAACTCCGGGTTGTCGAGCTGCTCAATGGAGGCGTAAAAGGCGTCCATGTCGATATGCATAATCCAGCGCTGCATGAATTCATAATAGCACAAGGATCAAGTCCTCACTATACTCGGAAAAACAAAGGCTGGGCGCGAAATACACGGCAACCGGGCCGTAAC
The DNA here is from genome assembly GCA_031551765.1 of Desulfovibrionaceae bacterium. GTDB lineage: Bacteria > Desulfobacterota > Desulfovibrionia > Desulfovibrionales > Desulfovibrionaceae > JAVBNC01. Next base: position 12,183 of record JAVBNC010000017.1, read on the forward strand.
GCGGCCGCCCCCCTGACAAAGTTTTTTGAAGGAGGATGGGGGGCGGAGAAAGGGGAAATTTTTTTCCAAAAAAAGATTCCCCCTTCCCCCGGACGCCGGAGGCATTCCAGTCCGCCCCGGACTATGCTAGAAAAAACAAGCCATGCAGCAACAGCCCTTTACCTTTATCCACGCCGCGGATTTGCACCTGGGCGCGCCTTTCCGGGGTGCGGGGGAATTTTTCGACCTTGACCCCTCGCGGCGGGAACTGTCCCTGATGACGGAAGCCTCCTTTGCGGCCCTGCGCCGCCTGGAAGCCCTGTGTTTGGCGGAACAGGCCGCGTTCCTGGTACTGGCCGGGGACGTGTACGACGAAGAGGATGGCGTTCTGCGCGCCCGGCTGGAATTGCGAGACATGTTCCTGCGCCTGGAAAAGGCCGGGGTGCGCGTATTTTTGGCCCATGGCAACCACGACCCCCTGGAAGACGGCCCGGCCGCGGTGCGCTGGCCCGGCAACGTGACAGTGTTCGGCCCGGATGTGAGCGGGCACCGGGTGGAACGCGACGGCGAACTCCTGGCCGTGGTGCATGGCATAAGCCACACCAGCCGCAGGGAAAAGGCGAATCTGGCCCAGCGCTTCAGCCGGGGGCAGGGCGGTTTTCCCTCCGGCGTTACGCAACTGGGCGTGCTGCACTGCGCCGTGGGCGGCAAAAGCGAGGGCTACGCGCCTTACGCGCCCTGCGCGCTGGCGGACCTGGCCCAAAGCGGCCTGGACTACTGGGCTCTGGGCCACGTGCACACGCCCCAGGTGCTGGGCGAAAGCCCCTGCGCGGTGTACCCCGGCAGCCTTCAGGGCCTGCACGTCAACGAATCCGGGCCGCACGGCTGCTTTATCGTGCGGGTACGCGCCGCCGGAAGTTTTGAGCGGGCTTTCGTGCCGCTCGCGCCCGTGCAGTGGGAAAAGCCGGTGCTGGACATAAACGGGAACGACCCGGAAAGTCTGGACGCGCTGGAAGAAACCCTGCTCGCCCGGTTGGAACAAGAAGGCGAGCGGGCGCAGAACGCGGAGGGGCCGGGCTTTGGGCCGGACCTGGTGGTCTGCCGCCTGACCCTGAGCGGCAGGACGGTCTGGGACCATGCCCTGCGCCGCTCCGGGGCGCTGGAAGACCTGACCCGGCGGCTGCGGCAGAGCCTGACGGACAACGGCGGGCGGGTGCGGCTCAGCGAACTGGTGCTGCGCACAGCCCCGGAAGCGGACATGGCGGATCTCTGTTCCCGCCAGGGCCTGACGGGCGAGGTGGCCCGCCAGGCGGAAGCGGCCCTGCATGACGCCGCCGCCCTGGAAGCGTTGCGCGATGACGCGCTGTCTGATCTTTACGGCAACAACCGCCTGCGCCGGGTGCTGGATATGCCGGACGCGGCGGCAACGGCGGAGCTGGTCGCTTCCGCCCGCTCCCTTTGCTGCGGCCTGCTGGAGGGTGAGTAGCGCGTATGTATATCCGCGAATTCACCATCGACCGCTTCGGCCTGTTCAGCGGACAGTCCGTCACCGGCCTGCCGTCCGGCCTCACCGTCATTTACGGCCGTAACGAGGCGGGCAAAAGCACCTGCCTGAATTTTTTCCGGGCCATGCTCTTCGGCTATGCCCGTACAAACCGCAAATACAAGCTGGACTACCTGGCTGACCAGAACGGCGGAAAGGCCCTTTCCGGCGGCGGCCTGCTGCTGGAAAGCGCGGCCTTTGGCCCCTTGCGCCTTATCCGCCGCCCCGGCACCCACGGCGGCCCCGTCACATTGACCACGGAGGAGGGCGCGCCCCACCCCACGGCGGACCTGTCCCGCCTGCTGGGCGGCTGCACTCCGGAAGTCTATGACGCGGTGTTCGGCTTCAGCCTGGGCGAACTCATCCAGATGGGCGACATGAAGGACGAACGCGTGCGCCACGCCCTGCACGGAGCGGCGTTCGGCTCGGAACGCTCGCCCACCCAGGTGCTGAAAAAAATTCAGGACGAAATGGACAAGCTGTACGTTCCCAAAGGCCGCAAAACCAGCGTCAACGCGCTGTTGGCGGAGCTGGAAGCCCTGCGAGAGCGCCGCCGGGAACTGGGTTCGGAAGTGGCCCGCTACGCCGCGCTGCAACAGGATCTGGAAAGCCTGGAGTCTGTGCTGGCGGAAGCCGCCGCCGTCCGTGCGGCCCAGGAAGAGGAGCGCCGGACCCTGGAACGCCGTCGCGGCCTGTGGCGGCAGTGGGAAGCGCTGCGCGAGGCGGAAACCACCCTGGCCGCCCTGCCGGAAACAGAAGGCAGCTTCGCGCCCGACGGACTGGAGCGCGTCAACCGCCTGGCCGAACGCCTGGAAGAGCGCCGCCTGGCCTTGGCCGAGGCTACGCGCCGCGTGGAACGCTTCAGCGAGGAACTGGCCGCCTTGGCCCAGACGCCCGGCCCGCTTCAGGCGCACGGCCCGCTGCTGGGCCTGCGGGAACAGGCGGAAAGCCTGCGCCGCGCCGCCGCCGAGCTGCCCGCCCTGGAACAGGAAAAGCTGGCCGTGGACCGGGAACTGCGCGGCCTGTGCGCTTCCCTGGGGCCGGAGTGGGACGGGGAGGCCGTGGACGCCTTTCCGCTCTCCCTGCCTCTGCGGGAAGAGTGCCGCGTTTTGGGCGCCAACCTGGAAAAGGCCGTACGCGAGCGGGAAGGCATGGACGCGGCCGTGGCCCGCCTGGAACGGGAGGTGCTGGAAGCGGAACAGACGGACAAGGCCCTGGCGGCTTCGTCCGCCGCCGCGGGCCGGGAAAAGATCCCGGCAGCGGACAGCGATGGTCCCCTGCGTCTGGAACGCGCTCTGGCCGAGGCCCGCGTGGCCCTGGAACAGCTGCCCCTGCACAAAGAGCGCCTGCGCCACGCCCAGGAAGCGTTACGCGCGGCGTTGCAGGCGGCTTTACGGCAGGCATCCTTTCTGCCGGGGCTGGCTGTTTCATCTTTCGCGCAGCAGGGCCCCGCCGAAGAGCTGGCCCGTCTGGAACACTGGCTGGCCGACAATGGCGAGTTTCTTGACGAGCAGACCCTGGAGCGGCGCAAAACGCTGCTGCGGGAGGCGCAAAGCGCCTGGCAGGAAGTGGAGGCCGCCCGGCGCGGTTTCCAGGAAGCCAACGACCGCTTGAATGATTTTGTCATCCCGCAGTACACCGCGCCCGCCGCGCGCCTGCGCAGCCCCACCCTGCTGTTGGGCGGGGCGGTGGTGCTGGCCGGGCTTCTCTGCCTGGCGTTGGGTTTTCTGCTGCCCCAGCCGCCGCTCACTTACGCCGGGGCAGGCTGCCTGGTGGCCGGGGCGCTGTTCGTGCTCATGCGCCAAATGCCCGTCCGCTCCCAGACCATGGCCGCGTCCACCCTGGAACTGGTCAACGAGCGGGTGAAAGCCTCCCGCAACCGCGCCGCCGACGCCGTGCAGCGCGCGGAACAACAGCTGGACGCCCTGTTCGCCGCCGCTTCCGCCGCGCATGCGCTTGGGGACGCCCTGGACGGCCTGTCCGGCGCGGACGCCCTGGCGGCGCTCAAAGAGCTTGTCGCGATGCAGGAGCACGCCCTGGCCCTGGCGGAAAAAACCACGGCCGTCGGGCGCGGGCTCAGCGAACTGCGCCAGGAGGAAGAAGCTCTGCGCCAGGCGCGCGGTCGTCTCCGCCTGTGCCTGGACCTGGCCGCTTCGCTGCCGGAACTTGGCCTGTCGCTGGGCGAGGCCGCCCAAGACCCGGAAGAGGCCCCCATCCTGTGGCTGGGCGCGCTGGAAGCCGCTCTGTCCGAATGGCGGCGCGCGGGCCAGGAACGTCTGCGCCAGGAACAGAGCCTGGTGGAACGCCGCGCCGCGCTCGAACGCCTGCAAACCCGGCTGGCCCTGGCCCGGAAAGACGCGGAAGACGCCCGCGCCCGCAAAGAAACCCAGGCGGCTGCCTGGCGCAACTGGCTGCAAGAGCGGCGGCTGTTTCCGGACCTGTCCCCGGAAACCGGGCGGGAAGCGCTGGATATTCTGGACAAGGCCAAGGCCCGCCGGGGCAAAGCCCAGGAGCTTGCGGCGCGGGCCGCGCGGCTGCGGGAGGACCTGCGCCGTTTCGCGCTGGAACTGGGCGACTGCGCGCGCCTGATGGGCGAGGCGGTCCCTGAACTTCCGGAACAGCCCGGCCCCGTGGCGGCCGCGGAACTGCTCTCTCTGCTGGAAAATTTGAGCGCCAGGTCCGCCCGGGCCGTGGAGGCGGCGGCCCTGCAAAAACGCAAGCAAGCGGAGCTGCCGGAAGCGGAAGCCGCGCGTCTGGCGGCCCAGGACGAGCTTGCCGCCGTGGAAAACGAAATGGCGGAACTGTTCCGCCTGGCCCGCGCGGAGGATGCGGAAGCCTACCGCCGCGCTTTCGGCGCATGGCAACAGCGGGAAGAAGCCTTGCAAAGCCGCCAGCGTCTTCTGGCCGCTCTGGAGGAGGAAGCCCGCGCCCTGCCCGGCGGGTTCGATTCCCTGCGCGGCGCCTTCAGCGACAGCGGCAGCCGGGAACTGGACGAGGCTTTGGAATCCGCCCAAAAGCGTCTGGCGGAAGTTTCGGAACAAGAACAAACCCTGCTGGAGGAACGCGGTCGCCTCAGTGCCCGACAGGCCGCCCTGGCCGGGGAAGAAGGCGTGATGGCCCTGCGTGCGGAAGAAGAGCGCCTGCTGGACGCCCTGCGCCGCGCTTCCGCTGAATGGGCGCGGCTGGCCCTGGCCAAAAAGCTGCTGCTGGACGCCAAAAGCCATTTTGAACAGGAACGCCAGCCCGGCGTCGTGCGCCACGCCGGGGAATTGTTTGCCGCCGTCACCAACGGGGCCTACAGTGGTCTTTCCGTATCCCTGGAAGATGGAGCCATCCTGGCTTTGTCCAGGGACGGCCTGCCCAAAAATCCGGAAACCGAGCTCAGCCGGGGCACCAGGGAACAGCTTTACCTGGCGTTGCGCCTGGCCTATATCCGCGACCACTCCCGCCAGGCCGAAAGTCTGCCCGTGATCATGGACGACATTCTGGTCAACTTCGACGCCGGGCGAGCCGCCTTGACCGCCAACGCTCTGGCGGATTTCGCCCGCGAGCAGCAAATCCTGTTCTTCACCTGCCACGAGAGCACGGCCGCCATGCTGCGCGGCGCCGCGCCGGACGCCCGGTATCTGCGGATCGAGCAGGGGAATTTTGTCGAAGCTAGTTAAGAGTCGAAGCAGGGCTCAATACGGCAGGTCCTGTGCCGCTCCCTTCGGGCGTCGCTGCGCTCCGTGCGCAACCGCCTCCTGCGGTTGCGAGATCCCTGCACCCGCCAAGGGGCACGCCCCTTGGAACCCATTCAGGGTGGGTACGGGAGTGTCGCCTTTTACCACACGTCATCCTGAGCGTGGCGAAGGACCCATCTTCTCCGCCTCTTTTGCTTTTCATTCGGGAATAAAACGAAAGACAATCAAGATGGATCCTTCGCTACGCTCAGGATGACGTGTGGAGGAAATGATGCTCCCGGCCCGCCATTCCAGACAAAAACGCGACGCCGTCATTGCACGGCGCCGCGTTATCAATGAGATATCCTGGCAGACTCCTGTCAAATTTCTTGGAGGGGGAAGGGAGAGCCTTTTTTCCAAAAAAGGTTTCCCCTTCCCTCCGGGTTTCATCCGTTCCCTACCCCAGCGTAATACAGCGAATATCCTCGCCTTTCAGGGGCTGTTGCAGGAAAATGGCGCCTACGGCGGCGAAACGGTCCGGGGCGTCGGTGCAGTGGAAAAGGTCTGTCCCCTGGCCGGAAGGCCGGAGGAGGTTCCGTTCGGCCAGAGCATTTTTTACTTCCTGGGCCGTGGCTTCGGCCGGGTCCACGATGTTCGTTCCCAAGGGCAGAACGTTTTCGATGGCGTTGTTCAGGAGCGGGAAGTGGGTGCAGCCCATTACCAGACTGTCGGGCCTGTCCGGGCCGGAAAAGACGGGAGCCAGATAGCGTTTTGAAATGGCTTCGGCAATGGGGCCTTCCAGCCAGCCTTCTTCCACGAGAGCGACAAGGAGGGGGGCGGGTATGCCCGTGACCTTGGCGGTCGGAACAAGGGACCGGATGGATTTTTCGTAGGCGCCGCTTTTGATTGTGGCGGCTGTGGCCAGGACGGCTATACGGCCGGAAGGGGAAGTTTTCGCGGCTACTGCCGCACCCGGCTCAATGGTGCCGATGACGGGGATATCGGGGTACGCGGCCTGCAGAGCGGGCAGGGCGGCCGCCGTGGCCGTGTTGCAGGCGATGACGATGATTTTGCTGCCCATGTCCACAAGGGCGGCGGCCGCTTCCAGGCAGAACTGGGTGACCACTTTTTGGGTTTTGGCGCCGTAAGGCAGGCGGGCCGTATCTCCGATATAGCGCAGGTCCTCCGCGGGCAGGATCTGGCGCAAGGCGCGTAACACGGTCAGGCCGCCCAGGCCGGAATCAAAGATGCCTATGGGGCGATCAATGGTCATTTCCGCCTCCACGATGGCTGATAAGAGTTATGGAGCCGAGAAAAGAGGATGCGATCAAAGTCTAAGCACTTACTAGGTAGAACAAACGGACGGGCTTGTAAAGGACGGCGGAGCGCGGCGGTCATGCGCCGTCTTTTGAAACAACCACTAGCCTTTTTTATTCAGCTTGCGCCACAGGCTCATGCGGCTGATGCCCAAAAGTTCCGCCACCTTGCCCTGGTCCTGGCCATGTTCGCGCAGCAGGCGCTCAATGGCTGAGCGTTCCAGGCTGTGGGTCATGCTTTTCAGGGAACCGCCAAGCGCCACGCGCAGCTCGGGACCGCCCGTGTTCTCCAGGGAGGAGAAACGCGGGCGCCAGATCTGGTCCAGCAATTCTTCCCAGTCCGCGTCCGGCATGATGGAAGCCACCAGGGCCAGGCGTTCCATAACGCTGGCCAGCTCGCGCACGTTGCCGGGCCAGGCGTGGGCCAGCAGGCGCTTTTCCGGCAGCTTGCGGGCGGCTTCTTCCCGCGCCGCGCCGGAAAGGGCGGACTGGAGAAAGAAGAGCGCCAGGTGGGGGATATCTTCCGGCCGTTCGCGCAGGGGCGGGATGGCCAGCAGCAGGACGTTGAGCCGGTAGTAAAGATCTTCCCGGAATTGGCCAACGCGGGTCCATTCCTCCAGATCGCGGTTGGTGGCGCAGACGATGCGGATGCTCACCGGAACGACCTGGCTGCCGCCCACGCGCACGACCTCGCGTTCCTGCAGCACGCGCAAGAGGCGGGCCTGCAGAGGTCGGGGCAGCTCGCTTACCTCGTCCAGGAACAGGGTGCCCTGGTGGGCCAGTTCGAAAAAACCGGCCTTGCCTTGGCGCCGCGCGCCGGTGAAGGCGCCTTCCTCATAGCCGAACAGCTCGCTTTCCAGCAGCGATTCCGGTATGGCGGCGCAGTTCACGGCCACAAAGGGCCCACCGCGCCGGGCGCTGGCCAGGTGAATGCCCTGGGCGAACAGTTCCTTGCCCGTGCCGGATTCGCCCTGCAGCAGCACGGTGGCGTCCGTGCCCGCGTAAAGCCGGGCCAGATCCTTGATGGCCCGCATGGCCGGGTTGCGGGTACGGATATCGTCCAGGGTGTAGCGGGCGGCGAAACCCTTGGCCCGCATTTTGCCGCGCAGGCGCTGTTCCGCCTGCTGGATGCGCCCGGCTTCCGAAAAGGTGCAGACCACGCCCACGGGCCGTTCGCCCACGACAATAGGCACCCGGCTGGTGACAATGGTCACGCCGCCCATGTCCTGCACTTCGTTCAGTTCCGGCTGGCCGCTGCGCAGCACGGCGCCGGTGCGGGTGTTGGGCACCACCGTCTGGGCGGGCCTGCCCAGGGCCTCGTCCGCCTTGAGTTGCAGCAGGCGTTCCGCCGTGGGGTTGAGCAGGGTGACGACGTTGCGCTCGTCCGTGACCAGGATGCCTTCGGCGATGCTGTTGAGAATGGTGTGCATGCGGGCGGCCCGTTCCTGGAAGGAGCGGCGCACTTCCGCCATGGACAGGGCCTCGCGCAGGGCGCGGAGCACGGCGTCTTCCCCGGCTTCCAGCAGAATGCCGGGCAGGCCGCAGACCTCGCGCATGCCGGAAGTGAGTATGCCGCCCACGCCCATTTCCGCGCCTTCCGCCTTGGCCTTGAGCATGTTGGACATCATGTCGTCGCGGGTGTGGAACAGGTATTCCCGGATGGTGATGCCCAGGGTCTGGCCCACCATGCCCACGCCCAGCATGGGTTCTTTGTAGTTGAAAAAGGCGATGCGCCTCACCTGGCCCGCGAAAGGCAGCAGCGTGCGCAAGAGATCCAGCGCGGTGGTGGAGACTGAGACCACGGGCACGTCCACGGCCCCGCGAATATAATCCGCCGTGCCGCCCCGGCTGAGAATCACGTCCACGGGCGCTTCTTGCAGCACCTGGCGGGCCGCTTCCGCCGCCGCGTCCAGGGCCACGGTATCCCGCACCAGGAGCGAGCAGGGCAGGTCCGCCGCCAGCTTTTTGGCCAGCGCGGCCATGTTGCCGTAAGGCGCGATAACCGCAAAAGTGTAAGGGTGCCGGGAAGGGGTGCTGTCCATGGCGGCCGCGTGGTTTGGGGTGAGGGAAGGGGTGAAGACATGATATGCCCGATGCCGGGCCGCCGTCAAACAACGGCCCGGCATCGGAAGGAAGACAAACTAACTCATGCGTTACCCCTGTCGCGGGGTCTAGGGGGGCCACCCCCCTGGCGGGTGCAGGGCAGCGCCCTTTCCCTATACCCCCGGAGGGGGCCGGAGCGTAGCGTAGGCCAGGCCCGCCAGGGCCATTGAGCGCAGGGGCCGGGCGCGATCCGGCTTTGCCGGTCGCGCATCTTACCGGCACCGGAGCGGTAGAAAGGCGGCTTCGGCAGCTCTGCCTTTACGCCTTTTTCCGCCCCTTCAAATGCGCGATCAGCCCGCCTTCCTGCACCAGGGCCAGGATGTGCGGGGGCAGGGTGGAGCAGGCGTAGGACTCGTTCTTGGTCAGGTTGCGCAGGGTTCCGGCCACGAAGTCTATTTCCAGCTCGTCGCCGGGCCGGATTTTGTCCGTTTCCGCGCACTCCACCACGGGCAGGCCCAGGTTGATGGCGTTGCGGTAGAAAATGCGGGCGAAAAACTTGGCCACAATGGCCCCCACACCCAGATGCAGGAGCGAGAGGGGCGCTAGCTCACGGCTGGAACCGGAACCGAAGTTGTTGCCCGCCACGATGATGTCGCCTTTTTTCATGCGCGCGGCGAATTCCGCGTCCACGCCGCTCATGGCGTACTTGGCCGCTTCCTGGGCGGAAAGCTCCATGTACTGGGGCGGCGAGACGATGTCCGTATTGATGTTGTCGCCAAAGACGTGGGCCTGGCCTTTGCGGATGCTTTCCATCGTTTTCTCCTTAGAGGAATTCTCTGGGGTCCACTATCTCCCCGGCCACGGCGGACGCGGCCACGGTGAGCGGGGAGCCGAGATAGGTTTCCGCTTTCTTGCTGCCCATGCGGCCGATGAAGTTGCGGTTGGTGGAGGAGATACAGGCCTCGCCGTCGGCCAGAATGCCGGAATGCAGCCCCACGCACACCCCGCAGGTGGGGGCCATGATTACGGCCCCGGCTTCCGACAGGGTTTGCAGGGTGCCGTCGCTTGCGGCTTTCTCCCAAATGCTTTTGGAAGAGGGCGAAACCAGCAGCCGTCTGCCCGCCTTGACTTTTTTGCCTTTGAGCAGTTTGGCGGCCAGGGCCAGGTCCGTGTAGCGGCCGCCCGTGCAGGAACCGATATAGGCCTGGTCGATGCGGATGCCTTTTTTCAGCGCGCTGACCGAGCTGACGTTGTCCACCTCGTGCGGGCAGGAAACCATGGGCGTGAGCGCGGCGGCGTCAAAGCGCCGGGTGGCGCAGAACACGGCGTCCGGGTCGCTTTTCATGCTTTGGAAGGGGCCGCTCAGGCCCTGGCTTTTGAGAAAGCTTTCGGTAACGGCGTCCGTGTTCATCAGCCCCGCTTTGGCGCCCATTTCCACGGCCATGTTGGTGATACAGAAGCGCTCGTCCATGTTCAGGGCGTCAATGGCGTCGCCCACGTATTCCACGGCTTTGTAGGTGGCGCCCGCGTGGCCTATGTCCCCGATGGTGGCCAGGGAAATGTCCTTGGCCATCACGCCGGGAGACAGGGCGCCGGTCCACTCCACGCGAATGGTTTCCGGCACCCGTAGCCAAATCTGGCCGGTGACCAGAATGCCCACCATTTCCGTGGATCCGATGCCGCTGGCAAAGGCCCCCAGCGCGCCGCCCATGCATGTGTGCGAATCCGTGCCCATGACCACGCCGCCGGGCAGCACGTGGCCTTTTTCCACCATGATCTGGTGGCAGGGGCCGATGAATTCGTAGTAGTTCTTCACGCCGTATTCCGCCGCCCACTCCCGGGTGAACTTGACGATGGCCGCCTGCTTGGCGTTGGCCGGGGGAGTGTAGTGGTCGGAAATGATAACCACCTTGTCCGGGTTCCAGACTTTGGCGTCCAGTTCAAGCATGCGCTCCGCTATTTCCACGCGCGGGCCGAGAATGTCGTCCATCATGGCGGCGTCCACGTCGGCCCAAAGTATGTCCCCGGCCTTGGCGGTCGCCTGCCCGGCCGCGCGGGCGATTATTTTTTCCGATATGGTCATGCCCATGAGCAATTCCTCCAAAGCTGAAAGTTCGGGAACTAAGCCTAGTTAACGATCATCCAGGCGAACCAGCTGTACGCGCCGGTGGCGGAAAACAGCGTGACCAGCAAAACGCTGCCCACGGCGGTAAGGAACATCTGCATGAACAATTTGTTCTGCTGGGCCAGGGAAACGCCCGCGTTGGCCGCGTAGGCCGCCAGCGCAAGGCCCCCGCCCGTGGAAGCCGGGCTCATGCCCGCGGTGTGCGCGCCGAAGGTGACGGCGGAAATAAGCTCCAGGGGCGTGGTGCCCGGCACGGTCTGCACCAAGCTGCTCACCGTGGGGATAAGCGTGGGCATGACCACCCCGGAGGTGCTGGAAAACCAGGACATGATGCCCGCCGTCAGGGTCAGGATAGGCGTGGCCGTGGAAGCGGTCATAAACTGGCCCAGGGTCTTGGCCAGCAGTTCGATGCCCTTGAGCTTGATGGCCAGGCTCATGAGCACGCCCACGCCGCAGACCAGCACGATGGTGCTCCAGGGCATGTTGGCCAGGGCCTTTCTTTCGTCCACCACGCGCATCCCGACCAGCAGGGTGCCGGCCACAAAGGCGGCCAGGCCCACGTTGATGCGGGTGGCCAGCACCACGGCGATCATCAGCAGCACGCCGGCCATGGTGATTTTCTGGTCCTGGGTGTAAGGCGGCAGCGTTTCCACCTCGTCCTTGCTGGCTCTCAGCTTGTGCCCGCCGAAAACGAAATAGAGGACGATGGCCACAAAAACTTCGCTGGTCAGGGAGTTGAGAAAGTAGGGCGTGGCTATGCCGGTTATGCCCTGCTGTTCCGCCAGGGTCAGGCCGATGATGCCCGTGGGCGCGATGGCCGTCAGGCCCCCGGCGGCCGAGCCCAGCACCGTGATGGGCGCGAGCATGAGCGGGGATATTTTCAATTCAGCGGCAAGGGCCATGGACAGGGGCACCAACAGGGCCATGACCGGGATGGTGCCGGGGCCGATGGCCGCGAGAAAGGTGGAGAGCAGGAAAATGACGATGGGAATGGCCCAGGCGCGTTTGCCGGTCAGGGCAATGGTTTTGCGGGCGAAAAGCTCCAACGTGCCGTTGGTCTGGGCGATGCTGAACAGAAAAGTCACGCCCATGAGCATCAGAGCCAGGTTGGTGCTCCAGCCGCCGATAATCACGTTATCTTTCAGGCCCGCGTACTTTCCCAAAAGCACGGCGAACGCGATACCCAGAAGGCCGACGTTGATTTTGCGGATAAACCCGAGCGCAATGGCCACAATGAGCGCGAAGAGCGAAAGAATGCCAAGGTTCATGCAGATCTCCTGACTGGTTGCGTGTCCATGAAAATAAGCGGCCATGTGTTGCACAAAAAAAGCGCGAAAGCCGCGACCCGTAAGCCGCGGCATGGTTTACCCCTTGAAAAAGCAGAATTCGGAATAGGTCCTGGCGGAAGCCAGGCGGCCCGGAATGTCCGGGTTGATTTTCTCCTTGATGACGGCCACAGCCATGAGGAATTTTTCCAGGTCAATGCCCGTGCCTATGCCCATGCGCTGGAGCATGTTGACCATGTCTTCCGTGGACGTGTTGCCCGCCGCGCCGGGCGCGAAGGGGCAGCCTCCCAGGCCGCCCGCCGCTGTTTCAAAGCGGTCGATGCCCTCCTCCAGGGCGGCCAGGGTGTTGGCCAGGCCCATGCCGTGGGTGTCGTGCAGGTGCAGGGCCTTGGGCAGCGCGGGAAAGTCCCTGTTCACGGCCCGCAGCACGGCGTGCACCTGGGCCGGGTTGGCCACGCCTATGGTATCGCACAGGGTGACGCTGGCCGCGCCGCGCTTCACGCTTTCCCCCACCAGCCACAGCACCCGGTCGATGGGCACTTCCCCGCTGAAGGGGCAGCCGAACACCGTGGACATGGAGAGGTTGACGCGCAGGTCCGGGCAGGCGGCGCGTATGGCTTCCAGGTCCGCCAGGGACTCCTCGTGGGTGCGGTTGATGTTGGCCTTGTTGTGGGCCGCGCTGACGGAAACCACGTAGCTGATCTCCTTGACCCCGGCGGCCACGGCGTTCTGCGCGCCGCGCAGGTTGGGGGCGAGCGCCACCAGTTCCACTTCAGGGTGCTTTTCGCGCATGTGGGCCGCGATTTCCACCGCGTCCGCCATTTGCGGGATGGCCTTGGGGCTGACAAAGGAGGTGCCCTCCATCTTGCGCACTCCGGCCTCCACCAGCAGGTCCAGCACCTGGAGCTTCAGTTCCGTGGGGATCCAGTCCTTGATGTTCTGAAAGCCGTCGCGTCCGGTAATGTCCGTGACGTGCACGGTTTTGGGCATGGTGCATCCGCTCATGGCAGTCTCCTTACATCACGCCTTCGGCTTTATAGGCGGCGATTTGCTCCGGGGTGAAGCCGAGAACGGCGCTGTAGACTTCTTCCGTGTGCTGGCCCAGCAACGGGGCCGGGGTACGGATGGAGGTCTTGGTGTCCGAAAGCTTGATATGCGAGCCGGTGATCTTGAGCTTGCCCGCCTTGGGGTGGTCCACTTCCACGAACATTTCCCGGGCCCCGGCGATATGGGGGCAGGAAACGAGCTTGTCTATGGTGTTGATGGGCGCGGCGGGGCAGCCTACGGCCAGCAGCTTTTCCACGGCTTCTTCGGCCGTCAGGGTGCGGCTCCATTCTTCCACGATGGGCTTGAGCTGGGCGTGGTTCCTGACCCTGTTGGGATTGGAGCTGAAGCGCTCTTCCTGGATCAGATCCGGCTTGCCCATAACTTGGCAGCACAGGGCAAAGAGTTTGTCGTTGCCCGCGCCGATGACCATGCTTCCGTCCTTGGTGGCGAAAGAGTCATAGGGGTACACGGATTCGTAGCGGTTGCCGATGCGCTGGGGTATTTTTTCTTCCGTCAGATAGATCTGAGTGATGATTTCCAGGCTGGCCACCACGGAATCCACCAGGGCCACGTCCACCTTCTGGCCCACGCCGGTCACGTCTCGGCTGCGTAAGGCCGCGAGGATGCCGATAGCCACGGAAAGCCCGGCCAGCACGTCGCTCATGGCCGTGCCGGAACGGGTGGGTTCCCCGCCCGGCCAGCCGGTGGTGCTCATCAGGCCGCCCATGGCCTGGCCGATTATGTCGTAGCCGGGCCGTTCCTTAAAGGGGCCGTAGTGGCCGAAGCCGGAAACCGCGCCGTACACGATGCGCGGGTTGATCTTTTTCAGGTCCTCGTACCCCAGGCCCAGTTTTTCCATGGTGCCGGGGCGGTAGTTTTCCACCACCACGTCGGCCTTTTTCACCAATTCCAGAAAGATATCCTTACCCTTGCCCTTCAGGTTCAGGGTGCAGCCCTTTTTGTTACGGTTCAGGTTCATGTAGTAAGAACTTTCGCCGTTTTTAAAGGGCGCGAAGGCGCGGCTGTCGTCCCCGCGCTTGGGCTCTTCAATTTTGATAACCTCCGCGCCCATGTCCGCCATCATCATGGTGCAGAAGGGGCCGGCGAGAACCCTAGTCAAATCAAGAACACGGAGGCCGCTGAGGGCGCCTTGGGGTTGGGACATGACTTCCTCCCTGGAAGTGGTGGTGAATAAGTTCACGGGAGGAATTCCAAGAATCATGCCAGCGAAGGGCAAGAATAGTCTTATTTGTAATTCCTTGAAATAGAAGCGATAATTTTTTTAGACTTCAGGTCATGGGCATGGCGGGGCAGTGGCAGCAAGCAATTTGTAGCAAAAAGGATAAACGTATATATCAAATATGATAAAACCCATGCCCCCGCCGGACGCGGCGAGCCGCTGAAGAACAGACCGGCCCGCGCGGCAAAAAAAAACGGCTCCGGAAAAAGATCCCCGGAGCCGTCGCATGTGCATGGGCGGGCCGCGTTCAGCTTCCCTGCGGCATGGCGGCCGGGTCGGCCTCGCGTCTGCGGGCCAGCCAGAAAATGGCTATGGCGCCCACCATTTTGCTGCTGGTCATGATCAGCACCGAGGGCACGGAGAACATGCCCATAATGGTCAGAAACACGACGCTGTCCACCGGCGTGCTGATGGCGCTGGAAAGCAGAATACGCTGGGAAAAGGGCCTGCCGGTGAAGCTGTACACGGCCCAGTCCAGAAATTCGCCGGTCAGAAAGGCGCACACGCTGGCGTAGGCCACGTAGGGATCGGCCATGAACCAGCTGAGCGCGCCGCCCAGCAGCATGGCGGGCAGCACCCAATGGCCTATGGCACGCTGGGCATAGTCGCGGATAACAAAAATAAAGCCCACCACCAGCGAGGCCGGGGGCCAGAGATCGCCGGTGGGCAGGGTCAGGGGCGGGGCGGCGTCAAAGGCAAGGTTGACGGCGACCACGCTGAGCACATACAAAGCAGCGTACCACACGATGGTATTCCTGAAAAAAATACGGCCGGAGCCGGTGGATTCTGTACCCCAGCCACGCCCAAAGGTAAAGCCGTCCCCCGCGCGCGGAGCCACGAGGATCATATGCCCAAAAAGCCCCAAGCCCCCAAAAAAGAAACCGAAGGCCTGACCACCCTGGGCGGCAGGACATCCTACCGTTTCGATTCCCCGGACGTCTCGCTGCTGGAAGCCTTTCCCAACCGCTACCCGCAGCGGGACTATGTGGTGGAGTTCGAGCACCCGGAATTCACCAGCCTGTGCCCCATGACCGGACAGCCGGATTTCGCCGTGATCCGGCTGCGTTACGTGCCGGCGGAGAAGTGCGTGGAATCCAAGTCCTTCAAGCTGTACATGGCCGCGTACCGCAACCACGGCTCGTTCATGGAGAGCGTGACCAACAAGATAGCGGACGATCTCATCGCACTGCTTGCGCCGCGCCGCCTGACGGTGGAAGGGGTGTTCAACGTACGCGGCGGCACGGCCATTACGGTGCGCGTGGAACATATGGACCCGGCCCTGGACGAAAAGCGCCAGGCCTCGCTGCTCGCCCTGTGGTAGGCGGAGGCGCTTTGCACCACGGCCTGTGAACCCTAGGCGGCGCGCATGCCCCTTCCCGTAACTCCGTTCATGTGGGCCGGGGCCGCCCTGCCCCTTCTGCTGCTGCTCTATCTGCTGGTGCGGCGGCAGTGGCCGGCCGTCAACGCTTCCGCGGCCGCCGCTTTGGCGGCGTTTGTGGTCGCGTTCATGCAGTACAGGGCCCCGCTGGGCCTGCTTTTGGGGGAGGCGGGCAAGGGCCTGTGGAACAGCGCCTCCATTATCGCGGTGACCGTGACGGCCATTCTGATGTACGAGGTCAGCCGGGAAGCGGGCGGGTTCGCCGCCATTCAGCGCGACCTGACGCGGCTTATTCCCGACAGGCTCCTGCAGGTGCTGGCGTTGGGCTGGTGCTTCACCAGCTTTTTGCAGGGACCTTCAGGCTTCGGCGTGCCCATAGCCGTGACCGCGCCGCTGCTCATCGGCATAGGCGTGGCGCCGCTCTGGGCCGTGCTGGTGCCGCTCATGGCCCACGCCTGGGCCAACACCTTCGGCACTCTGGCCCTGGCCTGGGAAGCCCTGGCGCAACAGACCAGCCTGGGTGCGGACCCCGCAGCCTACCAGCAGGCCGCGCTGTGGACCGGCACGTTGACCGGGCTGCTCTGCCTGCTGGCGGGCGGCCTGATCTGCTGGCAATACCGGGGCCTGGCCGGGCTGAAGCGCGGCCTGCCCGCCGTGCTCATTCTGGGTGGTATCCAGGCCGGGGGACAGTTGTTGCTCTGCCGCATAACCCCGATTTTGTGCGCTGTTTTACCCACCACTGTGGCTTTGGGCGCGGCTTTTGCCCTGGGCAGGCTGCCCCGTTACGCCAGGCGCTATGACGAGACCAGCCCCATGTTCAAAGAAGAGGGCGCGCCACGGGCGGAAAACGCCCGCCTCAGCCTGCACGAGGCGCTGCTGCCGTATTACGCGCTGGTGGGCATTTCCGTGTTCGTGCTGCTCACTCCGCCGGTGGCCTCTTTTCTCGGGACCTGGAAGATGAGCCTTTCCTTTGCCGCCAGCGCCACGGGCCACGGGTTCAACAACCCGGCCGCTCCCGCGTATGGGCCGGTGGCCTGGCTGACCCATTCCGCCGCTTTTCTGCTGGCGGCTTCGCTACTTTCCGGAGGCTATTTCGCGCGCAAGGGGTTGATAGGCCGGGAGGGCGCGCGGCGCATCATGGCCAACACCCTGCGCAAGTCCCTGCCCGCTTCCCTTTCCGTGGCTCTGCTCTTGGTCATGAGCAAGGTGATGAGCGGCAGCGGCCAGGTGGACGTGCTGGCCGGGGGCACGGCGGCCGCCGCGGGCGGCTTGTACGCGCTGCTGGCGCCCCTGGTGGGCACGCTGGGGGCGTTCATGTCTTCCAGCAACGTCAGTTCCAACATTCTGTTCGGGGCTTTTCAGGAATCCGTGGCCCGGATGATCCACAAGGATCCGGCCCTGATTCTGGCCGCCCAGACCAGCGGCGGGGCCATAGGCACCATGTTTTCCCCCTCCAAAGTACTGCTGGGCACCACCACGGCGGGCATAGTCGGGCAGGAAGGGGCCATTATCCGGCGGCTGCTGGGCATAGCCCTGGCCGCCGCGCTGCTTATGGGCTTGATCGTGCTGGCTTTCGCCTGACCAGCTCCGGCTTTTACAGGCTTCAATAATTCAAGGCCGCCGCATAGTTGCGACGGCCTCGTTTTTATTTGCTTCAAGCGCACGCCGTGAGTTAGTCCCGCGTAGCGCCTTATTGGGCGATCACCCCTGTCGCGGGGTGCAGGGGGATCATCCCCCTGCCGGGTCCAGGGCAGGGCCCTGGCCGCCGGAGGCATCCCCAAACTACCCCTTGCGTTTTTCCCACCAGGAAGGATCAGTCCCGGCCCGCCACCAGTCCGTGTGGTCCGTGCTCATTATGGCTCGAGCCAGGGTTTTGGCCTGGTCCGTGGCCAGGCGTTTTTCCGCCGCTTCCAGCCATTGGGCCGCGTAGCTGTTGCCCAGGTCCTGCTGCTCTTTCAGGCGCAGCATCAGGTCCAGCTGGTCGGCGTCGTGGGCCAGTTTGGCTTCCAGGGTTTCGTTGGCCTCCAACTCTTCCCACAGCGGCATAAGAGTAGTTTCCAGGCCGGTGCCGTGCAGCGCGTCCGCCGTGGCAGCGCCTTTGTCGGCGCGGACGTACTTGCGGTTCACGTAGTTGAGGTCGCCGGTGCGCGCTTCGTGCACATCGTGCATCAGGCAGAGCATGGCTACCCGGCCGCTGTCCGCCCCGGCCATTTCAGCCAGCACATAGCCCGCGAAGGCGACGCCGAAAGAGTGCTCCGCCACGTTTTCCGAACCGGACCCCAGGAACGGCCAGCCGGAACGCGGCGTGCGGCGCAGCATGCCTATTTCGAACAGAAAGGAGACCAGGCGCGTTGCGTCCATAAGCCCTTCGTTAGCCGAAATGCTTGGAGTAGCGCTGCATCAGTTCGTCCCAAGTGAAGCTGTGTTCTTGGGTGCCCTGTTCCTCCACGCAGAAAGAAGCGCAGGTGGCCCCGAGTTTGGCGGCGTCCACCAGGCTCTTGCCTTGGGTCAGGCCTTTGAGCAGGCCGGAGCGGTAGGCGTCGCCCGCGCCCGTGGGGTCCGCCACCCTGCGGGGCGTGACGGCGGGAATGACGGTTTCGGCGCCGGACTGGTACACCGTGGAACCCTCGCCCCCTCTGGTCACGATGAGGCTTTCGGCCAGGGAAGCCAGTTCGGCTCGGCTTTTGCCCGTGGCTTTACTGATGAGTTCCAGCTCATAGTCGTTGCAGATGAGCAGGAACGCGCCGCTGATGGCTTCCAGCAGCTGTTCGCCGTTCAGGGCCGGGATCTGCTGGCCGGGGTCGAAAATGCAGCGCGCGCCTTTTTGCTTGGCCAGCCTGGGGTGGCCGGTCATGTCCTCCACATTGGTGGGGGAAGCCACCAGGTAGTCGCCCTTGCCCAGGCGCGGGAAGGCGTAGGGGCTGGGCTTGCGCATGGCGCCGGGGTTGAAGCCGGTGATCTGGTTGTTGGCCATGTCCGTGGTGATATACGCCCCGGCCGTGAACTCGTCCGCGTCCAGGTCCAGGCCTTCCTGGGACAGGCCCCAGTTTTGGATGACCTCGCGGTAGCGGGCAAAATCCCGGCCCACGCGGGAGACGATAACGGGCTTTTCCGCCATCAGCACCAGGGAATAGGCGATGTTGCCCGCCGTGCCGCCCAGCTTTTCCACCACGCTTTCGATAAGGAAGCAGACGTTCAGGGTGTGGATTTTTTCCGGCAGAATGTGCTCTTCAAACTTGCCGGGAAAGGTCATGATGCGGTCGTAGGCCAGGGAGCCGGTAAGGTAGATGCTCACGAAATTCTCCTAAAGTGGGGGATGGCGGTATCAAATGGCGGTTTCGCGCCGCAGCCAGGCGAGGAAGTCTTCGTCTCCGGCGCTTATCGGCAAGGCGACGATGCAGGGGGTTTCGTAGCTGTGCAGTTCACGCGCCCGTTGTTGCAAAGCGGGAAAGCGGTCCGCCGTGGTTTTGAGCAGGCACACGCTTTCTGTGGCGTTCCGCACCGCGTCGTCCCACCAGTAGATGGAGCGCGCGCCGCCCAGAATGTTGGCGCAGGCGGCCAGGCGTTCCCGGACCAGGGTTTCGCACAGCGGGGCGGCTTCTTCCGCCGGGGCGGTGATGTACACCAAAAGATAGTGGTCCTGCATGCGATATCCTTGTATAGAGCAGGTTAACATTGAAAATGTTCATCTGCTCTGCAAGGATTTGCCTTCAAATCCTTGCCGCGAGATTGGCGCAGGCGGGCTTTGCCCGCCGTTAAGCGACAATCTCAAAGCGAAACTGCTCTAGATGCCGAATACAAGCCTTTCCATAGCCCAACTCGAACGCAAGGGCAATGCGCCCGCCCGCAGCAGACAGGAAGCTTCCATGACCACGAAACAACGCGCCGCCGCCTTTCTGGCCAAACTCAAAGAACGTTGCCCGCACCCGGAAACGCACCTCAATGCCCGCTCGGCCTGGGAACTGCTGGTGGCCACCGTTTTGGCGGCCCAGTGCACGGACGCGCGGGTGAACACCGTCACCCCGGAGCTGTTCCGGCGCTGGCCCACCCCGGCGGACCTTGCCCCCGTGGCCCAGGAAGAGCTGGAAGCCGTGATCCGGTCCACGGGCTTTTACCGCAACAAGGCCAAAAACCTGCTGGCCGCCGCGCAACGCGTTACAGAGGTTTTCGGCGGCCAGGTGCCGCAAACCATGGCCGAGCTGATCACCCTGCCCGGCGTGGCCCGCAAAACCGCCAACGTGGTGCTGTGGGGCGCTTTCGGCATCAACGAAGGCTTGGCCGTGGATACCCACGTGGGCCGCATTGCCCTGCGCATGGAATTTACCGCCTTTGACGACCCGGTGCGCGCGGAAAAAGACCTGATGCGCCTTTTCCCCCGCGAGGAATGGGGGGACGTGAACCACCGCATGGTCTGGTTCGGCCGCGATGTCTGCGATGCCAGAAAGCCCGCCTGCGAGCGCTGTGAAATGGCGGCATTCTGCCCCAGGAACGGTGTGGCGGCCAAGGCGGAGAAAAAAAACGGGAAAGCGGTGCCGCCCAGGAAGTAAGGACGTTTTTTTGCGATCTTTGCCGCTGTTGTGTTTGCATATGATAACGCTGCGCAGCGGGCCTTTTGCGCCGTTGCACAGCTCTGGATATTGACAAAAGTACGATCATGATAGCATTATGATACTTTAGTCCCAAAACTATCCGGCGCCAGCCGCGCCAGCAATGGAGGTATCCCCATGAGCGCCACGCCTTCCGCTTCCGGGCAGCAAGCCCCTGTCCGCGACGAGTTTTTCTGGCTGGGGCAGATCAACAAGGCCTCGGCCGTGATCAACAGCGAAGAAGGCTTGCTGGATGCGGCCTTTGTGCCAAAAGTGGTCCGGGCCATCAGCAAGGTCATTGACGACGGCAACGCGGGCGGCAAACGTCCGGCCACGGTCATCACCTTTGAACCGTTGATGATCGAGGCGGAAGGCCAGGAAGTGACCCTGCTCCACGCGGGCCGCTCCAGCCAGGACATGCACGGCACCTTCTACGCCGCCATTGTGCGCGACAACCTGCTGGCCCTGGCGGAAGAGCTGAACAAGGCCACGGCCACCCTGCTGCAGCTGGCGGAACGCCACGCGGCCACCGTGGTGCCCAACTACACCAACGGCGTGCCCGCCCAGCCCAACAGCTATGGGCATTATCTGCTGGCTTTCGCGGCCGGGTTCGAGCGGGACGCCCAGCGTCTGCGCGAAGCCTACGCCCGTCTGGACCGCTCCCCCATGGGCACCACGGTGCTCAACGGCACCAGCTGGCCGCTGAACCGCGTGCGCATGGCCGCGTACCTGGGTTTTGGGGCCATTGCGGACAACGCCTACGACGCCGTGCAGATTTCCTCCATGGAATACCCGGCTGAAGCCGGCGCGGTGCTCACGGCCATTGCTCTGCACGTGGGCAATTTCATTGAAGACCTGATGACCCAGTACGCCCAGTGCCGCCCCTGGATTCTGCTCCAGGAAGGCGGGGACAACACCTACGTTTCCAGCGCCATGCCCCAGAAGCGCAACCCCGGCATTCTCAACAACACTCGTCGGGACGCGTCCACGGCCATTTCCCTGGCTATGGGCACGGTCATGCGCGCCCACAACATCCCCCCCGGCATGGTGGACGCCAAGAGCGTGCCGGACAACACCCGCATGCTCACCACCGGCGTGGCCGTGCTGCGCAACTTCAACAAGATCCTGGGCGCGCTGGTCATCGACCCGGCCCGGGCCCTGGAAGAGCTGAACAGCGACTGGACCGCTTCCCAGGAAGTGGCCGACGTGCTGATGCGCGAATACAAACTCCCGTTCCGCGTGGGGCACCACTTCGCCTCCAACATGGTCAGTTTCGCCAAGAAGAACAACATCAAGCCCCTGGAATTTCCCTACGACGAAGCCAAGCGCATCTACGCGGACGTGGCCGGAAAAGCCGGGGACGACCCCAACCTGCCCATGAGCGAGCAAGAATTCCGCCGCACCCTGGACCCCGTGGCCATCGTCCAGCACCGCGCCACCTCGGGCGGACCGCAGCCCGCCGAAATGACCCGCATGCTGGCCGAAGCCAACAAGTGCCTGGCCGCCCAGCAGGCCTGGGTGGCGGAGAAAAAGAACGCCATCGACAGCGCCCTGCGCACCCTGGACAGCGATTTCGCCAAACTGCCGCGTTCCTGAACCTGACCCGAGATGTATAGAAGCCGTTCCGGCCGGGGAGACCCGGTTGGAACGGCTTTTTCGTTGTCGAAGCCATCTAAGAGTCGAAGCAGGGCTCCGCCCTGCACCCGCCAAGGGGCACGCCCCTTGGAACCCATTCAGGGTGGGTATGAAAGGCGGTGCCCGGTTGTCGCTTTTGCTTTTATGGTGGCGGGACGCGGGTCCTACTGTCCGCCGCCCATGGTTACCAGCACGTAGTCCCCAAAGGTGGGGGCGTGGAGCGAAAGGGTTTCCTCACCCGTGACGCGGGCGTGGTCGCCCGGGCGCATGGGCTTGCCGTTGCAGGTGGCTTCGCCGTTGATGAGGTACAGCAGCGCGTTGCAGCCCTCCGCCACGGGAAAGTCGAGCGTCCGGCCGCGTATGGCCGCCCGGTACACGGTGCTGGCGCTGTTGAAGACGATGCTCGTCCGCCCGGGGGCGCTTTCCTTGCCCGGCGTGTCCGAGGCCAGGGTGAAGAAGGCGTTCTCCCACAGGTCGGGGGTGTAGGAGCGAGTCTCCTGCTTCGGCACCAGGTTTTCCGTTTTGGGCGCGAGCCAGATGCCGATATAGCGCGCGGGGGCCTTCCCGCTGGTGCGTATGGAGCGCGCGTAGCCGGAACCCGCGGTTATGTGCTGCACGGAGTTTTCGTTCAGGGTCAGGGTGTTGCCCAGCGCGTCCTTGTGCTCCAGCTCGCCTTTGATGACGATGAAGATCTGCTCCAGGTTGACGTGCGGGTGCATGTCGTAGCCCAGGCCCGGCAGCAGCGTGTAGTCGTTGACCGCGAGGATGCTCCCGAAGTGCGTGTTCGCCGGGTCGTAGAAGTTATGTGAAGAGAACAGCCGGTAGGCCTTGCCCCATCCGAAGTTGGCGTAGTTCCGCTGGCTGGCGCAGTATAGCTTGATCATATGATGCTCCCTCACAACTAAAGCCTTGCCCTCGGCGCGAAACGCACTGCCAGGCATTTCCATCTTAGAGCATTTTCGCTTTGAGATTGCCGCTTAACGGCTGGCAAAGCCAGCCTACGCCAATCTCGCGGCGAGGATTTGAGGACGAATACTTGCGGAGCATATGAACATTTTCAATGTTAATATGCTCTAGCGCCCCGGATGCTCCTCCAGCAGCGCGCTGTCCTGATACGAACGCCAGATCCCGGCTATGGTCCCGACAAGAGGCACGAAAAGCGTGCGGTCCATGTCCAGGATAATGGGGTGGTAGTCCGGGTTGTCCGCGACGCAGATCAGCATGTTGCCCTTGAGGTAACAGCGCTTGAGAGCCAACCCGATCTCGTCTTCCGCGCGCAGGCGTATGGCGAAAATATCCTTGACCGGCGCGGTGATCAGAAAGGTGTGCGCGAAAAAGGAAGGCCGGATGTACACAATATCCCCGCGCATGAAGTCCGAAGGCATGCTGTCGTCGTTTATCAGCAGCGCGTAGGGCCGCTTGAAATGGAAGGCGTCCTTGTTGGCGCCTTCGGCCTTGAGCCAGCCGCGCGGCCGGACCGGGCCCGCGCCTTCCGGCAACGGGGCGGGGGAGGATTCGTACAGGGGGACCCAGTTTTCCGGGGCGCCGGGCGGCATGGCCTCGCCGCCGACGAACTCGGGCAGCCCGATATGCACGCTGGGGGACTGGGGAGCCTGCCGCGTCTGGCGGCCCAGAAGGTAGTCCGTGCTCACGCCCAGGGTGTCCGCTATGCGCACGAGCAGGGCGTAGTCCGGCTCGCTGCGGCCCGTGGTGTAGTGGTTCATCCGCGCCCGCGTGATGCCCAGCTCTTCCGCGAACTGCGTCTGCGAGATGTTCCGCTCTTTAATGCACTGTTTAAGCCGGTCGCCAAAAGTCATACGCACGTACCGTTGCCCGCTTCCGGTAGCGGGGCCGGGTCAGAAGGGTTGCGGCCCGGCCTTCGAGGCGCGGACCACGGATGTCCCAAGAATATGCTAGTCAATCAGATTTGTCAAAAAAATGTATCTTTTTTCTGACTGCGGCCGATATTCCAGGACAAAATTGTGGACAACGCAAATTAACTCCATAAAAGTTCAAATATATAATTTATAATTTTACTATGTTAAGCATAAAAGATACATAATTTATACAAAATAAAGAAATTGAATAATTATGTTGACAAAATATATAGCAGGTATACAACGGGGCTGCCGGCATCAACTAAGGACCCGCGCCAGCGGCCATGGCCGCATGCGCCCGGTAACGGGCTGAGCACCATTTCGGCATGACGGCATGCCCTGTGCGCGCATTCCACGCAGCCGCTCTGGCGGGGAGGTACTAACGGACCCTCGCGGCGGCCGCTTGCGGGCGGGCTTTGCCCGCCGTCAGGCAAGCGGCCGGGCGGCGCACGCTCTATAAGGAGGGTGGTATGCTGTCTTTTTGGATGCAGTTCGCCGTGGTCATACTGTGCGTCTTTGTGGGCGCGAGGGTCAGCGGCGTGGGCATTGGGCTTGCGGGCGGGCTGGGCCTTGCCGTGCTGACCTTTGTCTTTCACCTCAAACCCAGTTCGCCGCCCATCAACGTGCTGCTGATCATCGCGGCGCTGGTCACCATTGTCAGCACGCTGCAGGCCGCCGGGGGGCTGGATTACCTGGTCAGCATCGCGGAGCGCCTGCTGCGGCGGAACCCCAACCACATCACCATTATCGGCCCGCTTGTCGCCTATGTGTTCACCATCATGGCAGGGACGGCCTACGTCTCCCTTTCCCTGTACCCGGTTATCGCGGAAGTGGCGCTGGAAGCCAAAGTGCGGCCCGAGCGCCCCATCTCGGCGGCCCTGATCGCCGCGAAATTCGGCATCACCAGCAGCCCCATGAGCGCGGCCACGGCCGCCCTGCTTGCCCTGCTCGCGCCCGCTGACGTGAGCGTGGCCCAGATTCTGCTGATCTGCATTCCAGCGGGAGTGGCCGCGTCGCTCATGGCTTCGCTGGTCGTGTACAAACGGGGATTTGAGCTGGACGACGACCCCGAATACCAGCGGCGGCTCACTACCGGCGAAATCGCGCCCCCGGCCAAGCGGGAAAAGAAAGAAGTCAGCCGTTCCGCCAAAATTTCGGTCTGGATGTTCACCGCCGCCATCGCGCTGGTGGTGCTCTGCGGCACCTTTGATTCCCTTTTGCCCGCATGGAAAGTGGGCGGGAAAATGGTCAAGCTGAGCGTGCCGCACACCATAGAAATGCTCATGCTGGGCACCTCGCTGCTTATCGTGCTGGCCTGCCGCATCAAGTCTTCCACCATTGCTTCCGCCTCCACGTTCCGCGCGGGCATGGTGGGGTTTGTGGCCATTTTCGGCATCGCCTGGATGACGGACACCTTCTTTATCCAGCACAAGGCCCTGTTCATAGCGGCCTGCGCGGATATCGTCAAAGCCTACCCCTGGCTGTTCGCCTTTGCGCTGTTCCTGATGTCCGCTTTGCTGTTCAGCCAGGGCGCGGCTGTCGTGGCCCTGATGCCGCTGGGCATTTCTCTGGGCATACCGCCCCAGTACCTGGTGGCCATGTTTGCTGCGGTGAACGGCACTTTTTTCTTCCCGGCCAGCGGCACCACGGTGGGCGCGCTGTCCTTTGACCGCACGGGCACAACGCAAATCGGCAGCTATGTGCTGAACCACAGTTTTATGCTGCCCGGCCTGGTGGCCACGGTGACCGCCGTGGGTCTGGGCTTTGCCATCAGCTACCTTGTTTTCTAGCGGAAACAGTGATTACCAGTCCTTAAAGGAGAAAAATCATGCGCGTGGAAAAAGACGCCCTGGGCGAACTGCCGCTGCCCGACGATGCCTACTACGGCATCCAGTCCCTGCGGGCCATGGGGAACTACGATGTTTCCCCCAGAACCTTTAATCATTACCCCAACGTGGTCCGCGCCCTGGCGGAGATAAAAAAGGCCTGCGCCCTGGCCAACAGCGACATCAAGGCCCTGGACCCGGAAAAGGCCGACGCCATTGCCAGGGCCTGTGACGAAGTTATCGCGGGCAAGTTCCATGACCAATTCCCGGTGAACGTGTTCCGGGGCTGCGGCACCTCCGCCAACATGAATATCAACGAAGTGGTGGCCAACCGGGCCAACGAGCTTTTGACCGGCCAAAAGGGCTACGATCAGGTCAACCCCAACACCCACGTCAACATGTGCCAATCGTCCAACGACGTGTTTCCGGCAGCGGAATCCATTGTGCTGTACCGGGAAGTGGGCGCGCTGCTGGAAGCCCTTCCCGTGCTGGAGAAGGCCTTGTCGGACAAGGCGAAAGAGTTTGAAAACGTGGTCAAACTGGGCCGCACCAGCACCCAGGACGCCCTGCCCGTGACCCTGGGCCAGACCTTTACCGGGTTCCTGGCTTCCCTGCGGCGCAACAGAAAGCTGCTGGAAGGCTACCGGGACACCTTCCGGACCTCCATTCTGGGGGCCACGGCCATAGGCACGGGGCTGGGCATTCTGCCCGGGTTCCTGGAGCGGGTTTACGTGCGCCTGAGCGAAGTGGTGGGCTTTACCGTGATCTGCGACGAAGACCTGGTCGACGGCCTGCAGAACAGCGACTTTTTCGGCATTCTTTCCGCGTACGTGAAGAACATCGCCAGCATGGTCGGGAAAATGGCCACGGACCTGCGTCTGCTTTCTTCCGGGCCGCGCGGCGGCTACGGGGAACTGAACCTGCCAAGGCCCCTGGCGGATTCCGTGCTGATGCCCGACTACACGGAAACCTTCCTGCCGGACATGATGGTGCACATCATGCATCAGGTCTGCGCCAACGACTGGGGCGTGACCCTGTCCGTGCCCTCCGGGGAGACGGACATCCAGCCCTCGGCGGTCATCAACTTCATGGGCACCCTGGAATCCATGGAACTGCTGCGCAAGGGCGTGGTCCTGTTCGCCGAGCATTGCGTGCGGGGCCTGACGGCCAACGAGGAAACCTGCCGCCGCTACGCGGAAGGCTCCACTTCCCTGGCCACGCTGGTCAGCGCTTTGTACGGCTACGGCGTGGGCAGCAAAATCGCCACCATAGCCTACAAGGAAAACATCACCTGCAAAGAGGCGGCCCTGCGCGAAGGCCTGCTCCCGCCGGACGTGGCGGAAGATCTGTTCGACGTGAAAAAACTGACGCAGTTGGAAGCCACGGTGGCCATGTTTGAAAAATACAAGTCGATCCGTACAGTTAAATAGAAACAGCCCCTGATGGTGGAAACCATAAAGAAGGACACAGCCATGCTGAACAAAATACAGCCCCAGGGCGCCTATTACGGCAGCCGGACGCAACAGGCGCTGCAACTTTTTTCGGTCAGCGACTTTACGTATGACGAATACCCGCTTCTGCTCGCCGCCCTGGCCAGGGTCAAAAAAGCCTGCGCCATGACCAACAGGGAAATAGGCGCGCTGGAAGCGGACAAGGCCGAAGCGGTCATGCGGGCCTGCGACGAAGTGGCGCAAGGCAAACTGCGCGGCTCTTTCCCCTTGTGCGTGTTCCCCGGCTCCCCTGGCCTGCTGAACACGGCCATGAACGAGGTGCTCGCCCGCCGGGCCAATGAGCTGCTCACGGGCAGCAAAGACAGCGGCCCGGTTTTCCCGGATGCGGACGTGAATCTGTGCCAGTCCGCCAACGACGTGGTGGCCTCGGCCAGAGTGCTGGCCATGTACGACGCCCTCACCGTGCTGCTGGAAGCCGTGCCCCATCTGGAGCGGCCCCTGCAAGAAAAGGCCGAGGAGCTGTGTGAAACCGTGAAACTGGGCCGCGCGGGCTATAAAGATTCTTTCCCCGTCACCTTTGGGCAGGTGTTCACGGGTCTTATGGGGCAGGTGCGGCGCAACGGAAAGCGCCTGGAAGAAGAGCGCGCGCGCTGGACCAGCGTGCCGCTGGGCGCCACGGCCATAGGCACGGGCCTGGGCACCCGGCCCGGCTATGCGGAGGCTGTGTGCCGCAACCTGTCCAAGGTTTGCGGCCGGACCGTTCAGGCGGATCCCAATCCCTTTGACAGCCTGCAAAGCGCGGACAGTTACGTGCTGCTGCATGCCCACGTCCAGGCCATGGCCCTGTGCTGCGGCAGAATAGCCGCCGACGTGCGGATCATGTCTTCCGGCCCGCGCGCGGGGCTCAAGGAAATAACGCTGGTTCCCCTGCAGCCGGGCTCTTCGATCATGCCCGGGAAAATGAACCCCACGGTGGCGCACATGGTCATGCAGATCAGCCAGCGGGTGTCCGCCAACCACGCGGGCCTGGCCCTGGCGGCCGGCACGGGCGAGATGGATCTGGGCCCTTCCAGCACGGTGCTGTTCAAGGCGGTTTTCGATTCCATCGAACTGGTGTCCAAGGGCATGAGCATACTCGGGTCCAAGGTCATCAACGGCCTGGGCGTGAACACGGAACATTGCCAAAAGGCCGCGGAAAACTCCTTGGCGCTGGCCGCCGTGGCGGCCATGCGCCTTGGCGAGGCGGCGGGCCTGCGTGTGGCGCAACGCGCTGAAAAGGACGGCGTTTCCTGCCGCGAGGCCGCCGTGCGCGAACAGCTGCTGACGGAAAAAGAGGCGGGCGAGCTGTTCGACGTGCTGGCCCTTACCGACAGCCGCAAGAGCGCGCAGCTTTGTTCTCCTGCCGCAGAAAAACGGTAGAAAAGCATAACTGGCTGAAACCGCTTGAGTATGTCCCGCGCAAGGCCGGCGGACCGGAATATCCGGTCCGCCGGTCCGCGTTGGCGGGAGCGGAGTTGCCATTATTATAACATTATAGCTTCCGCAAAACGTGGAATACGGATATAGAGTCGGGCATCTACAATTTCCCGGCGCAACAGTTCCCTTGCGTCGGGACAGCGGGGGCGATGCATGAACTACTTTTCCGGGGGCTTGCTCCATCTTCTGGAGAAAATTTTGAATTCCGGCGTCAAGCCCGGCATGAGCGTCGAGGAAGAGAGCGCGGCCAACAAGGCCAACCTCTGCTGCCTGATGGCCGTTCTCCTGGGCCTGACCTTGCTGGCGGAAGGGGTGCGCCTGGGGGCCTACTACCTGTTCGCCGTTGCCAGCCTGACCGTGGCGGGCGCCGTACTGTGTTTTGCCGTGCTGGCTCATACGGGCCGGCCCTTTTTCCCCACTTTGCTGCTCGTCAGTTGGATTTCCGCGTTTTTTCTCTCCCTGGTTTCCACGGGCGGCCGAACGGGCACGGGCTACGTTTTTGTGTTTTTTCTCCCGCTGCTGTATTTTTTCACCTTTCCCGCCAGGGTTGCCCTGCTGCTGTTCACACTCCTGATGAGCGGGCTGACCGCCGTGCTATTCATGCCCGGCACGCCCCTTTTGCTCACTGAGTACAGCCTGCTGACGCGGCAGCGTATTTTCATTATGTATGTTTTTTTCGGCGGCATCGCGCTGTTGGGCGAGTTCGTCCGCTGGAGGGCGCAGCAGAAAATAGCGCGGCTGGTGGATGAGCTTGTGGCGGCTTCCCGCACCGACCAACTGACCGGCCTGTATAACAGAAGGGCTTTTCAAGAGCGTTTTCAGTATGAGGCGGCCCGCTCCGTGCGTGAAAAGCGGCCCCTGAGCATTGTGCTGTTCGACATCGACTATTTCAAAAACATCAACGACGAATACGGCCACGCCTGCGGGGACGAGGCGCTGCGGCAGCTTGCCGGCCTGGTCCGGGCCGTGGTCCGCCAGCAGGATACCGTGGCGCGCTGGGGCGGGGAAGAGTTCATCATTCTGCTGCCGGGCACGGGACAGGAAGGGGCCATGGTGCTGGCCGAAAAGCTGCGCGCGAAAGTAGAGGCCGCTTTTTACTCTTGCGACGGCGCCAGGATACATTTTACCATATCCCTGGGCGTGCACCACTGCGACCTTGCGGAAAGCGTGGATGCCACCATCAGTCAGGTGGACGCCAAGCTCTACCATGCCAAGCATCTGGGCCGGAACAGGGTCTGCGGCGTCCTTCCGATGAGTGTTCCCTTGCACACAGGAGCCGCATAACTTCATTCAATGCAGCCACGGAGAATGCCATGCAGGAAAAACGGCGCGGGAAAATCAAGAAGGCACCGGCCCCGGAAATTGTGGAATACCTTATCAGGCCGGGCATAGCGTCGGACTTGGCGCGTTCCTACCAGACCACCCTGGACGTGAACAAAGCCCATGTGGTCATGCTGGCGGAAGAGGGCATCATCAAGAAGGAAGCGGCTGGGGAAATTTTGCGGGTCACCAGAGAAATGGCGGCCATGCAGGACCAGCCCGCCTTTGAAATTACGCCCGACGTGGAAGACCTGTATTTTAACCTGGAGCGCTACCTCATCCAGCGCGCCGGCCTGGAAATAGGCGGGCAGCAGCACACCGCGCGCAGCCGCAACGACATGGCCGCCACCATTGCGCGCATGGACGCCAGAACCCAATATTTGAAACTCTGCGGGCTGCTTCTGGAGCTACGCGCCTCGTTCTTGGTGCTGGCTCAGGAACACCTGGAAACCGTCATGGCCGGATATACCCATTTGCAGCCTTCGGAACCCGTTACTTTTGCCCATTACTGCTCCGCCGTGCTGAGCGCCCTGGAACGGGACTACGCGCGCATCAGCCGGGCCTGGGACGCGCTGAACATCTGCCCTCTGGGCGGTTGCTCCATGGCATCCACCACCTTTCCCATCAGGCGCGAGACCACGGCGGAACTGCTGGGCTTTGACGCGCCCATGCGCAATTCCATAGACTGCGTGGCCTCCCGCGACTACGTCCTGGAAATAACCGGCGCGCTGGCCCTGGCCGCCAACACATTCAGCCGGGTGGCGCAGGACATGTACGTGTGGGCCACCCCGGAGTTTAACTACATAGAGGTGGACGACAGCGTTGCCATCTGCAGCAGCATCATGCCCCAGAAAAAGAACCCCATCACCCTGGAACACCTCAAGGCCAAGGCCGGGCACCTGGAGGGCTTCTGGGTTTCCTCCTTCAGTGCGCTGAAAAACGTGGCCTTCACCCACAGCCGGGACGCCAGCAACGAATCTCTGCGCTTTTTCTGGGCGGCCCTGCAGGAAATGGAGGCGGACATCCGGCTGCTGACCGTCACGGTCAAAACCCTCAAGGTCAACAAGGAGCACATGGAAGCTGTGGCCAGGGAAAACTTCTGCACGGTGACGGAACTGGCCAACTACCTGGTGCGCCACGACAACTGTTCCTTCCGCGCCGCGCACGACGTGGTGGCCCGGCTGGTGGACTATATGGCGACCCACAAAAAGAAATCCAGCGGGATACACCGGACCGAGGTCAACGCCATCTGCCGCGAAATGCTGGGCCGGGAAACGGCTCTCACGGACGAACAAGTGGCCCTGGCCCTGGATCCGGTGCTTAACGCGCGCTCTAAGACCGCCAAGGGCGGCTCCAACCCGGAAGAAGTGGCCCGCCAGCTGCAAGAGGCCGAAAAGGCGCTGGCCAAGGATGAGCGCACCTTGGTGGAGCGTTTGAAGAAATTAACCCAGGCCCGCGCCATGCTGGACCGGAAGGTGGAGGCGCTTTGCCAACGCTAACCGATTTGGTTTGAATTGCTTCGCCAGGGGCCATCTCTAAAAGATATTTTTTGAGATGGCCCCTAGAGGTTTTATTCCCTGCGCAGGTGCACGGCCATGCCGCCGGAAAAGCATTCCGGCGTGCAGAGAATACGCGGATTTTTTCCCGTGTGGCGTTCAGCCAGGGCCATGGCCCGCTCAAAGGTGGGCACGGGGGTGTACCCCATGCCCCGCGCGTAGACGGGTTTTTGCGGGCCGACCAGTATCACCGCGTTGCAACGCTGGGCCAGGACGGCTCCTCCACTGAGCATGGACATGGCGTGGAAGGGGTGGTAGGCGAACGCGCTTGAATACGCGTAGCGGTACTCATAGCGCGTGGTGATACCCAGGGCTTCATCGGAAGCGAGAAATTCCGTTGGCGTGTTGTAACGCTGCAGAGCGTGGTAGGTTTCTTCGTAAGAAGGAAACCAGTCACTGTTGAACCAGCCGTCGCAGATGCCTGCGGCAATGACCACGCCGCCCTGGCGCAGGCAGGGCCAGCAGCGGGAAAGCTGCCCGCCCAGAGCAAGTCCCGTGAGAATGGGGTTCGTGCCCATGCCCGGCCCGTAATGGAAATTGCGCGGCAGGCCCAGCACAAGCACGTCGGCGGGCTCTTTCATGTCCAGAGCCACGTTGGTGCGCAGTGCGGCCAGCGGCCAGGTGGCCTTTTCCACTTCGGCTATGCTGCCGGCTTTCACGTCCAGTATATCCGCGAATTGCCCGAGCACCGCGTCCAGGCAGAACACCTTTTTGCCCATGCCCTTTTCCATGGCCGCGCCGATGGACGCGAACTGGCGCCGCATGTGCTGGTGGGGCGTCGCGCCCAGCCAGTCTTCGCGATGCATGGTTTCCGGGCAGTGGTGGGAGGCTATGGAGCGCCAGCCGGAAAAGCCCGTCACCAGCATTTTATAGCCCCCGCTGAACCCGCCGTAAGGGTTGCCCGCGCAATGCCCGACCATAACCACGATATCGGCCTCGGCCAGCAGCGGGCTGCACTGTACGCTGTTGCCCATGCCGTCCAGGCCGAAGTCAAGCAGGCCCGGGTCTTCCACGTCGTGGTTGACCAGCCTGTCCGGCCGGAAAGTGTCCACAATATCGTTGCCCAGGTACCAGCGGAATTCCTCCATGGTGTTTTTTCTATGCAGGCCCATGCCGCAGAGCAGGGTAATGTCTTCCAAACCGCAGCCGCCGGCCAGAAGTTCTTCCACCAGCAGCGGAATGGCCAGGCGGCGGTGAGCGTTGGGGTGCGCCCCGCCTTTCACCCGGTCGGGAAAGCCGATAACCGCCTTTTTGCCCGGCCCGGCCAGTTCGCGCAGCGGGGGCATGCCCAGAGGCGCGCGCAGCGCGGCCTTGATCAGGGAAACGGGGGCGCCCGCCGGGGGCGGGTCCGTGTAGGTTTGCCCGTAACGCACCACCGTGGCGTGCCTTGGCAGCGTGACGCGCATTTTCGTGTCGCCGTAATCCAGTAGAGTATCCTGCATGGCGCGCTCCTTCATACTCTGCCCTATTGTGCGCGGCTCTTAGGCTCCCGGCGCGGGAAGTACCCGCTCCGGGAACCAATTTTCTGGTTGTGCCGCGAGTGAAATACGTCAGCGGCCGAGGGCCAGCACTTTTTTACGGAACAGCATCCACCCCGCTACCCAGAAAAACAAGGCGGCGGTCAGCCCAAGGGCCACCTCCATCCAGGGCGCGGTGGTGGCCAGGAAAGGCAGCAGCGCCGGAATCCAGAAAAGGAAGGAAGCGCTGAGCCCGGCGGAAATGGCGTGGGCTTCGCCCGGGGTGGCCACGGAATCCGGATCCACGGCGCGCACCAGGGCAAGGCCCGTGGGCGTGGCGCCCGTGGATTGTCCGAACACGAACAGCGCTTTTTCGAACCATTCCTTTTCCGCTATCCGCTTGTTGTACCAGAAGCAGATAAAGGCGGTCAGAATGGTCATGACCAGGAACTGAATGAAAATGGGCGTGAAAAACTTGGACAGGATTTTGATGTTCATGGTGGCGATGGCGCTGGTGATCAGTATTTCCAAGGCCAGACCGGACAGGGAGGAGCAGGTTTTGCGGTCCACATACTCCTGCAGTTTGAATTTGCACATGAGCGGCCAGACGATGAGCGCGCCGACAATGCCGTACATCATGTTGGGAATGGCGTTGAACATGGGGGAAACATGC
Organism: Desulfovibrionaceae bacterium; assembly: GCA_031551765.1. Lineage (GTDB taxonomy): Bacteria > Desulfobacterota > Desulfovibrionia > Desulfovibrionales > Desulfovibrionaceae > JAVBNC01. The sequence goes on from JAVBNC010000017.1 coordinate 45,659, forward strand.
GCTCCGAGCAGCTTGAGCACGGTTTTCCCCAGCCAGATCAGCGCCAGGAGCATGCCTAGTTGAAAAGCCAGCGCGTTGACGGATTCCCCGGGTACTCTGGGCGCGCCGATACTGCCGCGTTTTTCTTTGGGGAGCAGGCCGCGCTCTTCGTGCTTCCCGCGCCGGGAATCCGCGGTGATGAATTCCGTCCAGCCCCTGCGCACGCCGATATTGACCCAGACCATGCCCACGGTGACCGCGCAGAGCAGGCCCAGCGTGGCCATGATCATTCCCATGCCGATGTAGTCCACGCCATGCCCCAGGGATTCGAACACGCCCCCATAGGCGGCCACGGTGCCGTGCCCGCCGAAATAGGCGGAAAATCCCATGGTGCCCCAGCCCAAAGGCAGATCCGTCCAGAAATAGCGCAATACAATGCCGGTCAGCGCGCCGATGCCGATCTGGGCGAAACGGGTGGTGTTGATCAGGCACAAATAGTCCACGTAGCCGGCCACCCGCTTTCTGTCCAGGGTGACGCCCCAGATCAGGCAGCACATGATCAGCGCGATCAATTGGCCGGAATATGCGGAAAACGATTTTGGAATAGTCCACAGTCCGAGAAGCTGCTGGCTTCCCAGCAGGGCGAGGGTGCCCCCGATGACGGAGGAAGGAAGGAACAGCCGTTGCAGGGGAGGGAGCAGTTCTCGGAGCACATACCCGGCCAGCAGGAACAGAGCGAGGATCTGGAAGTCGGCAAACAGTGTCGCAAAGGTCATCTCGTTCTCCTTACGCAGAATGTTGCGGCCGCGGTTCAGCCTTTGGCTTCAATGCCCCGCACGATGTCCCAGAAAATATCCTCGGTGGGCACCACGCCTTTGTGCGTGTCCGCAAAGTCGTACAGTTCGCTGCGGATGGCTGCGTAGTGCTTTTGGGCTATGGGCCTGTCCGCGCGTTCCGCCACCAGGTCGATAATCTTGTCGGTGGTCAGCTTGCCGAAAATGGTCTTGCGCGCCCCGCCTATCTCGGCGGGCAGCATGCCCTGGTAGGCGTAGGGGGAATCGCGCATGGCCAGGTTGTGCAGTTCCGCCTCGTCGGAAAACACATGCTCGCCCACCAGGGGCATGCTTGCGGGCAGCTTGATGCCCGCAATGCCTTCCACAAAACGCGAAACTTCCGTCATGCGGCTCATGTCGATGCCGGTCTTGAAGCCGTAAAAGACCTCAAGCAGCACGACCAGTTCCGCCAGGGCCACGTTGCCCGCCCGGTCGCCCAGGCCGTTGACGGTCAGGTCCACCAGGTCCGCCCCCGCCCGGATGCCGGCCAGGGTATTGGCCAGGGCCAGGCCGAAATCGTTGTGCGTGTGGATGCCGATGAGCACGCCGTATTTGGAGGCGATGTCCAGGGCATAGGAAACCATGTCGTAGTAGCCGTCGGGGTCGGCAACGCCCACGGTGTCCGGAATGCGCACCCGGTCCGCCCCGGCCTTGCAGGCGGTCTCTATCTGCAGGCCCAGGTAAGCCCTGTCCGGGGCCCGGGTGCCGTCCAGCAGGGAGATGTTGCAAAGCTTGCCTTTTTTCTTGATGTGGCCGACCACGGACTCGATTTTGCGGAGCATTTCCGCCTGCGTGGCAGGGCTCCAGGCGGCGTGCTGGAAAGGCGAAGCCATGAAGAAGGAATGGATGATGTCCGGGTTGCAGTCGGCGGCCCTGTCGATATCGTCGTACACGGAATCCAGCATGCCGTTGCTCATGATTTCCGTCTTCAGGCGCAAGCCCATGGAACATATTTCTTTAAATACTTCAGTAGCTTTTGGGTTATAGCGTGAATGAGCGATCTGCGCCTGCCCTATGCCTATGGAATCTAAAAGGCGCATCAACTGCAGCTTTTCTTCCCGGGTAAAGGAGACCCCCGGGGTTTGTTCGCCTTCCCGTATGGTGAGGTCGCAAAAGATCAGGGGCTTGGTTCTGTTCAGGGGTTTGTTGAACGTTCCAAGATGGCGTTCCATGCTACGGCTCCTTTTTACGGAGTTTTATTCCGTAAGGTTACTGCGGCTTCTCCGATATCGTGCGCATCAGCTCGATAATCTGCTGGGCCTTGATGACCACGGGCGGGTCAACGAACAGCCCGTTGACGAACACGGCGCTGTTGCCCTGTTTCACGGCTTCGTCATAGGCCTCCACCACTTTCCCCGCCCAGGCCACCTGCTCTTCACTGGGGGTGAAGGCCTTGTTCACGTAATCCACCAGTTCGGGATAGCGGGATGAGCAGGAGCGGCCGTCAAAACCCATTTGCCGGGCAATAATGCTTTCCTGGTAGATATAGTCGGTGCTGGCATGGAACAGCACACCGGAATCAATGGCCCACACGCCAGCGGCCTTGGCTTCGAACACCATTTTCTGGCGCGCGTAGATAAGGTCCAGGCAGTTCAGCTCGTAGCGGCGCTGCATGCCCATGGCCGCGGTCAGATCCTCCATGCCTATGCCGGCGGCGGTGACGCGCGGGGAGCAGGAGCACATGGCGTAGGTGTTCATAATGCCCAGGGGGCTTTCGATCATCAGGATGATCTCAATACCCCCCACGGGCCAGCCGGATTCCTTTTCGATGTTTTCCAGGTCCTTAGCCACTTTCAGGACATAGTCCACGGTCTCGCACTTGGGCAGGCGGATGGCGTCCGGGCGGCCTTTGCGCACCACTTCCAGGTCGGCCTGGTAAAAGGGCGTGTCAGGGCTGTTGACGCGCAGCGCGCGCTCTTTGCCTCCGAAATCCCACTCCTGCAATACTTTGATGGTGGCGGCGTTGTTCTCCGCCTTCTTGGTAGCCACCACGCTGTCTTCAAGGTCCAGCACCAGGCAGTCCACGTTTCCGGCGATCAAGGTCTTCACGCCTTCCGGCTCGATGCATTTGCAAAAGGCCAGTGATCTGCGCACTCTCATGATCCTCTCCCTTTTTTGCTGTTTTTGATCCCATATTTTCTCATCCACCAGGCGGGGTGGCGGATATGGACAGGAAAGCATGTTGATGTTCCAGTAGGCAGAAAGGTGTATAAAAGTAATATAAATTATTTGGTGGACATTTGCTTGTTTCTCTTATTAAAACCAGATAATGCATATGTACAATCATTAAATTACAAGATATAATTTTAATATAGATTCACTTGTATATATCTTCTTAGTATCAGAATTGACACAAAAGAATTTATTTGTACAACATATAATTTGAGTTGCATGCACAAAAATAATTTGTGCTTTACTGTGTCTCGCAAAGGAGGTCGAGATGGACAAACGGCGGTCGTACTTTCTGGTGGCGGCAGAGGAATGTAACTTCAGCAAGGCCGCAAAACGGCTGTTTGTGTCGCAGCAGTGCCTAAGCGCGTATATAAAAAATATGGAGCAGGAATTCGGGGTGGAGCTGTTCAGCCGCAAGCCCAGGCTGAAGCTTACTTTGGCTGGAGAGCATCTGCTGCATACGTTCCAGCGCATGCAGATTCTGGAGCAGAACCTCAAAGGCGAAATGCGCGCCATTGCTTCCGGGCAGCGGGGACGCATTACTCTGGGCGTTCATTCGGCCCGCTCCCAGGCTGTTCTGCCGCCTGTTCTCGAACGCTACTGGCGAGAATACCCTGACAGCGTCGTCGATGTGGTGGACGGCATGACTCCGGATTTTGAAAAGCGCCTGCTGGACGGCTCCATGGACCTGTACTTCGGAGTCAATCCGCTGGCGCATCCGTTGATCCGCCATCAGCTTTTGTCCGAAGAGGGGGTGTTTCTTATTATTTCGGATCCGCTGCTGCAGCGCTATTTCCCGGACCGGTATCCGGAGTGCAAAAAGAGCTTTCGGCAGGGCGCGGACTTGAAGGATTTTCAGCACATCCCCTTTGTTATGAACCACGACAGCAGCAGCACAACGGACTTGATTTACCGTTATCTGGATGCCAACAACATTTCGCTTCCAATCCGGCTTTTTTCCAACAGTGGCCCCCTGCGTGTGAACCTGTGCGCTCTGGACCTGGCGGCGCATATCGGCATGCAGATCCTTGCCAAATACCCGGCCATGTACAGCGGTGGCGACCCGCGTTATGACCGGTTGAATTTTTTTCCCGTTAACGGCTTTCCCAAGGGCAGTAAGATCACCCTTTCCTGTCAGGCAAACGTGCACCAACCCTTGTATCTGCGGCGTTTTATCGACATTGCCATCGAAACTCTCAATGAGTTGTATGCGGGCAGCGCGGACCTGAGCGGGCATTGAAAAAGGCGTCGCTTTTCTGGTAGATGGAAACCAGGGAGGTCCGTATGCAGGAACCCATCCTGGTGGCCGGGGCTACCGGCTACGTGGGCGGCCGCCTTGTGCCGCTGCTGCTGCAGCAGGGTTACCGGGTGCGCGCCTTTACCCGCAGCGAACGCAAGGTGCGCGGCCGTCCCTGGGGCGCTCACGAACGGCTGGAAGTGGCCCAAGGCGACATGCACGACCTGCCCAGCGTGCAACAGGCTCTGGAAGGCTGCGCCACGGTCTACTACCTGGTGCATTGCATGGAGGAGCGCTACGAAAACTTCAGCTACGCGGACAGGAAAGCCGCCTACACCATGGTGCGGGCGCTCAAGGGCTCGTCCGCCCGCCGCATTGTCTATCTCTCCGGTCTGTTGCCGGACGACCCGCACTTAAGCCGCCACCTGCGTTCCCGGGGGGAAGTGGCGGAAATCCTCTCTCTGGCGGGTGTGCCGCTCACCACCTTGCGCGCGGCCCAGGTCATCGGCGCGGGCTCGGCTTCGTTCGAGATGATCCGCTGGCTGGTGGAACGGCTGCCCGTCATGGTCACCCCCAAGTGGACGCGGGTGCGCACCCAGCCCATTTCCATCACCGACACCCTGAACTATCTGGTGGGCGTTCTGGGACACCCTGAAACCATAGGGGAAAGTTACGACATAGGCGGGCCGGACGTGGTCAGCTACAAGGACCTGTTCGCGGTGTACGCGGACGCGGCCGGTCTGCGGCGGCGGCTGCTCATACCCGTGCCCTGGCTGCCGCTGGATATTTCCGCGGCCTGGGTCAGCCTGGTGACGCCCATTCCCGCCGCCCTGGCCCGGCCGCTCATTGAAGGCATGCGCAACGAGGTGGTCTGCGCGGACACGCGCATCCGGGAGATTATCCCCCAGGAACTCACGCCCATCCGCGTGGCCATGGACCGCGCCCTGGGGCACTTGCGGCAGCAGTCCGTGAAAAGCTGTTGGTTTGACGCGGGGCTTCCGGCCGTGCCGGAATGGGTGCTGCAGGGGGACGCGCGCTACGCGGGCAAGGCGGCCTACAACGATGCCTACGCCATGCGCCTGGACGCGGACGTGGCGGAAGTCTGGCGGCCCATCGTGCATATCGGCGGTTCCAACGGCTGGTACAGCAACAACCTGCTCTGGCGGGCGCGGGGGCTGATGGACAAACTGGCGGGCGGTCCCGGCGCCCACCGGGGGCGGCGCAGCACGGAACAGCTGTACGTGGGGGATGGCCTGGACTTCTGGCGGGTGCTGGATATCCAGCCGGAAAAACGCCTGCTGCTGTTTACGGAAATGCGCCTGCCGGGCGAAGGCCTGCTGGACCTGCGCGTCAACCCGCAAGGCTCGCCCCAAGAGATGGGTGAACGCGGCACGGACCTGGTGCTCAGCCTCTATTTCCGGCCGCGCGGTCTGCCGGGCCGGGCCTACTGGCACGCGGTTTCGCCTTTGCACAGCCTGGTGTTCATGGGCTTGCTGAAGGCCATTGCGCGCAGCATAGGCAAGCCCGTGCTGCGTGGGCCGGAAAGGACGCGCTTTCCGTTCTGCGGACCGGAGTAAGCTTCGCGTTTTCGTCGGTCTTGCCCTCGGGCAGGGACAACGTTATGGTGCGGCCGAACAGTTTGTCCCGGAGAAGCGCATGCGTACCGTGTATACCGTTTTAGTTTGTTTCAGTTCCATCTTGACCGTGTATTTCATGGCCCTGATCATAATGGCGGAAGAGCCTTCGGCCTCCAACTATTTTTCCGCCGGCCTGGCCTCCCTGTCCGTGTTCATTTTCTACCACGCCGGGAAAATGCACCGGAAGCAGGAAGAAAAAGCGGCCAAAGAGGCGGCGGAAGCGGAAGAAGGCTAACGCCCGTTCCGGCCGCTATTCCACAGCCACGCATTCTTTGAGCACCACCCCGCGCTCTGAAAGGCGGTATACCCGCCCCTTCAGGGCCACCTTCTGCCCGGCCTTGAAGCCGGAGAGTTTGGGCGTGTCCGCGCGGGGCAGCACGCAAATGATCTGCACCGGCCCGTTTTCCTTGTCGGAGAGTACCACATTGGGCGTAAGGTACACGCTCATGCCCGTGGAAAGCACCACGCCCGTGACCACCACGGTCTGCCCCAGATAACGCTGTTCCGCGGCGGTCTGGTTTTCGGCAAAGGCGGCCCGCAGGGCCGTGGAGCTGATGGACGCCGTTTCTTTGGCGGGTTCCGCCGCCAAAGCCCCGCCCGCTGAAAACAGGATCAGAACCAGAATAAAAACCGGAACGTACTTCTTCATGATCATGCCTCCCGCATAGAAAGCCGCGTGTGTTTCAGCGCGCCAGTTCCGGCAGCGTTTCGCCGCTGATGCGGTACACCGTCCAGTCGTTCATGGCTTCCGCTCCCAGCGAGAGGTAGAAGCCGATGCTCCTGGTGTTCCAGTCCAGGCACCACCATTCCAGACGGCCGCACTGCCTGTCCACGGCAATGGCGGCCAGCTTTTTCAGCAAGGCCTTGCCGATGCCGAGACTGCGGCAGCGTTCCCGCGGGTAGATGCCGCCTTTTCCGAGAAACGTAGAAAAGTTGTGGAAAAACAGGGCAAAACCCACGGGTTCGCCCTGGCATTCCGCGATCAGCGCTTCGGCGGTTTTGCGCACGAACAGCCATTCGCGCAGCAACTCTTCTGTGGCCGCCACTTCGTGGCCCAGCTTTTCGTGAGCGGCCAGCTCATTGATGAAGGCCAGGATCAGGGTGGCATCTTCCGGCCGGGCAAAGCGGATGGTCGTGCCGGGAACATCCATAATCTTCCCCCGGTGCTTAAAAAAGCGCGCCCAGCCCTTCCAGCAGCCAGAAACACAGGGCGCCCACCGCGCCGGAAGCCGGGATGGTCAGCACCCAGGCGATAAGCAGGTTCCCGGCTATGCCCCAGCGCACGGCGGACAAGCGTTTGGTGGAACCCACCCCGAAAATGCAGGCCGTGATGGTGTGCGTGGTGCTGATGGGCGCGCCCGCCATGGAAGCGCAGCCGATAACCAGCGCGGCGGACGTCTCCGCCGCGAAGCCGTGCACCGGCTCCAGCTTGAAAATTTTGTGGCCCATGGTTTTCACAATCTTCCAGCCGCCCACGGCCGTTCCGGCGGCCATGGCCAGGGCGCAGGCCAGCTTGACCCACAGGGGCACGTGCACCGCTTCCAGCCTGCCGAAAATGACCAGGGCCAGGGTGATGATGCCCATGGTTTTCTGGGCGTCGTTCAGGCCGTGGGAAAGGGCCATGACGCCCGCCGAGACGATCTGCGACTTTCTGAAAAAGCGGTTTACAAAGGGCCGGTTGACCCGGAAAAAAGCGATGCTGATGCCGCCCATGAGCAGCAGGCCCATGGCGAACCCTGCCAGGGGAGAGACGAACAGGGGCACGATGATTTTTTTGACGATGGACAGACCGTTCAGCGCGTCAGCCCCGGCATGGGCAAAGGCCGCGCCCATCAGCCCGCCGATGAGCGCGTGGGAGGAAGAGGAGGGGATGCCGAAATACCAGGTGATGCTGTTCCAGGCTATGGCCCCGGCCAGCGCGGCCAGCACCAGAATATGGCTGCCGCTGACCACGTCCGGCCGCACAATGCCGCTGCCCAGGGTCTGGGCCACCTCCGTGCCCAAAAGCGCGCCCAAAAGGTTGAGCAGCGCCGCAATGGTGACCGCCGTGCGCGGGGTGAGCACCTTGGTGGAAACCACGGTGGCTATGGCGTTGGCGCAGTCGTGCGCGCCGTTGGTGAAGTCAAAGACCAGCGCGGCTGTAACGATGAGGATGAGCAGCAGGGGGATATCAAACATTTTTCAGGACCGCTTCTTCAATGGTCTCAGCCAGCAGCACGATCTGCTCCACCACGGCTTCCATGCGGTCGTAGCCCCGGGTCCATTTGACGATGTGCAGCACCATCGGCGCTTCCACTGAGCCTTCAAAGTCGTACAGCGTCCGTATGCCCTGGCGGAGCAGCATTTCACAGTCGGCGCGCAGTTTGCGGAATTCCGTGGTGTTGTGGCTGTCCTTTTTATGGGCCAGCCCTTCCAGCATGGATCCGGTCAGGCAGGTCATGGGGTTGAGGGCCCGGCCCAGCTCCAGCATGGGCGGCAGCGCCGGGCTGAGTTCCAGCAGATTGAAGCGGCTGGAAAGGTTGCACACCAGGTCAATGGCCTCTTCCTGGGCTTTGTTGATGTGCAGGATATCCTCGCGGTCTATGGGGGTGATGAAGGTCTGCGAAAGGTGCCTGGTGACGGCGATATGGATGCGGTCCGCTTCCGCCTCCAGGTCGGATATTTTCTGGCGCAGGGCGTCCCCGTCCGTGCCGGGCTGGTCTTCAAAAATTTCCGCCAGGGCGGCGGTCATGGTGCAGAGTATGGCGTTCTGCTGCTGCAGCAGCTCGAAAAAGGGCGCCCCTTTGGGCAGAAAAGCGTTGAACATGGCAAACTCCAAGGGCAACAGGCATGACAGGCGGGCGAAACGGAAATTGGCCCGGGCATATAGTCTTTCAAATATCAGCGGGCCTTTCGGCCACGCTTCATCCTCAAAAAAAATTCCATAAAATTGAAGAATTGTCAGCGGAAAATTTTCGCCCCGGAAACAGGGAAAATTTTCCGGTCCTCCCGTAAAGAGTTAATAAAAAAATTGCGCGACATCTGGTTGTATCTCCAAAAAAGTGTTACAGCTTATATGAGGACAAATGCATTTTGCTGCCGTCCCGGCGTAGATAACGGAGAAACTGTAAAGAAGGGATACATATGCCTGCCTCCCACGCAAAAAACAGAGTACCCCGGCAACTTGGGCTTAGGGGACATTTTGGTGTGCTGGTGACGGTGGTTATGGTTCTGACCGGTTTTATCCTGGCTCTAATAGGCTATCGCATGGTGGTTGCCGTCACCACCGCCAGTATCAAGGATCAGGTCAAATATACCACGGCCCTGGTCAGGAATGAGGTTGTGCAAGTGATGCACCAGCCCATACAGGCCATGTTGGACCCATTATCTCAAGGTCCGCTGCCCACATTCGACAGCAAGGAAAAGCGCCTCCAGTTTCTGCCGGTACTGAAGAGTCTTCTGAACAATACCCCCGTGTTGTCCAGCCTTTACGTAGGGCATGCGGACGGCTCTTTTTTTCTGGCGCATAAACTGGGCACGGAAACCGAACGCCAAGCCCACAACGTTCCGCCGGAGGCCGCGTTTCTGGTGGTGCACGCCAGCTCCAGCACTCCCGGGGGCGAAGCTGACGAACTGTTCTATGACACCAAGCTGCACATCCTTGCGCGCCGGCCGGCCGGGTCCGCTTCGAGCTTCGATCCGCGCGTTCAGGAGTGGTACCGCCAAGCCATGAGTCACGAGGGGCAGACACAAACCACCCCTCGCCTTTTGTGGGGCACGAGAGAGCCGGCCATGGCTTTCTCCCGGAAAAGCTCCGACGGCAAAGCCGTGGTGGGGGCGGATATACTGCTGGCCGCCCTTTCCGACTTTCTTGTGCAAGAATTGCCAACCCCCAACGCGCGCCTGGCCCTTATCCAATCCGACGGTACCCTGGTTGCCGCAGCGAGCGGCATAATTGAGCAAGACGCCGGTGAAACCAGGCTGCGCACTGTGGACGACCTAAAGCCCGTTATGCGTAAGGTGGCGAACGAGTATCTGAGAAACAAGCAGAGCCTGAGCGACAGCATGCGCGTGGACGGAAAAGAATGGGAGGTCGTTTTAGAAGCGTTTGAGGCTCACGGAGTAAATACCGCCGTTTTACTGGCCATTCCCTGGGAGGATTTGCACGCCGACGGCATGACATTTTTGTTCTACTCCCTCCTGGGCATGGGCGGCGTGCTGCTCTTTTCCGTGCCGCTTGTTTGGTTCGCGGCACGCCGCATGTTCCGCCCCTTCCACTCACTGGCCGAGCAGGCCGGGGATCTGCCCGGGTTCATGCGCAACGGGGAGTGCGATGTCAGCCAGGAGCTTCCGGAACTTCAGGCGCTGGCCGGGAGTATGAACCGCCTGCAGGGAACCATAAGGCAAATATTGACCATCACGCAAACCCTCAGCAGCGAGCGTAACTTTGATGCCCTGCTGCAGCGTCTGCTGGTGGAGATTCTGCCTTTGGTCAAGGCTGACGGGGGGCTGGTGGCCCTGCTGGATGAAGAGAAAAAGATCGTCCCGGACGAAGGGAGCGTCTGCTGGGTTTTCAAGGGCAAAAAGCGCGTCTGTTCCTTTATGCGCGGCCAGAATCTGAGCATGGCGCTGCCCGTATACCAGGCGTTGACCCAGGATATGGTTATGCAGACATCCATTTCCCGTGAAGACCCCCGTAGTTGCCTGGAACAACTGGCGCCGGGGTTCGAAGATCCCGCAGTTTACAGGGTGGATGTGGTGTGCCTGCCTCTGCATGACCGTATGGGCGAGCATATTGGCTCTTTGGCGCTTTTCAAGCGAGTGCGCGCCGAAGCGAACGGCTTTAAGCACGAAGAGGTGCGCTTCATGGAGGCTTTTGCCGCGCTGGCGGCCATTGCCCTGGAAAACCAGCGTCTGATCAAAGGGCAGAACAACCTGCGCGACGCTTTGATCCATATTCTGGCCGGGGCCATTGACGCCAAGTCGCCCTATACCGGCGGGCACTGCCAGCGCGTACCCGTCATTTTCCAGATGCTGCTGGAAGCGGCTTGCGAGGCGAAGGAGGGCCCGCTTGCAAGCTTCGTTCTGGACGAGGACGGCTGGGAAGAGGCCAAGCTGGCCGCCTGGCTGCACGACTGCGGCAAGGTGACCACGCCCGAGCACGTAGTGGACAAGGCCACCAAGCTGGAAACCATATACGACCGCATCCATGAAATCCGCACCCGTTTCGAGGTTCTTAAGCGCGACGCGGAAATTATCTCCCTGCACTCCGTGCTGGACGGGGCTGATCCCGCGCTCGCCCGGCG